>JAADGU010000142.1 GCA_013152195.1 Nitrospirota bacterium
CGGGTGGAACCCGGCTGTTGCAGGCAGCAAACCCGTCTTCAGTCTGACAGAACAGATTCCCTGAACTGTAAGGGCAAGGGTTGTATGCGACAATGCAAATAGCTTCCCTCCCCTGAATTCGGTCCACCAATGTCAATTTTCCGTCAACATCCCCTCCGGCCATACAAGCCATTTTCTTGACAACACAACCCGTATCCCCTTGATTTACAAGAATATTTAAAACAGGCATGTTCCTTGAATACTTGAGCAGCCAATGATTGTTGTTATAGTCACCAGTTAAAGGTCTATCAAGTTAATTATCAATACCCCATCCGAAAAGGAGGCCTGAATGGCAGAAGAAAAAGAGGAGAAACAGGAAGAGGAAGCCGGGGGTGGGAAACAGGGGGGGAAAAGCAAACTGAAGCTGGTTATAATTGCCGTTGTAACCTTGCTCTTGCTCGGTGGAGGCGGTTTTTTTGCCTATTCAATGTTTCTGGGCAAAAAGAGCGAAACAAAGGCAGTACCGATAAAAGGTGACAGTATCAATGAAGAACAACCCGCCCTGTTTCCACTTGAACCGTTTGTTGTTAACCTTGCCGACCGGGGAAGGTTTCTTAAGGTCACAATAAAACTCGAGATGACAGACATAAAATATGAGGAATTGATAAAGGAAAGAACACCGCATCTGAGGGACGCTGTCATAACACTGCTGAGCAGCAAGACTGCAGAATCCATATCAACTCCTGAAGGAAAATTTCAGCTGAAAGACGAACTTCTCATGAGGGCAAACTCTGCTGTTGGCAGGGATGTATTCAAGAACATTTATTTTACCGATTTTGTAATGCAATGAGCGATATACTCTCCCAGGATGAAGTCGATGCCCTGTTAAAGGGCGTAAAGGAAGGCGAGGTAGCAACAATGCCGCAGGTGCCGCCTGACGGTATTCGTGTTTATGATCTGACAAACCAGGAAAGGATTATCCGGGGAAGGATGCCGGGACTCGAGATGGTCAAAGAGAGATTTGCAGGACTATTCAGGGTCTCACTCTCAAACTTTATCAACAAGTTCATAGATGTCACAGCCCAGGGCATATCCATTGTAAAGTTCGAGGAATTCATGAAGACGATCTCCTTGCCCTCCAGCATAAACATGTTCAGGATTCATCCACTCAAAGGCCACGCATTAATGGTACTTGAAGCACCGCTTATCTTTGCCCTGGTAGAATATTTCTTTGGTGGTAACAGTCCAAGTCCTGTAAAAACAGGTGGACGGAGTTTTACCCCTGTTGAGCAGCGACTCATTAATAAAGTATTGACCTTAGCGCTTGGCGATCTTCAAAACGCTTTGGCTGAGCTTGTTGAGGTAAAAACAGAATTCGCCGGATCTGAAACAAACCCTCAGTTCGTAACCCTGATACCAAAAACCGAGACACTCATCAAGGTTGAATTCCACGTGGAGATGGAGAACCTTACAGGGAAGATATACCTCGGAATACCTTACTCACTTGTTGAACCGATCAAGGAAAAGCTTTATTCCGGCAATACCAGCAACACCATAGACGTGGATAAAGGCTGGATCAAAAGATTAGTCGAATCACTGAATGAATCCTTCGTTAACATAACTGTTGAACTCGACAGGGCAGAGTTGAAACTTAAGGATGTTTTGAACCTGCAGACCGGCGATATAATAACGCTCGGCAAGTCGGTGGCTGATGAACTGGTCGTCAAGGTTGAAGGAGTGCCAAAGTTTTACTGTACTCCCGGACATCACAGGGGAAGCCAGGCAGTAAAGATTACAAGGTCAATTGAAATGAATTATGAAAGGAGCCACAAGGATGGATAAAAAAATGACTGAAACTCAACAGCCAGGCAGCAAGGAACCGGAAGAGGCAAGATTCGACGAACTGAAAACAGATGAGAGCGGGGAGCAAACCGTAAAGGATATAAATTTTCTGCTTGATGTACCACTTGAGGTAACAGTCGAGCTTGGAAGGACAAAAATGCTCATTCAGGAACTGGTTCAACTCGGTCAGGGCTCTGTTATCGAGCTTGAAAAGCTGGCCGGAGAACCAATGGAGATACTTGTCAACAACAAACTGATTGCACGGGGTGAGGTTGTTGTGGTTAATGAAAAGTTTGGGGTAAGGCTCACAGACACTATAAGTCCACTGGAAAGGATCAAACAACTGAAATGATGGACGAAACACTCAAGATAATAGTTTCACTTGTATTCATTGTCGGCCTCATACTGGTTGTGGCTGGGTTTATGAAAAAGAGAACGGGTTCAGGATCCGAAATTCTCAAAACCCTCGGATACCTGAACCTGGGCCCCAGAAAAGGTATAGCAATAATCAAGGCTGGTGAAGAGATACTCCTTATCGGGGTTACAGCAAATGACCTGAAGCTCCTGAAGACACTCCCGGAAAGTGCCCTTGAAAACGAACTCAGGACACTCAAGGACAATATACAGCAGATAAAAAGTTTCAAGGAACTGCTTATCAGAAAATGAGACATTTCACAATCTACATAAATAAAGATAAAAACAGATCACTACGCCTTTATCCGGGGATTAAAAGGTCCGGTACGGTTAAATTGCTTAGAGTTAAACCGGATAAATTATCTGGACTGAGAAATGTCAGAAAGTTTCTTCAGAGAAAACATGTAAAGATTGCAATTTACACTCTCTATTTTGCAATCATATCCTCAACTGTATTTCCTGCAACTGCTAATGCCTTTGACCTCAGAGAGATTGACAACCCAATGATGAATCTCTTTATCGTTCTAAGCCTCCTCTCATTCATTCCGGCAGTACTGGTAATGTTTACATCCTTCACAAGGATAGTGGTGGTTCTCTCCTTTCTGAGGCATGCCATAGGAGGGCAGCAAATCCCCCCCAATCCTGTTATCATAGGACTCTCCCTCTTCCTTACACTCTTTGTCATGTCACCTGTTGTAGAGAAAATCCAGGCAGATGCCGTAACCCCCTACGTTCAGGAAGAGATAACGTTTGTTGACGCCCTCCAAAAGGCAGAACCCACAATTAAAGGGTTCATGCTGAAGCAGACCAGAGAAAAAGATCTCGGTCTGTTTATGGACATTGCCGGCATTAAAAAAGCTGAAAAACCGGAAGACCTGTCTCTGAGGATTGTAATTCCAGCCTTTGCAATCAGCGAACTAAGGACAGCATTTGAGATAGGCTTTTTGATTTATCTGCCCTTTCTGGTTATAGACATGGTAGTCGCAAGCGTACTGCTTTCTCTGGGAATGATGATGTTGCCGCCTGTAATAATATCCCTGCCGTTCAAGCTTCTCCTCTTTGTTCTTGTTGACGGCTGGAATCTCATGATCGGCTCACTCGTAAGGAGTTTCCAATGACTATAGACATGGTAAGAGATATCTCCGGGGAGGTAATTAAAACAGTCCTCATAGTTTCAGGACCTGCACTGCTTGTAAGCCTCCTCGTAGGGCTTCTAATCAGTTTTTTTCAGGCAATTACACAGATACAGGAATTCACCCTTACTTTTGTACCCAAAATACTGGCTGTCTTCCTCTGTCTCTTTATCCTTCTTCCCTGGACTGCTCAGGTTCTGGTAGATTTCACCCACCGGTTGATAGTTAATATACCGTTTTATATAAAGTGACAGATTGCAAGGAGATTTCATGAAAGGCACTGAAATACTGACTAACGACATAACGACCTTTCTCCTTGTCTTTTTGAGACTGGGGATAGTAATGACATTCCTGCCCTTTTTTGGCAGCAAGAATCTGCCTCCCCATTTCAAGATTGGTCTTATCATTGCCCTATCTCTACTGCTGACCCCTATAGTGCAGACCGTCATTCAGCCCGGCGAAAATCTGCAATCTTCCACAGAGCTATTCACAGATAACGGAACAGACATAAAGAATCAAAAAAGTATCTGGGCTGAAACAGACATTCCCCTGATGGTGCTAAAGGAGACTATCTTCTCTTTTGTCCTTGCCCTGACCGTAAGATTCATTTTCTATGCTGTTGATACAGCCGGACAGATTGTAGCCACTACAATGGGACTTTCCATGGCAACAGTCTTTAACCCGGAGATCGGTCAGTCAACAGATATTGCCAGGCTTTACGGCATTGTTGCCTTTCTGCTCTTTCTAACCCTTGATGCCCATCACTACTTTATTTATGCCTTTATAAAGAGCTTTGAACATATAGCAGTTGGAGGAGCAGACATAAAGTCCATGGTTAGTGCAGGGATAGCCCTCAGCAGCAGGATATTTGTACTGGCAATCAAACTTTCTGCACCGGTCATAACCGTGGTAATGATAACCAACATACTGCTTGGCATGCTCTCCAAACTTATACCTCAATTTAATATATTTTTTGTTGGATATCCCATATATATCACTATGGGATATATTGTAATGCTCCTTGGGTTACCGCTGATGATATATCTCCTCAGCGGTTATTTCATCGGGATAAAGGCTGATCTCACCGCTATAATCCTTTCTGGAGGAACCAGATAAATGGCTGATGACCAGGAAAAAACAGAACAGGGAACGCCTCAAAAACGGCAAAAGGCCAAGGAAGAGGGCCGTGTTGCCCGCAGCAGGGAACTCAGTTCAATGCTCTCCATGGGAGGAGTTGTCCTCGTCATGCTTTTTATGGGACATTCCACCATACAGAACATCATGGTCATTACGAGAGAGGGGCTTACCTTCCCACACCTTAATGGTCCTCTGGATGTAATGAAGGATTTATCTGTCAAAGGCGTCCTGATACTGCTGCCTTTTATGGCAATCGCCGTTCTGATGGCAATATCCGGCAATGTCATTCAGGGTGGCTTTGTCATCAAACCCCTAAAGCTGGAAGTGGAAAAGATAAACCCGATAGAGGGTATAAAGAGAATGTTCTCAAGACATGCTGCAATGGAATTCCTGAAGGGTATTGTCAAATTCATTACAGGTGCGTTGTTACTCTATTTCGTGGTCAGAAAAAGCATGCCCCTGATCCTGAATATGATGGCTATGGATGTACAGACTCTTTCGGTATCCATGTCAGGAATGCTCATATATACAATAAAAATCGGCTTTGTCTGCTTCTTTGTCATATCCCTGCTTGATTATATCAACGAGAAATGGAAACATGAACGCTCCCTCAGAATGAGCAAGGAAGAAGTGAAGGAAGAGTACAAATCAACAGAAGGTGACCCGCATATAAAGGCCAGGATAAGGTCCATACAGAAAGAGATGGCTAAGAAAAGGATGATGCAGGAGGTACCGAAAGCCACTGTAGTTATAACAAACCCGACTCATCTAGCTGTTGCACTGAAATATGAAAGGGCTGCCATGGGAGCACCAAAGGTCATTGCAAAGGGTGCAGGTTTCATGGCACAAAAGATAAAGGATATTGCCGGCAAATCCGGCATTCCCATTGTGGAGGACAAACCCATAGCCCAGGCACTCTTCAAGCTTGATGTGGATACTGAAATACCCGAGATACTTTACAGGGCAGTTGCCAGGATACTTTCCTATATTTACAAGCTCAGGGGAGCGGTGGCATAGAATGCTACCGGCAAGGAACTACGGATTACATGGAAATCAAGCCGACAGGAAAACATTAACCGGCAACCTGGAGGAAAATGTATGGACAGACTAAACTTTCTGAAAAATCACAGTGACATGGTCCTGGCACTGTGCATGGTGGTAGTCCTGGGAATAATGCTTCTACCTGTGCCCGCCTTTGCGCTTGACATATTTCTGTCCATCTCCGTATCCATTGCAATCGTGATACTTCTTACATCTGTCTATATTAAAAAGCCCCTTGATTTCTCGGTCTTTCCATCTCTTCTGCTTATGGTCACACTCTACAGGCTGTCTCTTAATATTGCAACAACAAGGATAATACTCCTCAAGGGAAATGAAGGCGCTGAGGCTGCAGGCCGGGTAATAAAATCCTTTGGCAATTTTGTTGTTGGCGGTAATTATGCTGTAGGTCTTATTGTATTTCTGATCCTTGTAATTATCAACTTTATAGTTATTACAAAGGGGGCAGGCAGGATTGCCGAGGTTGCAGCAAGGTTTACCCTTGATGCCATGCCAGGGAAACAGATGGCAATAGATGCCGACCTGAATGCCGGTCTTATAGACGAACAATCTGCAAAAATGAGACGAGAAACCATATCGCATGAAGCGGATTTTTACGGGGCCATGGATGGTGCGAGTAAATTTGTAAGGGGTGATGCCATTGCAGGACTCGTTATAACAGTGATAAACATTCTGGGCGGACTCATGATAGGGGTCTTTCAGAAGGGCATGCCCATCGCTGATGCCGCAAGAACATATATGCTTCTAACAATAGGTGACGGACTTGTGTCACAGATACCTGCATTGCTCGTATCAACCTCGGCAGGCATAGTCGTAAGCCGGGCAGGAAGCGATACAGACCTTGGAGATGAGGTTAAGAAACAGATATTCGTGAATCCCAAGGCCCTGTCAACTGCATCCGGTGTACTCTTCATCCTCGCACTTGTTCCAGGGTTGCCTCACATCCCGTTTCTCATTATATCCATCACCTCAGGCTCGATTGCATACATGGCATCCCGGAAACCTGCCGCAGTACAGGAAGAGGTCACGGAGGCCGAAACCCCTTCAGAGCCGTCAATTGAATCTTATCTTGAACTTGACCCCTTGAGCCTTGAGATCGGCTACGGATTGATACCTCTTGTTGAAGAACCGGGGGGGCAGATGCTTGGAAAGATCAAGGCAATGCGCAGACAGATTGCACAGGAACTTGGATTTATAGTCCCCCCTGTTCATATAAAGGACAATCTGCAACTCAGACCCCATGAATACAGTTTCCAGATAAAAGGTATTGAAATTACAAAAGGAGAGGTGCTTTTGGGAAAATGGCTTGCAGTGGCCGGAGACGAGGGACAGGAGAAGGTTGAGGGTATCCCGACAAAAGAGCCTGCCTTTGGTCTGCCGGCCTGCTGGATTGACGAGAGTGAAATAGAATCCGCCCAGACCAGAGGACATACGGTTGTTGACCCTTCCACTGTCATCGTCACCCACCTGACAGAACTGCTAAGGAAACATGGTTGGGAGGTACTTACCAGGATGGAGACACAGGATATCCTTGACAATGTCTCCAGGAACTATCCAAGGATAGTTGAAGAACTTGTTCCGAACATACTCCCGTTAGGCACAGTACAGAGAGTGCTTCAGAACCTCCTTAAAGAACGCATACCCATCAAGGATATGATCACCATACTTGAAACCCTTCTTGATCACGGTCAAAGAGTAAAAGACCCTGACACACTCACAGAACTCGTCAGACAGTCCCTCTCCAGGGTTATAAGCAGACAGTATATGCTCCCTGACGGCACCCTGCCTGTCTTCACCCTTGACCCAAGATATGAACGTGAAATTACACAGTCAATGGAAGAGAGTACAAGCCTGTCACCTCAATTAATGCAACGACTCCTGCGGGGTATTGAAAAGACATTGAAGGGGGACAAGCTCAAAAGCATCCAGCCGGCTCTGGTCTGTTCTCCCCAGATACGCAGGTATTTAAGAAATATAGCTGACAGGCTTATGCCCTCACTGGTCATCCTGTCAAGCAATGAAATTTCATCAAACACAAAACTCTATTCTCTGGGAATGGTGAGCTATGAAGATTAAAAAATTCCATGCGAAGACTTTTTCCGTGGTACTCAAGATGGTAAAAAGGGAATTGGGTCCTGACGCGGTAATCCTCTCATCAGAGCAACTAAATGAGAATATGGTCGAGGTTGTTGCAGCAGTGGATTATGAAGGAATAAACATCGCTGAAACATCCTGTATAACAGAAAAGTCAACAGACTTCTCAGAACTCAAAAGCGAGGTAGAACGGCTTAAAGAGGCCCTCGTTCAGATGAAGAGAAGTGGATATGAGATGAAACTTCCGGACAAAAAACTCAGGATGCTGAAAATGCTCTCAAAAATGTCCATTAAGGAAGAGTTCGCACTGAGGCTATGTGAGAAGGCAGGAAACACCGAGTCCCTTCTGAATGTTCTGATCGAGGAGATAAAGACCATGGATGCCTTGTCTGCAAAAAAAGCAGTGATGCTTATAGGCCCCACCGGCGTTGGGAAGACCAGCACACTGGCCAAACTTGCCTCCCAGGCAATACGCTCAGGCAAGAGGATTGCCATCATAACACTTGATACATACCGCATTGGCGCAGTTGAACAGCTCAGGTTTTTTGCAAGGATTCTTGGTGTCCCGCTGGAGGTGGTATCAGATATCTCCGGCCTGAAAGACAAGGTAACCAAACATACCAGCCGGGATATGATATTTATTGATACAACAGGGAGAAATCCCAGGGATGAAAAATATATTGACGAGATCCGAAAAATTCATACCCTTGGGCTCCCGATAGAGACACATCTGATCATGAGCACAAGCAGTGATGATATCTTCATGATTGATGCATATAAATATTACAGACAGCTCAGTATCGATTGTCTCGGCTTCACAAAGGTAGATGAGGCAGTTAATGCTGGTGCCATCTACAATCTGGCTGTCCTGTATCAAAAACCTGTTGCCTATATTACCACCGGACAGCGCATACCAATGGATATAGAGTTTCCCGATAACAATACGCTCGCAAGGCTCATACTGGAAAAAGGAGTGGAAAAATGAAACAGCTAAAGAACCAGCCGAAACAGATAAGCACCATAGCCGTTACAAGCGGAAAGGGCGGAGTCGGCAAGACAAACATAGTGGCAAACCTCGCCATATCACTTCAGAGACAGGGGAAAAAGGTCCTCATATTTGACGCTGATCTCGGACTGAGCAACATCGACATACTTTTCGGCATGGCGCCAAGATACAATATTCATCACCTACTTAAAGGTGAAAGGTCCCTTGGGGAGGTCATTGTAAAGGGTCCTGAGGGCGTCATGATACTGCCTGCAAGCTCCGGAATAGAAGAACTCACCAGCATCAACGAATTTGAGAGGTTAAGATTGCTCGATGAATTTGATTCCTTTGATGAAGATGTGGATGTTCTCCTGATTGATACCAGTGGAGGAATATCCTCCAATGTAACCTTCTTCTGTATGGCTGCACAGGACATAGTGGTTGTTATAACCCCGGAGCCGACCTCCCTCACAGACGCCTACGCATTGATAAAACTCCTTAACACCAGATATCAGGAAAGGGAGTTCAAAATACTGGTTAACTGTGCCGGGAGTTCTTCAGAGGCACTTGAGGTCTTCAGGAGACTGCACATCGTAACAGAGAGGTTTTTGAACATAGCTCTCGATTATCTCGGATTCATTCCCCAGGATAGTGCTATACCGAGGGCCGTCAGGTCCCAGCAGACAGTTGTAACCTTTGAGCCCGAAAGCCTTTCGGCACAAGGCTTTAATGAGCTCGCATTCAAAGTTGGCAACGATAGCAAAACCAGGCTTAAAGGAAGCATCCAGTTCTTTTTAGGAAATCTTTTCGGGGTCAGAAATGATACAGGGATATAGGACCATCACCACAGAGGAAGAAAAAGAAGCTGTCCTGAAGGATATGCTTCCGTACATAAAATATACTGCTTACAGGCTTGCCTGGAGACTATCACCACAGCTCACAATAGATGATCTCATAAGTGTTGGCGTGATAGGACTGCTTGATGCAATTGAAAGGTACGACACTTCAAGACATGCAAATATAAAAACCTATGCAGAATACAGGATAAAAGGGGCAATGCTTGATGAACTGAGGTCAGCTGAATGGGCACCGAAACAACTTCAGAAAAAAATAAACGACCTTAAATCAGCATACCGCCGTCTGGAACAGAAACTTGACCGCCCTCCTTCCGAAGAGGAGGTTGCAGAGGAACTCGGGATAGATACCGATGAACTATTCAAACTGCTGCAGGATGCAAACGGGTCGGTGATGATATGCCTTGAAGATATCGAACACAGGGTCGGACAGAACGGAGACGGCACATACAATATACATGACCATATCCAGGATATGAATGCAGATGATCCTCTTGGGCTCATCGAGAAGGCAGATATCAAAAACCAGCTCGAAAGAGCGATGGACAGGTTGCCGGAAAGGGAAAAGATTATACTTTCACTCTATTACTGGGAGGAAATTACCTTTAAAGAGATTGGCAATGTTCTGGGCATCTCTGAATCAAGGGTGTCTCAGCTCCACAGTCAGGCCATTATACGAATGAGGGCTTATATTGATGAGGTAAACAGGGATTAAAGTTTTCATAAAACCGTCCGATAATATACCAAGGTGCCATGGATGCCTAAGTCAGTGAGCAAAGCAGGAATGGCTGACAGGGTTGTCCAGATAGAAGAAATTGTAAAAAAACGTCTGTGCCCCCACGTTTCTCTTCTTCCGGCTGGCTCATCCCCTCCTGATGAGCCAGCCCCTCCCTGAAGTCTAAAGTTTTTACTAAATAGAGTCTGTGTATAAATACAAGAATTGAGCCGTCATTCCCGCGGTCTGTTGAGCGGGAATCCATTCTTTTCAGTGAGTTCTGGATACCCGATTACAGACTTCGGGTATGACAAAAATAAAAAACAGCAGTTTATACACAGACTCTAAATATGGACGATAGAATGAATAAAAACAAGTTTGGCCCTAAATATTCCGGATTATGGATGACCACACAGCAACACCGGCCTGCTTCAGACAATAAACCCAAAAACCGGAGCTGGAGGTATGTGTGAATCTATGATATAATGTTATAGATGATCAAAGTGTTTATTATAGAAGACCATGCCATAGTCAGGGATGGACTGAAAGAACTTTTCAACTCTGTTGAAGGTTACAGGGTTATTGGTGTGGCTGAAAACGGCATAGATGCAATTAAGGTAATAAAAGAAAAGTCCCCGCATGTCATCATCCTTGACATGAATCTTCCCTTAATGCATGGAGCAGACGTTATCAAGGAACTCAGACCCCTTGTTCCCGGATCCAAGATAATCATTCTCACAGGGATTATGGACGTTAACAGAATAGCCGATGCCATCAGGAGGGGTGCCTCCGGTGTTATTATGAAACCAACCCCTTTCTCTGAACTGAAAGAAGCTATCGTTTCCATATTAAAGGGCGGGCTCTATTTTTCACCTTCAATCTCGAAACAGGTAATCAAAAAACTCTCTTCAAAAGAAGCATAAAATTCCAGGGCTATACTGCCATACAGCAACTAAAGTTTTTTGCTATTTGGTCGATAAGGTTTTACGTGTCAGGATTCAGATGGTTAGGTTTTTATTTCCCCTGAATACTGAGACAATAATCAGCAACCAACAATGATGACAAGCATGAATATCGCCAGTCTAACAGAGCTGCCCACTCTTCCCGTAATCCTCAGAAGTCTTTTTGAGGTACTTCAGGATGAGAAATCTACCTTTGTTGATATTGCCAAAGTAATTAAACACGACCAGACCCTGACGGAAAAGATACTCAGGATGGCAAACTCTCCCTATTTTGGTCATGCCGGCAAGGTCAACACACTTGAACAGGCCATTATGTTCCTCGGTTATGATCTTGTAAAAGGAATCTGCCTTGGAACCTCTGTCTTTAAGTTTTTAGGCAGAAACGAGCGTGAAAGGCTTGGAAAACTCTGGCAACACTCTTATGAGGTCGGCATAATAGCTGCAAACATTTCAGACCATGTATGCAATATTGAAAGGGGAAGCTGTTTTGTCTCAGGACTGCTTCACGATATTGGAAGGGTTATTTTTCTTACTCTGCATAGAGAAGAATATATATTAATGCTGTCCTCAGATAATATATCTCTTAAAGAAACCGAGGTCTTCGGGATTGACCATCCCATGGCGGGGGGAAATTTCCTCGAAAAGGCCCTGTTACCAGACGAGATTGTATGTTCGGTCAGATACCACCACAAGCCCTCAATGTGTACTCATTACAGGGAGATATCATCTGTCATATCTCTTGCAGAAGCACTTTCAAGGACTTTTTTCCCCAAGATCGAAGACGATGGTATTTGGACTGAAGAGCACGATGCCATTGTGCTGGAGCTTTCGCTTGATGAAGACAAGCTAAAAAACATCAGGGCAAAGGCTGAAGAAGAAGCCGCTACAATGCAGGAACTCTTTACAGTATAACACCAACCCCTTAGGGTTACTTCCCTTACTTTTATATACTCAACTTTGACAAATCATGTTAAAATGACCGGAGAGTCATGCTTTTACGTTACAACCACAAAAATTGACCCATGATAGAACATATCCTTCATAAGCTTAAGACCATCCGCCTGTGGCACCTTTTCTGGATATCAATGCTTCTGACAGAAATACTGACAGCACTGACAAATGTTATTACAGCCCTGATAATTTATAGGGAAATTCGTCTCAGTCTACTCATAACAGGTGCTGTTGATGCCTTTGTGCTCTCTCTAATCGTTGCTCCTGTTGTTGTCTTTCTCGTCAAGCACCTTCGGGAGACTGAAAGGGCACTGACAAAGAAAACAGTTTATCTTGACAACATAATGCGCTCATTCACAGACATGGCCCTGGCCGCTACAGATCTCGACTTTCGTATCGTATACTATAATCATGTGGCAGAAAAAATCTTTGGTTACAAGGCAGATGCGGTCATCGGGCACACTGTCATGGAGATGCATACAAGAGAACAAATAGACCCATCCCGCTTTGGAAAGGCCATAGAGACGGTCAGGAAAGAAGGCGAATACAGATACACAATAAAACAGGAGACAGAAAACGGGACAAGGATTCTTGAATCAAGGGTCTCCGGCATACTGGACGAGAAAGGAAAACTCGCCGGATTTGTATTAACATCAAATGATGTCACTGAACGTGAACGGGCAAGGGAAAAACTCAATGTCCGTGCGAACCAGCAGGCAGTCGTGGCTGAACTGGGACAGCGGGCACTTTCCGGGATAGAGCCTTCCACACTGATGGAAGAATCTGTTTCCTTTGTAGCAAAGACGCTCGATGTAGAGTATTGCAAGGTTCTGGAGCTCCTTCCTGATGGTAACGAATTCCTGTTACGGGCTGGTGTTGGCTGGAAGGACGGTCTTACAGGCCATACAACAGTTGGAACAGAGAGAGACTCACAGGCTGGATATACCCTTGTCTCCAGCAAGCCGGTAGTTGTTGAAGACCTCAGGACTGAAAGCCGGTTCAGAGGGCCGCAGTTGCTCACTGACCACGATGTGGTCAGCGGTATGAGTGTTATCATCCATGGAGGGAAACGGCCCTTTGGCATCCTTGGTGCACATACAACCGGATTTCGTAAATTTACTACGGATGATATTCATTTCCTTCAGGCAGTATCCAATGTACTTGCAACAGCAATCGAGCGCTCCCGGGCCGAAGAAAGAATCGCCGCTGAAAAAGAACGCCTTGCCGTAACCCTGCAATCAATTGGCGATGGCGTGATAACTACTGACACTGACGGAAATATCGTTCTTATAAACAAGATAGCTGAAGAACTTACCGGCTGGAGCCAGGAAGATGCCGTTAAAAGACCTCTGACCGAGATTTTCCACATAATCAATGAAAAGACCGGAGAACCCGTGGAGAACCCTGCAATGAAGGTACTGAAAACCAGGGGTATTGTTGGTTTTGCAGACAAGACGGTACTTAAAGCACGGGACGGCACTGAGCGGATTATATCTGACAGCGCAGCTCCTATCTGTGATAAAGAGGGCAAAATCATTGGTGTGGTACTTGTGCTCCGAGACATTACGGAGAAACTGAAACTGGAAGGAGAAATACTAAAAACACAGAAGCTCGAATCATTGGGGGTACTTGCCGGAGGAATTGCCCATGATTTCAATAACCTGTTAACTGCAATTCTGGGAAATATTTCCATTGCAAAAACCTATATAAAGCCTGAAGATAAGACGTTTGAAAGATTGACAGAAGCGGAAAAGGCGTCTTTGCGGGCCAAAGGTCTGACCAGACAACTGCTGACCTTTGCAAAAGGTGGCGAGGTTATGAAGAAAACAGCCTCTGTAGCAGAGATAATAAAGGACTCCTCGTGTTTTGCATTAAGAGGGTCCAACGTCATGTGTAAGGTCTCCATTGCAGAAGATCTCCGGCCGGTAGAGATAGATAAGGCACAGTTCAGTCAGGTCATCGACAATCTCATTATTAATGCCCAGCAAGCCATGCCGAAGGGTGGAACGGTTGAGGTAAGTGCAGAAAACATATCAGCCGTATCAGAAAAAATGCTGCCTTTTCAAGAGGGGGATTTTATAAAGATATCTATAAAAGACCAAGGCTCTGGAATTCCGAAAAAAAACCTTCAAAAGATATTTGACCCCTACTTTACCACCAAAAAGAAGGGAAGTGGTCTTGGACTCGCAATTACCTACTCAATTATAAAAAAACACGATGGTTACATTACTGTAGAATCCAAACCAGGCACCGGAACAACCTTCCATATATATCTTCCTGCATCATTGAGACAAAGTCCGACTGAAGTGAATTCCAACGAAAGAGTCTACAATGGATGGGGGAAAATTCTCATAATGGACGATGAAGGTATTGTTAGAGATGTTGCAGGGCAGATGCTGAGACTTATCGGATATGAAGTTGAGTTTACAGCAGACGGCTCTGAAATGCTTGAAGTTTATAAAAAAGCAAGGGAATCCGGAGAGCCCTATGATGCAGTTATCATGGACCTGACTGTTCCGGGTGGCATGGGAGGAAAGGATGCCATCAGTAAACTGGTTGAGATATGTCCGGGAGTCAAGGCGATTGTTTCAAGCGGTTATTCCAATGACCCCATAATGGCTGACTACAGGAAATACGGCTTTTGTGGCGTTGTAACAAAGCCCTATAAACTGCAGCAACTCAGCCAGGTATTGTATGAGGTGCTTTTTGAGGAGAGTGATTGATCCGGCATTAATAGTTTTAAAGAGGAGGAGACAATGGAATACAGGATTGGAAGTGTTGGCAGGGTAATAGTTATACGTTTTACTGACGGAGAGGACCTTCTTGAAGGCCTGACGGAGGTTGCCAGAAAAGAGGATGTCAGATCAGCAGTTTTCCAGATTGTGGGAGGGCTCAGGAAAGGCGGTTTTGTTGTTGGTCCTGAAGAGGAGAAGATGCCGCCAAAACCGGTATGGAGAGAGCTTACGGAAAGTCATGAGGCCTTTGGGTTTGGAACCATTTTTTGGGATGAAGAAGAACCCAGGATACATTTTCATGGTGCATATGCCAAAAAAGAGACCGTTAAATCCGGCTGCCTCAGGAGGGACTCAGAGGTCTTTCTGATCCTTGAAGTCGTTATATTTGAGCTGAAGGG
>JAADGU010000063.1 GCA_013152195.1 Nitrospirota bacterium
ATATATGTGTGCTCTTGTATCTCACGTAAAAGAATAGTCCGGCAAGAAAGAGGATAAGGCCGGCAAATAATATCATCAATACCCGGAATTGTTTCTTGTGATTGTTGTTCAACTCGGCCATATATCGATAACCTCCTGTCTGTATACATTTATGAGCAAGGTGTCTGTATCAAGCGCCTCCGTGGCTGTTCCTTCACCCGCATGATATCCTAATAAGGATAATCCTTCTTTATTTTTAAGTCAATATTTTTCACCTGCAGTGTTATTGCAAAATGATAATGCTACAAAACAGAATTTTATTAAACCGGCAAATAAACACAGAGTTTTTAAGAGGAACACACCCCTTAATCCCCTCTTGATAGAGGGGAGAATAAGGCCTGACAGATAGGGGGAGGAATGAGGATAGGGACGGTGAGCAGGTTGATAAGCAAACAGCCTTGAGAAAGCAGGAAGCGTGCAGTTCCCCTCTAAAAAGAGGGGGCAGGGGGTGTGTAAAGAGCAGGTTTTTCACTGGTTAAATGCATGATATTACAGACGAAGATGTCTCCCTGAATATTTGCCAGGTTCTTAATAGGGAAAGTTGGAGACATGCGTTGGTCAGTGTAATCAGTTCGTTCGTAGCCATCAGCAGGGTGCTTGACATTCTGCTCATATTAGTGTACACTTATGTGCAGGAAGGAGTAGGTGTCATATGAAAACGATAGCGTTCACTGAATTTCGCAAACATCTTCAAGTGTATTATCGGCTGTAGAAGAGGGAGAGGTTGTTGTTATCCTGCGGCATGGCAAACCTGTTGCCGAGATCAAGCCGGTGGTTCCAGAAGATGCAATTCCATCCTGGAAGAGGCCGGGAATCCGGCTTTCTGTCAAGGGAGTAGAACTGTCTTCGGCGATTATAGAGGAGCGTAAGCGTGAAGACGTTTTTTGACTCTTCAGCGTTTGCAAAGAGATATGTAGAGGAAAAAGGAAGTCAAATAGTCGACGATATTTGCCAGGAAACAACGGAATTATCGCTGAGCGTCATCTGTGTTCCTGAAATCCTTTCCGCTCTGAATCGACGTATACGAGAGAAATGTCTTTCTCAAAGAGATTATGCCAGGATAAAGCAATATCTTTCTGATGACATTCGTGATGCTATGATTATCCATCTGATTCCGGAAGTTATCGCTGTTTCAACCAAACTCCTTGAAGCCTCCCCCCTTCGTGCGATGGATGCTCTTCATGTTGCGTGTGCAATAGTTTGGCGTGCAGACCTGTTTGTTTCGTCTGATAAACAACAGGTAGCTGCTGCCAGGAAAGCAGGCCTTAAGATAAAATATGTGTAGGATGGTTAACCACTCGTTTCCACACGGGTGTCAACTGTTATCTAAAAAGGCAGTTCCGATATCTCCTGGGTCCCCTGTTCAAGAGAGAGGACACGGAGCATGGCACCTGAAAGACCGGCCCTCTCAAGGATCGACCTGTATTCTCCCAAATCCGAGCATCTCACCAAGAGCACCATTGATAATTCTCTGGGCAACAACACCGTAGTCCACTACAACATCAAGAAGGGGGCCTTCGTATATCTTGCCCTCTCTCCGCACGATAAACTCTGCCCTTGCAAGTTCCGAGAGATACCTGTAGAAGAGCGTCTTTCCTCCAAATTTTGCAGCAAAATCCGCGAGCAGGGACTTGTCATCAAGCGTGACCATATTCTCTTCAACCGGTATGGGCCTTCTCTGCTCCTTTGTTGCCGGTATCACGCAAAATCTGTTTTCAGGCAAGAGTTGTTCCCTGGTGTTTACAGCACGGGAAAGTGCCTGTCTGTAAACAGTCTGTAATAGTAATAATATACGGAAAGGGGCAGTTGAAGGCAAGAGGGAGGGGAGTAAAGGCTGAAATATTCAAAGGTTTTGCGAAGACCTGCTTCAGAGAAAAACTTGATCCCGCAGGGTATTTGCCGTATCTGAAGAGACATCTTTATTCAAACCTTGCTACAATCAAATCAGATGCCTCAAAACAACCTCTTGAATATGGAAGGATGCATGAAACGGATTCTTGAAAAAACGGGATATTTATTGTTAATGATAGCATTGCAGATAGCTGTGTCCCTGTCGGTTCCGGGTGATGCTGCATCCATTCGTGCGGAGATGGGGGATACTCCTGCAGCCCCTACTGCAAGGATCAAGAATATTCAGGGGGAGAGTCCGGCAGAGAAAACGGTGAACCGGTTTGATGTTTACTCTGACAAGACGTGGAAGTTTGTCTGGGGGGATGAGTTTAACGGGACAGGGATCGATCCCCTGAAGTGGCAAGTCCTGGAAGAGGGACCGAACAACCTGGGAGAGGGCTGGCCGGAAGGGTATCGCAGGAAGGACAATGTCTACCTTGACGGTAAAGGTAATGCCGTCATCAGGTTCAGCCGTGATAAGGATGGCAACTAGTTGGCGGCATGAAGTCAAAGGTTAGCTTCCTTTATGGCTATTTTGAGGCCCGGCTAAAACTTACAACTCAGCCGGGCTGGTGGGCGGCCTTCTGGCTGTACAGGGAGAGTAAGGGGGCAAATCCGTTTCTTCACGGTCTGGAGATAGATATTTTTGAAGATTTCTTCAGGAAGTCAAGGAAGCAGAATGTAGTCCAGGAGGCCCTTCACGTGGGGGTTCCCTCTGCCTATGCCAAGTCTTTTACCAATATTACCCGGGTGGACGACTGGAATGCGTTTCATGTGTTCGGGCTGAAATGGACGCCGCTGGAATATATCTTTTACATTGACGGTGCGGAGGTTCTGCGCTGGGGCAAGGACCAGGCGGTAACCACGCAGCCCTGTCAGGTGTGGCTCTCCTCCAACACCGGCAGTGTCAGGCGGGTAAAATTTACAGGTGATTACCGGGATGCCGCTCTGCCGGATTACTACGTTATTGATTACGTTAGGGTGTACAAAAAAAACATCGGGGACAAGAAGAAACCCGTTGTGGTGATAACCTCGCCTGCCGATTTCGGGCCACGAAGCGTGAAGGAGGGTGATAGTGTAACTATTGAAGTCTCGGCTGAGGATGTGGATGGCGGAATTCGAGAAGTATATCTTTTTGACAACGGGTATTTGCTGAAGACAAGGACTGGGCCGCCCTACCGTTTTAAAGTGACCTTCAATGATGCCTATTACTCGAAAACAGACTATATGAAGCCCGCCAATCTGAGGGGGGTTACCAGTTTGTTGACCGGGCATGTGTTTGTGGCAATGGCAAAGGACAACGATGGTCTGGTGGGATTTTCAGGCCCCAGGGAGTTCTACGTGGAGAGTACCATCCCAAGCCGTCCGTACAAGGGAAGGGCGCAAATCATTCCCGGGCGCATAGAGCTGCCGTATTTTGATGACGGTGGTCAGGGTGTTGCTTATTATGATACAGACAGTAAGAATACAGGGGCGGCAAAGAGTGATTTCAGGGTTAACGAAGGGGTGGACACCAACGGCAGGAGCATAGGCTGGATTTATGACGGTGAATGGCTCAAATACACGGTGGATGTCAAACAGGGCGGGAGGTATACTGTCACGGTTCCATTTGCTGCCGGTCCGGGGTCTCCCGAAGGAGGGAAAAAGGGTATCCGCCTGGAAGTGGACGGGAAATTTGTTGCAGATATTATGATGAAGGGCGTTACCGGTGGTTGGGGTAAATGGACCACTGTCACCAGGAGGGGAGTAGTGCTGACCAGTGGCAGGCATGTGCTGACCGTGCGGATAGTGAACGGGTTTTTTAATCTCAAGTATATGGATTTCAGGCTGGAAAAGTAGTCATGAGATCAGGAAGAAATAAAGAGGAATCCGGGAGCTTGAAGCTCCCGGATTAAAATATCTATTTGCCGGATTGTGTTCTAAAGTATTTGAAGAAATCGCTCTTTGTGGAGAGGATCAACCAGTCTTTTCCAGATAACGTTGTCTGATAGGTCTCCAGGGTTTTCAGGAAAGCATAGAAATCCCGGGATTGCTGGTTCTGGTTATAGGCTTTGGCATAAATGGTAGTCGCTTCAGCATCAGCCTTTCCCATGATTTCCTGAGCAGTTCTGTATGCCTCAGACTGGATCTTTTTTAACTCACGCTCCTTATTTCCCAGGATCTTGGATGCCTCGCCCTGACCCTCGGAACGGAATTTGTCCGCTATGCGCTTACGTTCGGTAATCATCCGTTCAAATATCTTCTTCTGGACTTCTTCCACGTAGTTAATCCTTTTAAACCTCAGGTCGAGCAATTCGATTCCAAGTTCGAGGGTGCGGGGAGAAGCTGCTTCAACAATAGAACGTGCTATTTTCTCCCTGCCGTATTTAATACGGGCTAAACTCTTGGCCTCTTCACCTACCAGCAAGGCTTCACTTGTCTGATACTCCCGGTTGGTTGTTCGAATTATTTCAACCAGGATGTGCTTTGCAATTGCATTTCTGGTCTCACCGTCCAGGATATCATCCAGCCGGGACTGGGCGCCGCGTTCATCCCTCACACGCTGAAAGAACAGGAGCGGGTCTTTTATACGCCAGCGTGCGTAAGTATCCACCCAGATGAACCTTTTATCTTTTGTGGGTACCTGGTTGGGGTTGCCATCCCATTCCAGAAAACGTCTGTCAAAGAAATTGGCCTGCTGAACTATGGGTATCTTGAAATGCACTCCCGGTGTTACAATCGGTTTACTCACGGGTTTACCAAATTGTGTGATTATGACCTGTTCAGTTTCGTTTACAATGAAAGCCGAGGAGGCTATAGCTATCAGGGCAATAACTGCAACAGCCGCAATTACTATGTATTTTTTTTTCATTTTTCAGCACCTCCCTTTTCAAGCTGGAATAAAGGCAGAATCCCGGTGACTTCCTCATCGGTGATCAGCTTTCTTCCAACTTTTTGCATGACATCATTCATTGTCTCCAGATAAATACGCTGACGTGTTACCTCTTTTGCTTTCATATATTCCTTGAAAACAGAATCAA
>JAADGU010000018.1 GCA_013152195.1 Nitrospirota bacterium
CAGCATCACTCAGTTTCTCAAGCCCCTTTATCTCATCCTGCAGTAGCGGAAACCGGAGCACGGGCAGATCGAATCTCTCTGTAATTTGCTTCAGATAACCCAGTTGCATTTGCCTCCGTCCCCTGAAGAAATTATTTGTGCAGACTTCCTCCGGCAGTACCATATTTGCCACTACCAATTGTGTCTCAATCCCTGCGTCTTTCAGGTCAAGCATGGCACGGTAGGACTCTGTTATGGGCGTGGACTCGGGATAGAGGACAAGGCAGAAGACTGTTTGATTCCTGTCTTTGAGTATACGGATAATGTTTTTAAAGCGGATGCCGGCTTTCTCCTTCACTTCCGTACCACCTGCCATCATCTCCACCTGCCTGGCATAATCAAAAGGCAAATCAAGGAGTCTCAGCGTGTGGCCCGTTGGCGCGGTATCAAAGACAACCACTTCATACTCCGTGCTCTCTATAAACTGTATGAACCTGTCAAAGGCTGCCATTTCTTCCGTGCATGGTGAGTTCAGCTCCTCCTCCATGGCAACAATCATATCCTCTGAGTATTTCCCCCTTGCCTCGTTCAATACCCTTTCCTTGTACTCTTTGAAAGCCGCTTCCTGGTCAACCATGACTGCATGAAGATTACCGGTAACCCTTGACGGCTCACTCCCGACCTTTACATCAAGGACTTCCCCGATATGGGCAGCAGGATCTGTTGTTACAAGGAGGGTCTTAAAACCCTTTTGTGCAATATAAAGTGATGCAATGCAGGATATAGTGGTCTTGCCTACGCCGCCCTTGCCGGTGAAAAAGATTGCCTTTGTCTGCCCGTCCGGCAGGAAGAGGGCGTCGATATCCGGCTTTACAATTGTGAGGGCTGATCTGTATTCTTCATGTGAAAATCCCCCCTCCCCTCCATTTGCCAAAGTGGGAATTAAAGATTGGTGATTTTTTGCAAACAATTCTTCGGCTATGCTTCTCAATGCATCAACCCCTTTTACTTCGTAATCCCTCAGGAACATGTATCGTTTCGGCTTCTCTATTGCGTCTTCAGTTTCGCTGATTACCTTCTGCTGTGCATCGTGTTTTCTCCTGAAAAATTCAACCTCGCAGACCTCTTTGGGCAGGATGCCGTTAATGATAATCTCTCCTGATTTGATGCCGATAGTCTCAAGCTCCCCTGATGCCCGCAACGTCTCGTAGAGGGAGAGCTCATCAGGCCTCATAACAAAGATAAATGTTGTCCTTTCAGGGTCCCTCAAAAGTGCAGTTGCCCGGTCGTATTTGTCCTTTGAGTCCTGAAGGGACTGGACAGGACCAAGGCAGGTCTGCCCAGAACCTTTTGAGGCCTCCTCAATATGACGCGACCAGTCAACAGGGAGTTCCAGGAGCCTTATCGTGTGTCCTGTCGGGGCGGTGTCAAAGACAATAACATCGTATTCGTCAGTCTCCATGAAGTCTATGAACCTGTCAAAAGAGGCCATCTCCGTGGTGCAGGGACCGCTGAGATTTTCTTCCAGGGACGCAATTACATCCTCCGGCATAAGTTCCCTGTATGGGCCGATTATCCCCTCCTTGTACTCTCTTGTTGCCTCGTCAGGGTCAATCTCCATGGCAAAGAGGTTTTTTAAAACCCCTCTGACCGGTGTTACCTTATGTCCTATCTCCTGCTCAAATACGTCAGCAAGATTGGAGGCAGGATCAGTGGTAACTATCAGTGTCTTTTTTCCTGTCAGTGCATAGTGGATGGCAGTGGCAGAGGCCATAGTGGTCTTGCCGACACCACCCTTGCCTGAGAAGAAGATGTATCTTGTCATTTGCTGGCTCCCTTTAATAAATTTTTGGCCGCAGATTTAAAATTCATGAGACCCTGAATCAAGTTCAGGGTGACAGTCCGTTCAGGGTGACAGTCCGTTCAGGGTGACAGTTCGTTCAGGGTGACAGTTCGTGATGAAGAAATCCCATAGCCACACATTTTTACTACATCATCTTTAATGGTATTGGTCTTCCCTGATTTATTGGCTCAATCCCGAGAGCCCTGCACAACTCCTCGTATGCGGGATACCCGCCTGTCTTAAAGACAGTGCCATTTACAATGGTAACCGGCAATACCTTTTTGCCGTTTTTGCTAATCAACGGTTTTATCTTCGGGTTTTCCATAAACGCCTTTGGCTGCTGGGCAAGGTTGAACCTTTCTACTTCAACGCCCTGTTTTTTCAATGCCAGCACAGCATCATTCATTTTGACCAGTACCGGATCAAGAGCAGGCCCGCACAGCCCTGAAGAGCAGCACATCGGTGGGTCATAGATTTCGATCTTCATATCAATTCCTCCTTTCGGTTGCCTGAAGAGCCAAACAGCCTATATTCCGTCTTTTTTGCAAACCAGACAAGCACAAGCATTACAGGCACTTCAATCAATGGCCCGATTACCGTGGCAAGTGCCACTGCAGGGCTGAATGCCGTTATAGCTATTGCTATGGCTATCTCAAAGTCCCTTCCTGTGGAGTTAAACCCCACGGCAACAGCGTCCTTATAATCAAGCCCGGCTTTCCAGCCCGTGAGATAGACAACTACAAACATTACCCAGAAGAAGATGGTCATCGGTATCGCCATCTGAACTATCAGGAATTTCAAGTATCAGGTCACCCTTCAGGGCAAACATCACAACGAGTGTAAACAACAAACCTGCAATAGAGAGGGTATCAAGGTAAAACTTCAGTTTATGAAACCACTCCTCGCCAAACTTTCTGACACCAAGAAACCTGGTAAGTATTCCGGCTACAAGCGGTATTCCGAGATAAAGGACCACGCTCTCTCCAACCACCCATACATCAAAAACTATCTCTCCTAAAAGAAATTTTGCATAAACCGGTATAAGGATCATCTGTATTATAGAGTTAACGGCCACAAGAATTATGGCAAGTGGGCCGTTTCCTGCAGCAAGATATGTAAAGACTATCACCATGGCAATACAGGGGGCTATTCCGTAAAGAACGAGGCCTGTGTAGAGGTCAGGCTCTCCGCTCAAAAAGACCTTTGCGAGCAGGAGCATGAAGAACGGCGCTATGGCGTAGTTGAAGAACATGACTATCAGGAGCTGCTTTGGCGAGCGGACCGCCTTGCCTAAATCCTCAAACCTGATATTTGCCATTGCAGGGTAGATCATCATAAAGAGACCGGCCACAATGCCGAGGGCAATGGTGTTTGGAAGGCTGAATTCATACGAGCCGTGAAAGATTGCCTTGATGGCATCAATTGGTGGCGTCAGCTGGAAGTCCGAAATGCCATACCACTTGCTGATTGCAATGCCGATGACCATACTGATGATAACAAAGACCGGCAGAAGCCTGAAGTTGTGCAGCATTTCAAGTGCCCTTCTGAGCATCC
>JAADGU010000110.1 GCA_013152195.1 Nitrospirota bacterium
GGTCGCGCGGAACAACGATAATCTCCTCTCCTCCGTAACGGGCAATATAGGGCCGGTAGCGCAACTCCTCCCAGCGCATCTCACGTCTTGGCTTGATATACCAGGAATCAACTACCACATACCTGTATCCATGGCGCTTCAGCATGGGGATCATCTCCATACAAAAGCCCATCTCCGGAGGCCAGAACCCCTGAAAACTCTCCCTGCCCAGCAAGTGTTGGCCCAGGCCGACCCACCACGATGTCTGGGCATCCCAATCAGCTCTCGGGGTCAAGGGATAAACGGGATGATACAGGCCGGTTCCTGTAAACTCGATATTGGAGTCTTTATAACGGTTGAGAAAATCTCCTATATCAACAACATCCAGAAAGGTCTCTCGCACTGCCGGGTCTTCAAACTGTTTCAGCAGGGTACCGGAAAAGCTCATGTGCAGTCTGGCCACATCCTCATACCCCTCAAGCATGCGCGTGGGACGATCGTAACACCAAAGGATCTGTCTGGCCTCCCACCGTTCATCCGAATTGTGCAGGGCCAGAAGATTGCTGGCTGATGCATATTGAGTCCGAGCGCATGGTAAATCTCAGCCATAATAGAATCCATCCATAACTGTTAAAGTTTGAGCAGAGAAGGTATGGAGCAGAGCGCATGGAGCAAAGCGTTAAAGACAAGGCGTAAAGACTCCGAGTCCTGAACGCTATGCGCTATGCTCTTTGCGCCTTATCCTTGAACGCTATGCGCTATGCCCTTTGCGTCTTATCCTTTTGAACGCTATGCTCTATGCGCCCTGCCCTCCCCAACTCTCCCATCAAACCTTCTCTCTGGCGACCTGTTAAAACATGTATTTTAAAACTTAAGTAAGAATAACACAGAATGAAAACAGTTTCAATTCTTCAGCAATTCCTGTCTGCCCGGAATTAATCCGGGCCCTTGGCTGCCGGACATGGAAAGCTTCCTCATAAGCTCATCCTTGCCGCTGACACCCATCTTCCCACAGATTCTTTTCATATGGGTCTTCACAGTTGACTCGGATATACCAAGCTCAGTGGCAGCCTCCCTGTAAGTCTTCTCTCTGACGATCATGAGCAGCACACTCTTCTCCTTTTCTGAAAGCTTTTTCTGGAAGGGCTCATATAAATCCTCCAATATTCCCTCCAACTGCTCCCTTGAAATCCCTTTCCCCTGACAACCAGAAAAAACACCCCCGGTAATGGTACTTAACTCCGAGGGGAAGTCTCTCTTCCTCATGACTGTAAAGTAGAAGATGATTATGGATGTTACGAGGATAAAGTTGCCGGCAGCAAGCACAGGCATAGTGGCTGTCCCAAGGTGCCTGCTCACAGCCTCACCAGCAGTTATGGCAAGGCATACCGTACCGAAAGCAATTCCGGTGACTCTTGCAGAACCACCACAGGCCACGAGTAAAAAAAGGATGTATAAATCAATAAGGGCAAATGCAGCCTGTATTGAAAACATACCGAGGACGGTGAGAAACGGACCGTCCACAAGCAGGAAAGAGAAAGAGAGGGTTCCGAGAATGATCCCCAGGGCCAGGGTAATATCCATCCATCTTCTGACAAGATATATACCTGCAAGTGCTGAAAAGACATAGGAAAGCAGCTCAAACCCCTTAAATATTGCAACTTCCTCATATTCAGGTATTACATAGGCATACAGTATACCGCCGACAAGATAAAAAACACCTATAAATGCCAGATATTTCTTCAGCTCCATGAGGTTTGAGTCCTGACTGTACTCTGCCCTCATGAAAGTCGCAGGTAAAAGGGAAGCAGCAATAATGAAAAATTTAAACATATCCGGCAAGTTAACAAATGAGAGAGCAAAGACAAGAACGTTTCCGAGTGCTATCGCCAATCCTGCCGATACAACCGGGGTACGTGAACTCCTTAGAATTGCAACCGCCCTGAACATTACCAGCACGCTTGTAATTCCCATCACTGGCAGAAGGATCCTCCCGGAAATCTGGAACAACGGGGAGACGACCGTCAGCAGAACAACGAGGATTGAACCCGATCTGGATACAACATCAAAGGACTTTTCCTGTAAAAACCATGGAATCAGGAAATAGGAGAGAGCGCTTGAGAGTGTGAAATAGAAAAGGAGGTTTCCCCATGCGTCCGGCATCAAAAATCCATTCATGGGAAAAGAGATAAGCCAGAAGACAAAACCCGCAAGCGGCAATGCTTTCATTAGTAACAGCATTAATATAAAGTTTACAAAAAAGTTTACAAAAAAGCAATCAGGGTTGACATCAGGACGACTTCAAAAGTCATTTTTCCCATGGGTATAATTGTAAATACAAGCTATAAAAAACAACTGTTAAAGATTAAAAGGTTTCATGTTTTCTATCTCAATAAATTATTGGATCAACGTGGGAAGAAACCCGGAGGATGGAGGTGACAATGCGGCAATAGAAGAATACAGAAATGAATAATAAATGTCTGAGAAAAAAGTTTTCCGGCTTTTCAGCCGGGTAAAATATTCCAAAAAGGAGGATAATCTCATGAAGATTGCAGAAAGAGCCAGGAGATCCATAGTGTGGTTTTTGTTTCTTTGCAGCAGTCTCGCCATAATCCTCACAGGATGTGGAGGCGGTGGAGGCTCAACTTCAACAACAGATACAACGTCGACCGGTACTACAGCAACACTTTCCGGAACAGCAGCCACCGGCAAGGCAATGGCCAACGCAACAATCAAGATAAAAGACTCAGCCGGCACCACAACATCAGGGTCTGCCGGAACCGATGGTAAATACTCTATTGATGTAACAGGCATGACACCGCCGTTTCTTCTCAGCGCAACATCCGACACCATTACACTTTACAGCGGAATCGACGCTACAGGAGTGGCAAACATACACCCGTTCACGGATTTAATCATACGAAACTGGTACCTTGCAAAGGGTACGGACGTTGACACGGTCTTTAACGGAACAGGTCCGCTCTTCAGCCCTCCTGCAGCAGCTGAAATTGCCACCATGCAGAACGTGATCAAGTCGATTCTCACTACGCAACTTGACCTGTTTCTGGATTCAGGCACCTTCGACCTGTTCAGTACCGCCTTTGACGCTGATGCTGATGAAACCGGCTTCGATGCGCTCCTTGACAAGACACAAGTCTCTTTAAGCGATACTGATGTTAAAATTGAGCTGACAGATCCAGTATCAGGGACTGTTATAGGCGATGTATTAACCTTGCCTGCCGGAACAGACATATCAACAGACACAAATCCCGTCACCACAGCAATGAACGCTGTTGTCAGCGGCCTGTCGGACCTGCAGACTACAATAAATACAAACGCATGCACTCTTTCAGGTACGGATATCCAGCCTTATTTTGAGACCGGGTTTATGTATAACGGCTGGAATATAGATCAATTAGCCGCAGCCCTGCAAAGCTGGCTCTGCCCTGACGGAACCAATGCGTTGGCCTTGACGATTTCGGCTGAGTACGTTGCATATGACGATGCAGCCGGCATACTCAGCGCAAAACTGACATTCAAGGACTCAACCGGACACAGGGAGCAGGTAATTCTGAGATTCCAGGAGGTCAGCGGCACATGGATCGCATTAGGGGACGGTCTCCCTGCTGATATCAAGGTGCGCTCACGGGTAGAGTCACACATAAAATCCACAGGCATTACCTTTGTGGACAAAAGCGGCAGGTCGAGGTTATAGATTATGCAAATGCCATATCGGACGTGAATTTTACTGATCCTGCCGGCACAACCAATACCGTAACCCTTGTCTGTGATGACTTCACAACTCCCGGTGATTGCAATGCCCAAGGTTATGGCCAGGATTTTCCGGCAAAGGTCTTTGCGTTTGAAGATTCACAACTGTTAAAGGGGGTCTATCAAATCGGGATCAGCACTGATGGCGCTGTTACGTGGACAATCTATGAGAAGTCCATAGTCGGAACCCCCGGGGTGGATCACACTGTTGCAATCGACTTCCCGTTCTTCAGCGGCATATCCACATACAGTATCGCTTCTGTGCTCGACACTACCATAACGGCCAGCGTATATACGCCTGTCTGGGTCTCCGAGATAGCCACACCCTTTGTATCACTATGGAATGGCACCACCCGGCTGGGAGAGATTGATGCAGAGTGGACAGGTATACCCAGGGCCGGACAGTCCAATCAGTTTACTGTTACGATACCGCCTACCTACAACGGCACTGCGGTCACCTCGGCTGTACTCGGGCAGGATGCACAGTCGGAGGTCTTTGAGGGCTGGGGCCAAACCAACGTATACTGGTATTTCGAATAATATCAGCCTGGGGAAGGCCGATCCGGCCTTCCCCTTTTCTCACGAATATGCCCGATGAGCCTTTATTTCGATCAATAAACCTTTATCCCGATCCGCCAACAACCTCTACTGAACGTCTGGTCTGAGCAATATGTCTCATATGGTTTCTTCCGGATATTTCAGTGCCTTATTCTTCCTTAGTTATTCCCGCACAATCTCCTGAAGAATCTTTTATATTATAATAACTGCCATAGGGCTGACACTTAAACCCAACAAGGCTCATTTAGGTCAACACAATAAAGAGGGTGAGGATTCAGGTATGTGTGAATTTTGCACAAGACACGGGGAAGGTAAAAAGTGGTACGAAAATATCGCCAATTATACCGAAGAGGTC
>JAADGU010000088.1 GCA_013152195.1 Nitrospirota bacterium
ACAAGTGTTGTTTGTTTGGCAATGTAGGCCCCGGGGTAGATCACTATGGATTTCAGTCTGGGATAAAAGGTGGGGTTTCCCTTCAGCAACAGCAGGCATGCCTGTGCTGCTATGGTCACCTTCATTGCATCGGTAAGCTGAAGTCCTCCGCAGCCCTCGAATCTCTTTTCATCAAGAAACACATTTATGTAGCCGTGAAGCCGATCCCTGAGATCTTCCGGAAGGTGTTTATAAAGGGCCACGTTTCCCCGGAGTATCTCCTCCCACTCCCGTGGGAACGGCTGCTTCATCAGCCGTTGACGTCTGGCATTGCGCAGGTATTTTCTGCCAAGGATAAAGGCTGTGTGTGACCAGGACAAGAAGACCCAGGATTAAAAATACGGGGGCACTCAGCACACTACCTTTCCCCCTGTGTGTATCCCAAGTCTTGTGTCTCTGTAAGGATATGCCGGTTTTGTATCATGGTTGAATATTACACTGTATGGGGTGATAGTTTGTTATTGATTATTGATTATTGAAAACTTCTTTATTCTCTCTGCTCACTCTGCGTTCTCTGCGTGAAAAAAATGAATTTAAGTTATTTCCGGGAATTAAGAAGAGTTGCCGCCTCAGGGGCAAAGTAGGTGAGTATGATGTCTGCACCTGCGCGTTTTATTGAGGTAAGAACCTCCATCATTACCCTGTCGTGGTCTATCCAGCCGAGTTGTGCAGCAGCCTTTACAAGGGAATACTCTCCTGATACATTATAGGCAGCCACCGGGAGGTCAAAGTTCTCCTTTACATCAGAGATAATATCCAGGTAGGAAAGGGCGGGCTTTACCATCACTATATCTGCACCCTCCTCAATATCAAGTGAACTTCCTTTAATGCCTCGCGTCTGTTTGCCGGGTCCATCTGATAGGACCGCCTGTCCCCGAACTGCGGTACTGACTCTGCAGCATCCCTGAAGGGGCCGTAAAAGGCCGAGGAATACTTGGCGGCATAACTCATTATAGGGATATTGCTGAACCCCTCGCTGTCAAGCGCCTGCCTTATGGCCAGGACCCTGCCGTCCATCATATCCGATGGCGCCACCATATCTGCACCGGCATGGGCATGGGAGAGTGATTCTTTCTGAAGGAGCTCAAGAGTCGGGTCATTAAGAACCTCGCCATCCTTTACAATCCCGCAGTGACCATGGCTTGTGTACTCACACATGCATACATCAGTGATGACCAGGAGCTCGGGCACGGCATTCTTGATAGCCTTTATTGCCAGTTGAACGACACCGTCGGGGTCGAAGGCTGAAGAGCCGGTCTCGTCTTTATGTTCCGGGATGCCAAAGAGGATTACTCCGGGGATACCGAGGGAATATACATGCCTTGCAGTCTTTACCACTTCATCCACCGACTCCTGATAGCAGCCCGGCATGGAGGAGATGGGTTTCTTTACACCTTTGCCAAAGGTAACAAAAAGGGGATAAATAAAATCGTCAGGTGAGAGGATGGTCTCGCGGACCATCCTCCTTATTGATTCACTATTTCTGAGTCTTCGCGGTCTGTGCGCAGGAAACATCTGAAGAGTCCGTCAACCCGGGGTTATCCGCAGCTGCAGCTTGGCCCGCATGATGGCTGCTCGCCACCCTTGAGCACAAAACCCTGAACTGAGCCGTCATCAACATAATCAATCTCCATACCTGACACGGCTGCAGAAGCTTCCTTGTCAATAAAGACCTTCAGGCCGTTCTGTTCAACGACTGCATCATCTTCCTGTGGATTCTCTGCTATGTCAAGCCCATATGATGGGGAACAACCGCCTCCGTATAGAGAAAGCCTCAGTCCCCAGCCGTCTTTTCCTTCCTTGGCCAGAAACTCCTTGGCTTTATCAGCCGCCTGTAATGTTATTGTTACCATAATTCTCCTCCTTTACTGTTAAATAGATATTATAAATATTAACCCTTTAATATTATAAAAAGCAAATACCTAATGTGGTACCAAGAGATAAAAGTCCTGATATTAATCCGTCATCCTGTGCATCCTGTCTGAAAAAAAACAAAAATCTGCAACTTGCCCAGAACTTTGTCACTTGTTAGCCTGCTCGCCTGTTAGCTTGCCAGCTTGCTCGCCTGCTCGCCTGCTTGCCAAAACTTGACTTACAGAGGCCATTTTTCTTATTATTGACATGTTGCGCCTGTAGCTCAGCTGGATAGAGCGGAGGTCTCCGGAACCTCAGGTCGGGGGTTCGAATCCTCTCAGGCGCGCCAAAGCGATTGAAGATTTTTTTAGATATCAGATCTGCTGTCAATAACGATAATCCAGGATTAAACTTTGTGGGCCGTTAGCTCAGTTGGTAGAGCAGCTGACTCTTAATCAGCGGGTCGGGGGTTCGAATCCCTCACGGCTCACCATAAAAACAATCGTCCTGATTTAATTCCTCACACCTTTTCCTGAAAAGCCTCTGCAGCAGATAACCTTAACACCCCCGGAAGGCCTTGCCATTTATGGAATTTTGTAATTACATGGGTGTATTATATGTAAACGGAACATACAAATAAACCACGGAGACACAAAGGCACAGAGAAACCTGGATTCCATACAGAGTTTTATTGCTCAAACAGAAAAAAAGGAACACACCCCTTAATCCCCTCTTGATAGAGGGGAAAGTGTTTGACCACCTTGGGTTTACCGAAGAAAACGGAACGAGGTTAAGGGCAGAGAACACGCTGAAAAAGAACAGTCATGAAAAAAAGCAGTGTGTGTAACTCCCCTCTAAAAAGAGGGGGCAGGGGGTGTGTAGAAGCCAGGAAAGTGTGTAAAGAGGCAGGGGATTGGTAAGAAGTGGTGAACAACACATTCTGTTGTCAATAGCTGGCAATAACGGAGGATACGGATGAAACGAGTACTGCTTACAGGTGCTGCCGGGCTTATAGGTAACAGGATAGCCCATCTGCTGCTTGAACAGGGCCATGAAGTGACCGGCATTGACAATATGAACGATTATTATGATCCGCGGCTGAAGGAGTGGAGACTCGGAACCCTTTCGCAGTATAAAAACTTCTCTGTCTTCAGGGCGGACATCACTGACCTGGTCTTTCTGAAAGACCTCTTTGCCAAACACCCTTTTGATGTAGTCATAAACATGGCGGCAAGGGCAGGAGTCAGGGCATCTGTGGAAGACCCGTGGGTCTATCTTGACACCAATATCAAGGGCACCCTCAATCTCCTTGAATGCTGCAGGGAGTTTGACATAAAAAAAGTCATTCAGGCCTCAACCTCAAGCCTGTACAGCTTTAACGAGATGCCCTTTGTGGAGACCCAGCGGAGCGATACACCGCTTTCACCCTACGGGGCAACCAAGAAGGGGGCAGAGGTGCTCAGCTACACCTACCACTACCTGTTTGGAATCAATGTAACGATTCCAAGGTATTTTACTGTTTACGGGCCTGCCGGAAGGCCGGATATGAGCGTATTCAAATTCATAAGAAATATCGACACCGGTAAGCCGATTCCTGTTTTTGGCGACGGAAAGCAGACGAGGGACTTTACATATATTGACGATATAGCGGAAGGGACTGTCAGGTGCATTGATCTAAAGGGATATGAGATTATAAACCTCGGAAACGACAACTCGGTGCAGCTTATGTACGTCATCAACCTTATAGAAGATGCACTTGGGAAAAAGGCCGAAATAAAGTGGCTGGAGCGCCATCCTGCTGATGTAACGGCTACCTGGGCCGGGATAGAAAAGGCAAAGAAGATGCTCGGGTGGAGCCCGGTGGTCAAGATTGAGGAAGGCATTGAGAAAACTGTAAAGTGGTACAGGGACAACAGGGATTTCATCCTGTCCCTGAAGGAGGTAGCTTGAGATACTTATATCTGACTTTCCTGCTATCTGCATTACTCTTTCTGCCCTCCTGCGGTGGAAAGAAAGAGGTAAAGGAGGCCCTGACCGGAGATGCCGCAATTGCAGAAGAGGCAATCTCCCTTGTAGAGAGTCTTAAGGAGGCCTATCTGCAAAAGGATAAAGGCAGATTAAAAACCCTCTGCACACGGAATGGTTATCTTGTACTTATCGGCAGCATGAAGAACTTTGACTCTGCGGAGATAGAGTTCACACCAAGGCGTGTTGATATTGAAAACAACCGGGTCATGCTGTACATGGAGTGGGAAGGGAAATGGGTTTTAAACGGAAAGGAATTACCCGAAAAGGGCCTTGCAGTATTTGAGCTTAAAGGCTCTCCACTGAAACTCAATGATATACGGAGGGCAAACTTCAGACAGCCGGAGGGGTGATTTTCAATTTACTATTGAAGATTGATCATTGAAGATTGATTATTGGCTATTGGAAATCGTCAATTGTCAATCAATGACAGCTGCTGCAGGAACTGCCGCTGCTGTTGCACGAAGAGCAGCCTGACGACCCGGCAAAGGGTTTTTCAACACCGCTCATCCCAAAGACAGAGACTTTTTTCCTGATATTCTCACTGCTGCACTCCGGGCACGTCACCTTCCGGGAGCCAAACACAAGCATCTCAAACTCAGCCTTACAGTCCAGGCACTCATATTCATAAATCGGCAT
>JAADGU010000103.1 GCA_013152195.1 Nitrospirota bacterium
TCAAACTCTGCAGCACAGGTATCAACCATTTTATAGACAGCACGCATGCCGAGTTTTTTCCTGCTCTCCCTGATATCTGCCTCTCTGAGACCTGTAAGCCCGGCAATCCTCCTGTCTGAAAAACCCCATGATTTTGCCTTGTAAAGGAGCTGCCGTGCAGGGGTTGCGGGTTGCGGGTTGCGGGTTGCGAGTTGCGAATTTTTAATCTCGTCTTCCAGCTCGACTATCTCTCTGATGTTATTCAGAAACCATGGGTCGATCCAGGTTATCTCGTTAATATCCTCAACACTCAGACCCTCCCTGAATGCCTGGGCTATATACCATATTCTCTCACTGTTTGGCGTCTTCAGCTTCTCCCTTATCTCATCAATCCCTGCAACCCTCTCCTCCAGGCCATAACTGTCTGCCTCCAGACTCCGCAGGGCCTTTTGCAGAGACTCTTTAAAGGTCCTGCCTATTGACATAACCTCACCAACAGATTTCATCTGGGTTGTAAGTGTTGGATCCGCCTCCGGAAACTTTTCAAAGGCAAACCTCGGTATCTTTGTTACTACATAATCAATTGTTGGTTCAAAACTGGCAGGAGTCTCTCTCGTTATATCATTTGGAATCTCGTTAAGATTAAGACCAACCGCCAGTTTTGCAGCAATCTTTGCTATCGGAAAACCCGTTGCCTTGGAGGCAAGGGCCGATGAACGCGAAACCCTCGGGTTCATCTCTATGATAACCATCTTCCCGTCTTCAGGATTCAGGGCAAACTGGATATTGCTGCCACCGGTATCAACCCCTATCTCCCTGATTACTGCAATCGATGCATCCCTCATCCTCTGATACTCCTTATCGGACAGGGTCTGTGCCGGTGCAACGGTGATGGAATCCCCTGTATGAACCCCCATGGGATCAAAGTTCTCTATGGAGCAGATAATCACCACATTGTCCTTGCTATCCCTCATCACCTCAAGCTCGTACTCCTTCCAGCCAAGCACTGACTCTTCAACAAGCACCTGGCTTACCGGACTCAGTTTTAGCGCATACTCAAGGAGTTCCCTGTATTCTTCCAGGTTGTATGCCACGGCTCCGCCTGTACCTCCAAGGGTAAAGGCCGGTCTCAGTATTGCAGGGAAGCCAACATAGCCTACAACGTCAAACCCCTCCTTCAGGCTCTTGACAGCACTGGAACGCGGAACATCAAGGCCGATCCTGGCCATGGCATCCTTGAAGAGTTCACGGTCCTCAGCCTTCTTGATGGCATGGAGCTTTGCACCAATCAGTTCAACCCCGTAGCGCTCAAGAATGCCTGCTTCAGCAAGCTCGACAGTAAGGTTCAGGGCTGTCTGTCCACCCATGGTGGGAAGGAGGGCATCAGGCCTCTCCCTCTCAATAATCAACTCAATTATCTCGGCAGTCAGTGGCTCAATATAGGTAATATCCGCCATTTCAGGGTCAGTCATAATGGTGGCGGGATTAGAGTTAACAAGTACCACCTCATAACCCTCTTCCCTGAGGGCCTTGCATGCCTGGGCACCCGAGTAATCAAACTCACACGCCTGCCCGATCACTATCGGGCCTGAACCTATCAGGAGTATTTTTTTAATATCGTCTCTCTTTGGCACAATCACCTCACTGGTTGTTTATTATGAAAAATTTATTATGAAAAAAGAGTCTAATATATCCGCAGAGTTCCCAGATTACACAGATTCTTATATTTAGCCATATGACAATGTGGCGAAACAACAATATTTACGCTGATTTGATCCCTTATACACGCACATATCTCCTCAGTTTATCAACAACTGCCCTTGCCTCTGATTCCGTTCTTGCGGTTAATATAATGAACCCTTCACCGTCAAATCTTAATTCTACGTTATAAAAGTCCTCTACCTGACCAAACCCCGGGATAACGGTACCGTGCTGCAGTGCTATCTTCTTTACAAAGGCTACTCCATCAGGGTTCTCGGGTTCCATCCGTATGTGACTTATCCTGATATCATCAAGTGAGTCCAAAGACCTTTTTATGCTTCTGCTTCCAAAGGGCTTTCTGAGGGTTATGCTCACACTTTTTGCATCCAGGTCAAAGACGGTCTCAAGACAGGGTTCTTTAAAGAGGTAGAACCTGGCAAGGGGAAAAACAGCGATAAAAACCGCCACGGCTATCACATAATGAAGCAACTGCAATTCATATCTTAGGGCAAAAAAGGCAAGCACTGCCGCTGAAACTGTAACAGCAACAAGACTCGAGGAAAACTCCCTGTTGTATATCCCGCTATGCAGGACACTGCCCCGCTCCGCTTTAAAGGAGGTAGTCCTCAGCGTAACCCTGCGGTCCTCTATCTCCACCCTGTATGTCCCGGATTCATTCATCTGTTGTTTTCGATCATCTCCCCGAATCTCTTAAAGAGATGTACTGAATCATTCGGCCCCGGCCCTGCCTCAGGATGATGCTGGACAGAGAAGACCGGTAATTCCACATGCTGCATCCCCTCTTCAGTGCCATCGTAGAGGTTTTTATGGGTAAGCCTTACCTGCGTGCCGAGACTGCTGATATCCACACAGTAATTATGATTCTGGGATGTAATCCCGACCTTTTCTGTCAGCAGATCCATTACAGGATGATTGCCGCCATGATGGCCGAACTTGAGTTTATACGTCTTCCCGCCCAAGGCAAGCCCCAGTATCTGATGACCGAGGCATATTCCAAAAACCGGTCTCCTGCCAAGAAGTTTCCTTGCATTCTCAATACCGTATACCACTGCCTCGGGATCCCCGGGCCCGTTACTCAGGACTATCCCGTCAGGGTCCATTTCAAGCACTTCCTCTGCAGGCGTCTCAGCAGGCACAACCGTTATGTCAAAGCCTGCATCTGCAAGGTTGCGGAGTATATTGAACTTAACACCAAAGTCGTAGACAACCACTCTTTTGAGCGAGGACTCCTTCCCTGATTTTGAATTATCCTCCCATCTCCAACTCTTTTCGGTCCATTTGTACTGCTTATCAGTGGTTACATGCCTTACAAGGTCAACACCGCCAATACCCGGATGTGCCCTCACCTTCTCATACAGACTCTCCGGAATCAGGTCTTCAGTTGAGATAATGCCCATCCGTGCCCCGAAGTTCCTTATATGCCTTGTAAGCGCCCTTGTATCAATCCCCTGGATTGCCACAATACCCTGTTTCTTCAGATACGCGTTAAGGGAACTGCTTGAACGCCAGTTGCTGGAATAATCCAGACACTCCCTTGCAATAAACCCTTCGACCTTTGGCCCCCCTGCCGACTCATTATCCTCTTCATTAACACCATAGTTACCCATCTGCGTATATGTCATGGTGACAATCTGCCCCTTGTATGACGGGTCTGTAAGTATCTCCTGATAGCCTGTCATGGAGGTGTTAAAAACCACCTCACCCTTTGTTTCCCCATCAGCGCCAAAGGATTCACCTTCAAACACCATTCCGTCTGAAAGAACAAGTAAAGCCTTTTTCATTCAGCCTCCGTGAGCATTTTATTTCCATGTTTGCCGTTAATTATATCATAGAACCCGGTATATAAATCTCCTCACCACCGTTGACCCCAAAAAGTGTCCGAAGAAAATGTGTCAGGGACTGGTCAGAACATGATATGTTACCAGGATTGATGAACGAGGAAAACAATAAATGAAACAATACAGGAGAGAAGGGTCCGTTCCCTCTGAGACGGGACTCATATGATCTGAGTAATCAGAAGAGGAACTTTCACCAGTCCGTATTAAAAGAGCGGGGAGATGTACACTCCCCGCTCCGGAAAGAAACTCTGTAAAAACCTGGTTAAAATGCCGCCGATATCTGGACGGTAAGACGGTTGTCCTTTTCTACTGTGTCAGGAACATCCACCTGTGTCCAGTACTCGGCTATTGCCTTTATATTCTGGGTAAAGTAGTACGAAGAGTTGAGTGTGAGCTCACTGTAGTCAGCAGCACCGTCATTCTTTTCGTAACTGTCGACCCGGATAAGAGGCACAATCCATGGGCTTGAATTCTTTGATACGACATACAATGCCTGAAGGTACCATGCATTGTTATTTTCCGTCACACCGGCCGTGTTTGTATCATCCTCGGCACCAAGAAAGACCCCCATAAACCTGAAGTCATTATAGTCTGCCTGGAAATCAAGGCCCAGACGCCTGAAGTCACGTGTCAGACCTGATGTAGTATCATTCCACTGTCCGCTCACACCAAAGAGCCCTACCATTATATTGGGGACCACATCCACTGCCACCCTTGCATGAATGTTTTTGGCATCTTCACCCTCTGCATCCCCTGCAACACCACTGAGTCCGACAGTATAGAAGACATTGCTGACAGGTCTTCCATATACAGCGAGAACCTGGCGTGAACTGCGAAGCTTGCCTCCACCGTCAGCCCCACCAAAGGCCTGGTCAATCACCGAGTATTTGCCCCTCGTCAGCACACGGGAAGAGTAAGTATCGTAGGGATCGGCCAGTAACATGTCAGAGTAGGAGAACTGCAGATTGAACAATCCTGAATAGTTGTAAGTCAGGGCAGCTGTTGGTATTTCAACATTAAAGCCAGTCTCATCTTCCGCCTCAAGCTCAAGAAACCCGGATACATTCTTGTAGATTATTCCTGCAGATATGAGTTCTGCCTCATGAAGCGCCCTCAGCTTCCTGTCACCACTCTTCTTTTCATCATACGGTCTTGCAGTAAGTACTGCTGAGATCGGGAATGCCTTACCAAGATACAGATCGTCAGATATTGCCGTATCCTTGTCCTGCACACCAGGAAACTTGTAGCCGTTCTCCTTGAAGGACCTGCCTGTAGCATTCAGCATGGGCCATGTTGAGTGACAAGCGCTGCAGGTAGTTCCATATTTCTTGGCAAATGATGGAACAGCTTCAGCTTCCTGAACTGATGTTGCAATAAAGCCTGCAACAAATAACAACGCAATAAGAACCCCAAACACATTAAAACGTTTTTCCATGTAAACCTCCTTAAATTCTGAAACTCTTTTAAGTTTTCTTTGACAACAATCAGAGCAGCCCCGATTATTTATATCAGCAAGTATGTTTTTTCCTGCCAAAACACCTCCTTCCTCTCGCAATAGAGATTAAAAGTCTAAATTATATTATTTCAAAACCAGACATGTCAAGTACAGAATCTGTATTTCTCTTAAAAGAGATAGAAAAAGGCTGGACAGGGGGGTTAGATAGAAGACTATTAATCTCCGGGATTTCCATTATCCATGTTATAAATCCTTCCCTTGCAAATAACAACAACAGGTCCGCCCTTTAATTGCCAACCTTCAAAAGGCGTATTTTTACCCATGGAAACAAATTCTCCGGAGTTTACTGCAAACTTCCTGCCGGGATCTACTAAAACAATATCTGCCGTGGCATCTTTTTTCAGGCTTCCTTTCTCCATTCCGAGAATCCGTGCAGGGTTCAGCGCCATTTTTCTGACAAGCTCAGTCATGGACAGAATCCCCTCTTCAACCAGCCCGAGACATAATGACAATGCTGTTTCAAGGCCGGAGATCCCGGCGGCTGCCCGGTCAAACTCACAGAGTTTCTCATCCATGTGATGTGGGGCATGGTCTGTGGCAATAACATCAATGGTACCATCAGAAAGTCCTTCCTTTACAGCTTCAACGTCTCTGCCTGTCCTCAACGGCGGATTCATCTTTGCATTGGTATTATAATCACTTACCGCCTCCTCTGTAAGGGTAAAGTAATGGGGGCAGGTCTCTGACGTAACTGCTACTCCTGCCTTCTTTGCCTCCCTTACAGCCCTGACACCCCCGGCTGTCGAGACATGGGCAATATGAAGCCTCCCTCCGGTAAGGGCTGCAAGCTCTATGTCACGCTTTATCGCTATCACCTCTGCCTCTGCCGGAATCCCCCTGAGTCCAAGACTGAGAGATAAAGGACCTTCATTCATCACCCCGCCTGAGGAAAGGCTCAGGTCTTCTGCATGCGAGATTATAGTCACACCAAAAACTTTTGAGTATTCAAGCGCCCTTCTCATCAGCAGACTGTTCATTACAGGAAAGCCGTCATCTGAAAATGCCACACACCCGGCCTCTCTCATCATGCCCATCTCGGCAAGCTCCTCACCCCTCTGACCCTTGGTAATGGCACCAATGGTATAGACATAACATGCCCCTTCAGCATAGGCCTTTCTCAGGATAAACTCGGTAACTGTTTCATTATCATTAACCGGCTTCGTATTCGGCATGCAACACACACTGGTAAAGCCACCTCTTACTGCAGCCATTGTACCTGTCTTTATGGTCTCTTTGTACTCATACCCCGGCTCTCTCAGGTGAACATGCATATCAACAAGCCCGGGCAGGACGTAGAGGCCATTGGCATCGATAACCTCATGTGTTTCATCATTCGGAATCCCTAACATTGAATCCTGAGAGATTTCCTTTATCTTCCCCTCCTCAACCAGCAGGTCTCCCTTGCCGTCAATCCCCTGTGAGGGGTCAATAATATGGCCGTTTCTGATTATCAGATTCAAACTTTTGCCCATCATCTATCCAGACTCCTCTCTTTATCCCTTCCTGTCAAAACCACCGGACTCATCCTCTCCTGCCCGAAAGCAGATAAAGCACTGCCATTCGGACTGCAATACCGTTTGTCACCTGCTCAAGGATTACTGATTGCGGACTGTCAGCAACATCCGAGACTATCTCGATCCCCCGGTTCATTGGACCGGGATGCATCACTATTGCCCCGGGCTTTGCAAGGGAAAATCGTTCCGGGGTCAGTCCCCAGAGCCTGAAATACTCATCTGTAGTGGGGAAGAAGCCCCTGTCCTGCCTCTCCATCTGGATACGGAGCATCATAACAACATCAATATCCCTGAGTCCTGCCTCCATGTTATGGAATATCTTTATGTCAGGATCAATAAGCCCCGCTGGAATCAGGGTTGGCGGACCAATCAGTCTGACATCTGCGCCCAAGGCCCTTAGACAGTAAATATTGGACTTTGCAACACGACTATGCAGGATATCTCCGACAATAGCAATTTTGAGTCCCTTTATCCTGCCGTTTTTTTCCATAATCGTGAAGGCATCAAGAAGTGCCTGTGTAGGATGCTCGTTAATACCGTCACCTGCATTAATCACCGAGGCGTTCAGGTGTCTTGCAAGGAGGTGAGGAACCCCTGAGGATGAGTGTCTGATAATAACAACGTCAGCACCAAGGGCCTGTATCGTCATGGCTGTATCGATCAGGCTCTCACCCTTTACCACAGAGCTGGCAGAGACGGAGAAATTTATTACATCCGTGCTGAGTCTTTTGGCTGCAAGTTCAAAAGATGTCCTCGTCCTTGTTGAAGGTTCGAAAAAGAGGTTAACCACGGTCTTTCCCCTGAGAGTCGGAACCTTCTTGATATCTCTCCTCAGTACATCCCTGAAACCAACAGCAGTATTTAAAATTAATTCGATCTCTTCACAGGACAGGTCTTTTATGCCTACAATGTCCTTATTCCTGAGCTGTTGACCTGTCTCACCCACTTATCGCTTCACTCCGTACAAGTTGCAAGTTTAGGGTTATACATATCCCCTTGTTCACCCATGACATTTCTTCTCATTCCTGGTTAAGGACAACCCTGTCGTTACCACCCTCTTCCAAAAATTCTACAGCTATGTTTTCTTCATGAGAAGTTGGAATATTTCTTCCCACAAAGTCCGCACGTACAGGCAGTTCCCTGTGTCCCCTGTCTATAAGGACTGCAAGTTCAATCCTCGCCGGCCTCCCTATATCCATTAAGGCATCCATCGCCGCTCTTATTGAACGGCCGGTAAACAAGACATCATCCACCAGAACAACCACCTGTCCGGTTATCTCAAAAGGTATATCTGTTTTTCTTACCGCCGGATATTCCTTGCGGATATTAAGGTCATCCCGATACAGGGCAATATCGAGTGCACCAACAGGCACATCCCGTCCCTCAATCAGCTTGATCTTCTCGGCAAGTCTTTTAGCCAGGTAAACTCCCCCCCTCTGAATACCCACAAGACAGACTCTTTCCACTCCCCTGTTCTTCTCAAGAATCTCGTGAGCCATTCTTGTAATGGTCCTGTCCATATCCTTGCTATCAAGAAGTTCTTTAGGCATGGCATAAAAAAACCTTTCCCCCTGATTCCAGGAGAAAGGTTTTCAATACATTAATTGCGGTTTTCAGAGTAATCTTCAAAATCCCCCTGCCTTACCGGCCTCACCGGGTCAGTTTAAAGGCAGCCATATTAAAACATGAATCCTTACCTTTTTTCAACTAAAGGGCTTTTTGGTGTCCCTTCTTCTCAGCAAGCTGCACCCTTATTATCGCCCTGTCAAGTGCTGCCTGTGCACGGGCAAAGTCAATCTCTTCCTGCTTTCTCAACCTCTCCTCAGCGCGCTTCATTGCATTTTTGGCCCTTTCCACATCTATATCCTCTGCACGTTCAGCACTGTCTGCAAGGATCAAGACCCTGTCTTCATTGACCTCTGCATAGCCGGAATTAACAAAAACATAACTTACTGTTCCACCCTTTTTGCACACAAGCATTCCGATCTTGAGAGTGGTCACCAGGGGTACATGTCCCGGCAAAACTCCAAACTCACCCTCCGAACCGGTTGCAACTACCTCATCAACCTCTTCTTTCAGAACCAAACCGTAAGGAGATACCACCTCAAGGGTTAATTTCTCAGCCATTTAAAACTCCATTTTTAATTTCTATCATCATAAATTTCAATTCAAGCATAAACCGTAAAATGTATATCAGGCCTTGCTCCATCCAAGCTTCGCAGCCTTCTCCTCGGCTTCTTCTATGGTACCAACCATATAGAATGCCTGCTCGGGCATGTCATCATATTTGCCGTCAATTATAGCATTGAAGCCCTTTATTGTATCTTCCAGTTTCACATATTTTCCCGGGGTACCTGTAAATGTCTCTGCAACATGGAATGGCTGACTGAGGAATCTCTGTATCTTTCTTGCCCTGGCAACCGTCAACTTGTCGTCTTCAGAAAGTTCCTCCATACCAAGGATTGCGATAATGTCCTGGAGTTCCTTGTACCTCTGCAGAATTATCTGGACTCCACGTGATACATTATAGTGGTCATCCCCGACAACCCTTGGGTCAAGGGCCCTTGAAGTAGAGTCAAGGGGGTCAACAGCAGGATAGATACCGAGCTCGGAAATCTGCCTTGAAAGAACAACCGTCCCGTCAAGATGTGTAAATGCTGTGGCAACTGCAGGGTCTGTAAGGTCATCAGCAGGGACATATATAGCCTGCATGGATGTAATGGAGCCCTTTTTCGTTGTTGTAATCCTCTCCTGAAGCATTCCCATATCAGTAGCAAGGTTCGGCTGATAACCAACAGCAGACGGCATCCTGCCAAGAAGGGCGGAGACCTCGGAACCTGCCAGAGTATACCTGAATATATTGTCAATGAAGATAAGAACATCCTGTCCCTGGTCCCTGAAATACTCTGCTGCTGTAAGCGCTGTAAGTGAGACCCTCAACCTTGCACCAGGGGGCTCGTTCATCTGTCCATATATAAGTGCTGCCTTGTCAATAACACCTGATTCCTTCATCTCAAGGTAGAGGTCATTGCCCTCCCTTGTCCTTTCACCAACACCGGCAAATACAGAAACACCACCGTGAACCAGGGCGATATTATGAATCATCTCCATGATAACAACAGTCTTGCCAACCCCTGCACCACCAAACATTCCCATTTTGCCACCCCTGACAAATGGAACGAGGAGATCAAAAACCTTAACCCCTGTCTCAAATACCTGGGTTGTCGGCTCCTGCTCATCAAACTCGGGAGCCAGCCTGTGAATGGGCCACCTCTCATCCGTCTCAATGGGACCAGCCTGGTCATAAGGCTCACCTATTACATTGATTATCCTGCCAAGTGTTGCCTCACCCACAGGAACAGTTATTGGCTGCCCCGTATCAACAGCACTCATACCGCGAACGACTCCATCTGTTGGTCCCATAGCAATTGCCCTGACTATGTTTTCCCCAAGATGGGACGCCACCTCAAGGGTAAGCCGGATCTCTGAGGTGCCCTTCTCCGGATCTGCGGGTTGCTCTATTTTCAGGGCATTCAGTATCGCAGGCAGTTCTGTCTCAAATTCCACGTCAAGCACTGCACCTATCACCTGAACAACCTTTCCTTTATTCATCTTTATACCTCCTATATTGATTGTCTATTTTCTGGTTGACGACCATCACAAAATGAATAACTTCATTTTATTACCTATCTTCAATCGTCAATCCTAAAACTCTTCTCAGCAGAGAGAACAACCAGGTTCTCAATCGTCAATAGTCAATCCTGTCACAATCATCAATCCTTAATCGCCTCAGCTCCACCGACTATATCCATAAGTTCCCTGGTAATAGTTGCCTGACGCGCCTTATTATACTCAAGGGTCAATCTATCGATCATGTCTTCTGCGCTCTTTGTTGCATTTTCCATGGCTGTCATCCTCGCAGCCTCTTCTGAAACACGGGATTCCAGCATGGTTCGGTAAATCTGAATCTCAACACTCTTCGGAAGCAGCCTGTTAAATATCTCTTCCTCAGCAGGCTCAAATAGAAAATCCTTCATCTCCTCTTCCTCTTTGTGCTCCACTTCACCTAAAGGAAGAAGACGCATTTTGATGACCTTCTGGGAAGCAACAGACTTGAATTCATTGTATATGAGATATAGCTCATCAAAAGTCTCATCAATATACTTATCCATTAAATCAACTGCTATTTCCTGAGCTGATGTATATGATATCTTCCCGGATAGCCCGGTCCAAATCTGTCTTATCGGAGTATTTCTACGTTTAAAATAATCCTTGGCCTTTCTGCCAATAGTGCTTATAGTTACCTCAAAACCTTCTGTTCTGAGATCCCTGACTAGGCTCTCCCCAGCCTTCAAGACGTTGGTATTAAAGGCACCACAGAGGCCCTTGTCACTTGTAAGAATTAGAACCTCAACAGTCTTCCTCGGTCTTACTTTAAGCAGAGGGTGCCTGTCCTGGTCACCTGGCTGTGCAAGTGACAACAGGATCTCTCTCATCTTGTCCGAATAAGGTCTCAGGGCAAACATCCTGTCCTGCGCCCTCCTCAGCTTGGCGGCAGAGACCATCTTCATAGCCCTTGTTATCTTGGACGTACTCTTGATGGAGGTTATTCTTCTTTTTATATCTCTTAAGGTTGCCATTTGTCTCCCCTTAACTTGGTTTCAGGCATCAGGTTTTGAGTTCCAGTTTTTTCACAACCTGCAACCAAATAAACTAATTACGGTTGAAACGTTGATTTGAAGGCAGATATTGCCTCATTAACTTTATTCTTAAGTTCCTCATCAAGGGCCTTCTTGGTCATTATCTCCTCTTTTATTTCAGGCTTCTGACTCCTGAAATAACTGAGAAGCCCCTGCTCAAAGCTGCCTATAGCCTCAACCGGAAGGTCATCGAGAAAACCCTGAGTACCCGCATAAAGCACTATTATCTGCTCATCCATCGGCAGCGGCTGGTACTGGCCCTGCTTCAGCAGTTCCACCATTCTCTTTCCACGCTCTATCTGCATGAGTGTTGACTTGTCAAGGTCAGAGCCGAACTGGGCAAAGGCTGCCAGTTCCCTGAACTGTGCAAGGTCCAGCCTCAGGGTTCCTGCAACCTGCTTCATTGCCTTTGTCTGTGCAGCGCCACCAACACGGCTGACAGAAAGACCGACATTAACAGCAGGTCTGATACCCGCGTAAAAAAGGTCAGGTTCAAGATATATCTGACCGTCTGTAATGGATATAACATTGGTTGGGATGTATGCCGAAACGTCACCAGCCTGTGTTTCAATTATTGGAAGGGCCGTCAGGGACCCTCCACCAAGCTTGTCCGAGAGCTTTGCTGCCCTCTCAAGCAATCTCGAGTGAAGATAAAAGACATCTCCCGGATATGCCTCACGTCCTGGAGGACGTCTCAGGAGAAGCGAGAGCTGTCTGTAAGCAGCAGCCTGCTTACTTAAGTCATCATATATAATAAGTGCGTGTTTACCGTTATCCCTGAAGAACTCGCCCATGGCACAACCCGAATAAGGGGCAATATACTGCAGTGGTGCCGGTTCTGAAGCTGTAGAGGCAACTACGATTGTATTATCCATCGCTCCATTCTCTTCGAGTGTCTTGACTACTCTTGCAACTGATGCCCTCTTCTGACCGATTGCAACATAGATGCAGAAAACACCAGTATCCTTCTGGTTGATAATAGCGTCTATTGCAATGGCCGTCTTCCCAGTCTGACGGTCACCAATTATAAGTTCCCTCTGTCCCCTGCCTATTGGAATCATTGCATCTATCGCCTTCAGGCCCGTCTGAAGAGGCTCACCAACAGGCTGTCTGTCCACTATGCCGGGTGCAACAATATCGACATTTCTTGTATCTTTTGTATTAATTGGCCCCTTACCGTCAATGGGCTGGCCAATAGCGTTGACAACCCTGCCGAGCATTGCCTCGCCAACAGGAACTTCCATGATCCTGCCGGTACGCTTTACAATGTCTCCTTCCTTAATGAGGGTATCCTCTCCAAAAAGCACCGTACCAACCATGTCTTCCTCAAGGTTCAGTGCCATGCCAAAGACATTGTTTGGAAACTCCAGAAGCTCACTTGCCATGGCATTTTCCAGACCATAAACCCTGGCTATACCGTCACCAACACTCAAGACAGTCCCGATCTCGCTGACATCAACCTTTTTTTCAAAGTCGCTAATCTGCTTTTTAATCAGCTCGCTGATTTCTTCAACCTTGATTTCCATCATATCACCCCTTTATTAACTCTTCTTTTAATAGCCTGAGCTGACCCTTCAGGCTACTGTCGTACATCGTGCTGCCGACCTTCACTACAATACCGCCAAGCAATTCAGGATCATAAAGATATTCAATATCAACATCCCTGCCTGTAAGTTTCCGGAGAGACGTTATGAGCCTCCCCTCATACTTCCCGTTAAACTTAAACGGTGTGATGACAGTGGCCTTCGCCTTTTTCTTCTTCTCAAAATAAATATTCACAAAATGCCTGATAATATCAGGAAGGACTGAGACCGCCTTCCTTTGAGAGATAAAGACAAGGAACTTTCCTGTCTCCTCAGTAAATCCCAGCTTTCTGGAAAGACTCTCAATCGTCTTCTGTCTCTCTTCCTCTCCAAATAGCGGGCTCAGAAAAAAGTTTCTTATTTCCTTGCTGCTATCCATGAGGTCATTGACGATATTCAATTCGGAAATGGTTCTTTCAGCAAGATCCACACCTGTAGTATTAAAAAGCATCCTCGCATATTTCTTTGCGTATTTCTTCTCTTTAGCCGCCATCCTAACCCTCTAACCTCTTAATGGACTCTTCAAGTAGCCTCAACTGTTCTTCTTCCGTGAGTTTTTCCCGAAGCCTTTTTTCTGCCAGTTTCAGCGCAAGTCCTGAAGCCTCTGCCCTCAGAGATGCCTTGGCATTCTTCAGTTCCATCTCAATATTCGTTCTGGCCTGCGCTCTTATCTTATCGCTCATCTCCCTGCCCTGCTCAATCAGACTATCATGCTCCGCCTGACCGGACTGCTTTGCAGATTCAATTATCCTCTCTATCTCCTGATCTTTAAGCTTCAATTTTTCTTCCACTTCCTTAAGCGCCTTCTGTGCCAGTTCCTTTGCTTCTCTTGCCTCGGACAGCGACTTCTCTATCAATTCAGTCCTTTGTTTAAAATAGTCCTTCATGGGTTTTGACAGAAACTTCAGAAGGATAAACAAGAGGATGGCAAAATTGACTATCTTCCATAACCAACTCTTCCAGTCACTGCCACCCGCACCCTCTCCTTCCATGGCAAAGACTGCTGCTGCATGAGACAGCAAAAGGATAAAGACCATAACAAAGCTTACAGCAGGGGAAACAAATCTTTGAATTCCGGTTTTTGATCTTTTAATTTTATCACTCACTTTCTTATTCATACCTCATTATTAAATTATTAATAAAAAATATAAAACATGAAAGATTCATATTTACACTTCTACTTCAATAAGCTTTTCAACAATCTCCTCCGAGAACCTTCTCACATCATCACCAAGGAGTTTGCGGACTTTTTCAGTCTCTTTTCTTATCTCTGCCTGTGCCGCCTCTATCTCTTTCAGAGCTTCCACCTGGGCCTGTGCAATCATCTCTTTCTGTTTCAGCAGACCTTCCTGCCTCAGAGAGTTATAGAAATCTTTTGCCTTCTCTCTTGCATCAGCAAGCTCCTTATTAAACCTGGCAAGCTCCTCATCCTTCCTTTCATTAAGCCTCTTCGCCTCTTCAATGGCACCGTCTATGTTTTCCTTTCGCTCTTTAAAGAGATTGAGGAGTGGTCTGAAAAGCAGAATATTAAGCAGAAACAGTAAAACAAGAAAGTTGGCTAACTGGACAAAAAACCATTTGTTTAATTCAATCATCTTCTCACCAGGGGTTTAAGTTTATAATAGTTATGTGAAATTCTGGTGAACTTTATCACAGACATTTGTCCTTTGTCAAGAATGCCGAGAAAAAAAATTCTTATAGAATCAAAAGTTTTTTAAATTTACCTGCTCCTGCAATATGCTATAATGCTATAATTAGAGCACGTTTCTATTAAAAAAATATGGCGAGGAGGGTCTATGGCTTTTTGGGATAAGTTAAAAAAAGACATCAAGAAAGGCATTGATGAGGGGTTACACGCCTTCATGGAAGGAACAACTGTTATCAAGAAAAGGGCTGGCACCCTGTCTGACGACGTTAAGAAAAAAGTGAAGGTCTTTGAACTAAAGCAGAAGATCCAGATTCACCTGACAGATCTTGGAGGAAGGGTCTACGAAGTTGCGTTAGATAAGAGAAGAAACCCACTGACCAATGAAAAAGTGAAAGCAATAGTTGAAAAGATCAAGAAGATAGAGGGTCAGATCGAAAAGCTTGAAACCCAGACTGTAAAAAAAGCTACCAGGACAGCCAAGGCAGGGAAAAAGAGTGTCAGAAAGGCCACGAAGAAGGCAGCTGCGAAAAAACCGGTCAAAAAGGCAGTTCCCTCAGTAAAGACCGCACCGAAAAAACGTTCTAAAAAGATATAGAAACAAAATGCACTGGAAAGGGGGAGGGAGAAATGCCCTCCCCGCATTTCTCTAATCTTCCATTTTAATAGCTTCAGTAGGACAGACTTCAACTGCCTCCTGACAGTCACAGGTATCACAGGCATCAGGATTCTTCACATGGGCCTTGCCATCATCTTGCATCTCGAAAACATCAGGGCATATTGCCACACACGACTCACATCCTTCACAAAGATCCCATTCGATTACAGGTTTTGCCATAACAAACAACCTCCTTTTCTAAAGATATCCACCTGCCAGGCAGGTAAGTTCAGGCTCCATACAGAAGAGTGCAAATGCAGAAAAGACCTGTTTCTGTCTCATACTTGTGCAAGGAGACTGGCGAACAAACTAATCCATTACTCTCACATAACCGGTAAAATGTTATTCATCCGCTCTGCCTTTTCACAATTTCTTCATCAATTAGAGTATATAATACAGTATAGAATAATAGTATAATATTTCAAATAATAAATTAAATGAAAGACAAAAAAAATCATAAGGCATCTGAAATGCGAATAATCTTGCCTGTGAAGGGAATGACCTGTGCCTCCTGTGTAAAGGCAGTGGAAAAGGCCCTGAGCAAAATCAATGGGGTCACAGATGTGTCAGTGAATTTTGCCTCTGAAAAGGCATCACTTACAGCAAGCGATCACATTCCCATTGAAAGTTTGATACAGGCCGTTAAGGCAGAGGGATACGAGTTAGCAACTTCAAGGCTGGAATTTGCAATCAGGGGAATGACATGCGCTGCATGTGTGGCAGCAGTTGAACGGACCTTAAAAAAACTCTACGGTGTGGTGAGTGTCAATATAAACCTCGCATCCTCGAAGGCAGTGGTCGAATATATTCCAACACTCACCGGTTTTGAGGATTTCAAAAAAGCAGTTAAGGCTCAGGGATACGAAGCAGAAGCCATAACAGAGGCATTCATCGACAGGGAAAAGGATAGCCGGGAAAGGGAATACAGGGAACTTCTGCTCAGATTCAGGGTAAGTGCCGTAATTTCAGCGCTGATTCTCATCGGAAGCTTTACCAGCATACCACTCCTGTCAAACTGGTATATACTGTTCGTCCTTGCCACTGTTGTACAGTTCTGGGCAGGCATGCGGTTTTACAAAGGTGCATGGGTGGCGATAAAACATCTCTCAACAAACATGAACACCCTTATTGCCATGGGCACATCTGCGGCTTACCTCTATAGTGTAACAGCAACTTTCTTTCCCGGAGTATTTGAAAGTGGCGGACTAAAGGCTCACATTTATTTTGATACCTCAGCAATTATAATCGCACTTATACTCCTTGGACGACTCCTTGAGGCAAAGGCAAAGGGAAAAACCTCCGAGGCCATGAGGAAACTCATCGGGCTTCAGGCAAAGACAGCCAAGGTGGTACGAGACGGAAACGAGGCTGAGATACCAATAGAAGATGTATCTGTAGGCGATACAGTTATTGTACGGCCAGGAGAAAGGATACCTGTGGACGGAATTGTAACAGAGGGTTATTCTTCGGTAGATGAATCCATGCTGACAGGCGAAAGCCTCCCTGTTGAAAAGGCCACAGGAGATACGGTCTTTGGCGGAACTATTAACAAGTTCGGCAGCTTTAAGTTAAAAGCAACCAGGATCGGCAGTGATACAGCACTGGCGCAGATAATCCGCCTGGTGGAAGAGGCACAGGGAAGCAAGGCCCCCATACAGAGACTCGCCGACAGGATTGCCTCGATATTTGTACCCGTTGTAATCATAACAGCGACTATAACTTTTGCAATCTGGTATTTCCTTGGACCGGAACCGTCATTTACAAGGGCCCTGATGAATTTTATTGCTGTTCTGATTATTGCCTGCCCCTGTGCCCTTGGACTTGCCACGCCTACCGCGATAATGGTGGGAACAGGAAAAGGTGCAGAAAAAGGTATCCTTATCAGGAATGCAGAGGCACTTGAGACAGCCCACAGGATACAGACCATCGTCCTGGACAAAACAGGCACCATAACAAGAGGAGAACCCGAACTGACTGATATTATTGGCACAGACGGCTCTGATAAAAACACCGTCCTTCAGCTATCAGCTTCGGCTGAAAAGGTATCGGAACACCCTCTTGCCGAGGCAATTGTCCGAAAGGCCGAGGAGCTCGGACTTGATTTAAGAGAACCCGAAGATTTCGAGGCAATCCCCGGAGGGGGAATACGTGCAAAAATCGGGAACGACAATCTTTTTATCGGTAATCTTTCTCTACTTAAAAAAGAGGGCATAGATCTGTCGAACGTCTCTGAAGTGGTTAAAAAACTCTCATCAGAGGGTAAGACAGCGGTACTTATATCTGTCAACAATGAGGTAAAGGGTGTTTTCGGGATAGCTGATTCAATAAAAGAGGGGTCGGTAGAAGCCATCTCGGAACTGAAAAAGATGGGAGTTGAGGTTGTCATGCTGACAGGAGACAACGAACGGACAGCTTCCCGTATTGCCGAACTGGTTGGAATCGACAGATTCTTTGCAGAGGTCTTACCGGAAGGAAAGGTCGAGGTTGTGAAAAAGCTGAAAGACGAGAACAGGATAGTTGCCATGGTGGGTGACGGAATTAATGATGCACCTGCACTTGCAGAGGCACATGTGGGGATAGCAATTGGAACAGGAACCGATATTGCCATGGAGGCATCAGATATAACCCTAATAAAGGGGGATCTCAGAAGTGTAGTTGAAGCCATCAAGCTGAGCAAACTCACCCTCAGGACAATAAAACAGAACCTCTTCTGGGCTTTTTTTTACAACGTTGTAGGAATTCCGATTGCTGCAGGGATTCTTTATCCCTTTGGAGGACCGCTGCTGAACCCTGTATTTGCCTCTGCTGCAATGGCCTTCAGTTCAATCTCTGTTGTGACCAATTCCCTGAGGCTTAGAAAAAAGAGACTTTAAAAAAACACATAGAAGGAAAAAAACCAAAGATTTATGATTATTGACCGAAGTGACGGAAATGAAAAGATTCTCCTGGCCCATGGCAGTGGCGGCAAGGCAATGCATTCACTGATAAGGGATGTGCTTGGTCCGCTCATCAGGATAGAAGACTTCAATGACTCGGCAGTAGTCCCGTTCAAGATAAAAGACTCTAATACGGAAACCATGAACGGAAGGCTCGTTTTTACTACAGACAGTTACGTTGTCTCCCCGCTCTTCTTCCCCGGCGGAGACATTGGCTCACTGTCAGTCAATGGCACCATCAATGACCTCTCCATGGCTGGAGCCTCCACACTCTGTCTCTCCCTGAGTCTGATCATTGAGGAGGGCTTTCCCATGGATTCACTGCTACAGGTGCTCGGCTCTGTAAAGAAGGCTGCAGAAACAGCGGGTGTCAGGATTGTTACCGGAGATACAAAGGTGGTCAACAAAGGCAAATGTGATGGAATATTCATCAACACCTCGGGTATAGGGTTAGTACGCGAAGGGAGATACCTCTCACCTCGACATGTCATCCCCGGAGATATGGTTATCCTGAGCGGACATATCGGCAATCACGGTGTGGCAGTTATGGCCGAACGCAATGGGCTTACATTTGACCCACCTGTTCTGAGTGATACGGCAGCCTTAAACGGATTGGTAGATATAATGCTTTCACACACCCCGGAAATTCATGCCATGAGGGACCCAACACGGGGCGGGCTTGCAACAACCCTAAAGGAGATAGCCCTCGAGACAGGTGCGTGTATTGAGATAGATGAGGAAAGAATTCCTCTGACAGCCCGTGTCAGGGGTGCCTGTGAGTTACTGGGGATAGATCCCCTGTATGTGGCAAACGAGGGGGTGCTTGTTGCTTTTGCAGGCAAAAATGTGGCAAAATCTTTATTATACGCAATGAAGAACCATCCTCTGGGCAAAAACTCAGAAGTGATTGGAAAGGTAACAGGGGGACCCGGGAAAGTGGTCCTGCTTAAAACCCTGATCGGAGGAACCAGGATTGTGGATATGCTCCATGGCGAGCAGCTACCACGTATATGCTAGAGAACAGGAGAAGAATCTGAAATCAGGCAGGCATTCTCCTGCAATTCAGGGGAGTTAAACCACGAAATGAATCAGGACAGCCTTAAGCTTGCATAACATGAACATAAACCAATGTCAGAAAAAGTAGTGCTACGTTTTCAGGATGGTTCAACAATTAAAGGCAGACTCAGAGATTTCTCCGAGATTGGCAAAGAATTCAGCATTGAAGAACACCCTTCCGGTAACCGCTTAACTGTCAGGATTGACCTGCTTAAGGCTATTTTTTTTGTAAGGACTTTCGAAGGCAACCCTTCCTACAGGGAGATTAAACGCTACGGAATCTCAAGCGAAAAAGGCAGGAAGGTTTATGTCAGATTCAAAGACAAAGAGAGTCTTCTTGGTTATCTTGAAGGGGAGATTCCATGGCAAAAGGGTTATTTTCTCTCAAAATCAGATAACGACAAAACAGGTTTTTTTCTTATTCCTGTTGACGAAGGGTGCAATAATATAAAGATTTTTGTGGTTGGTACAGCGATTGATGATATCACCCTCATGTAAAAATAATAATGACAAAGTTAATAGAATACGGAAAAGCAGCTAAGATAAGGTTTCGTCACCTCATTACGGGATTAGCAGTCCTAATGCTCTTTGCAGCATCTGCTTCTGCAAGCATACTCCTTGACAGGGTCGTGGCAGTAGTGGACAGAGACGTGATTACCTGGAGTGAGTTATACAGGACCATGGAGTTCGAACTCTCCGGCAAACTTGCAGGGCTCTCTCCTGAAGAAAAAAAAGAGCAACTCAAGCGGTATGAAAAGGACTTTCTCGATATGCTCATTGATACGAAAATACAACTCAATGAGGCAAGACGGTTGAATATAGGTGTATCCGAAGAGGACATAAATTCTGCAATTAACCGGATACGACAGAAATACGGCCTCAGTGAGAAAGAATTCCTCGAGGCGTTGAGGAATGAAGGGTTCACGTTACAGGAATACAAAAAGAAGGTGACAGAGCAGATAACCCTCAGCAAACTGGTCAACATCGAGATAAGAAGTAAAATAATCGTTACAGAAGGTGAGATAGAGAATTACATAAAAACAAACGGCGATAGTTTTGATTTATCCGAAAGTTACAGAATTCGCCACATTATCTTCCCGGCCGGAACAGATGAAGAAAAAGCTGAAGCCAGGAGAAAAGCCACAGAGGTTATTAAACTGCTTGACAGTGGCGAATCGTTCGAAAGTGTTGTAAGAAAATTCTCCGAAGGATCTGATGCTTCAAAAGGCGGTGATCTCGGGTTCATAAAGAAGAAGGACCTTGCAAAGGAATTCCTCCAGGTAATAGAAGGGATGAAGGTTGGAGAGTATAGCAAACCCTTCTGGTCAGGCAAGGGATTTCACGTTATTATGCTTGAAGGAAAAAGCCTGCCTGATTCTGAAGCAGCCCTGAAGAAAAAGGTACGCGAGATACTTATAGAGAAAAAACTCAGAAAGTCCTTAAAAGACTATCTCCGCTCCCTCAGGAGCAGGGTATTTATCGAGGTAAAGCTCTGACCATATGAAGACAGCCCTCACCATAGCCGGTTCTGACCCAACATCTGGTGCAGGGGCACAGCTTGATATCAGGGTTTTTCAGAGCATCGGAGTACATGGCCTCTCTGTGCTTACTTCAATTACAGCACAAAACACCATTGCTGTCAAATCCATCTATCCTGTTGAACCAGAAGCAGTAAGAGAGCAGCTTGAAGTGCTGTTTGAAGATGTCGGAGTGGAGGCACTCAAGACAGGCATGCTTTACAGCAGCTCAATAGTGGAAGTGGTATCATGGGCACTTGAAAAATACGGAACAAAAAAGGTTGTAGTCGACCCTGTAATGGTATCCTCTTCAGGTATGCCCCTCGTTGAAGATGGAACCATTGAGAAGATGATGCAGGTTCTCTTTCCTTTAACCACAATTATAACCCCAAATATATATGAGGCATCCCTTCTGAGCGGAATTAATATTGAAGGAATTGACGCATTATATGATGCCGCCGAAAAGATCAAATCCCTTGGACCGGAAGTAGTGATTATAACAGGAGGTCATTTCTCCCCCGCAAGCATTGCTCCTTCAGGGGGGGGGAGAGATACGGTTATTGACCTCTACTATGATGGCACAGAATTTCACCGGATTGAGTCAGAAAGACTTGCAGGGGAATATCATGGTACAGGCTGTGCTTTTTCCTCTGCACTAACAGCATACCTTGCACTTGGCAAATCAGCCCTTGAAGCGACAAGGAAAGCAAACGAATTTACAGTTGATGCCCTCAGAAAGGCCTATCACATAGGCAGCGGCATGGGGATGCTCAGGGTTTAATCGGAGTGATGGAGTGATGAGCAAGACAAAGACAGTTTATACATGCCAGGCCTGCGGGTATACATCCCTTAAATGGCTCGGAAAATGCCCTGACTGCGGTGCCTGGAATACCTTTGTTGAAGAGGTCACTGGCAGGAAATCAGGTAGCAGGTCACTTCCTGCAACAAGACCTACCCCCCTTTCCGAGATCATTCTCAATACCGACAACCGGATATCAACACATATTGGGGAACTCGACAGGGTTCTCGGGGGAGGCGTAGTTGCGGGTTCAGTTGTGCTAATTGGTGGTGATCCGGGGGTAGGAAAATCAACACTTATACTGCAGGCAATGGCCCAGCTGCTCAGGGACGGGAGCGAAAAGTGCCTCTACATATCAGGAGAGGAATCAGCCACACAGTTAAAGTTGCGGGCATCAAGGCTTGGAATTAATTCCGACAATATCCTTGTCCTTTCCGAAACCTCGCTTGAAATGATTCTCGGGGTAATA
>JAADGU010000117.1 GCA_013152195.1 Nitrospirota bacterium
CGCTTGATAATCAGCCTGCAGATCTGCTTTATGCGCTCCTTGTTCAGGTTGAATATGCTGTCCCTGAAGGAGATGTTTCTTACTTTAAACTCATTGTACAGATATTCAAGCTCATCTACCACGTGCTCCGGACTGTGTGTCCGGTATCTCCTGCCAAAAGTGATCCGCACATCGCAATAAGTACAGCTGTGAGGACAGCCGCGGCTTGTTATTATGTTTGCATAGGTTCCGTCAGTCCTTTTTGACCATGCAGCCGGAGGATTGTACTTTCCTATAGGCAACAGGTGGTACGCCGGCCTCGGCAGGTCATCCAGATTCTTTATCATCTCACGGCTTTTGGTTCTGATTACCTGGCCGTCCTTGTCCTGGTAAATGATACCTGCAACACTGCTTAGATCTTCTCCGTTTTCAATGGCCTTGACCAGCTCAAGCATGGTGTTTTCGCCTTCTCCGATGACTCCTATGTCAACTTCGTCGTGTGTGACGACCTCGTGGCCAAGAGCAGTGATGTGCGGTCCCCCAAGCACCACGTATGTTTCAGGTGATTTATCCTTGATTATCCTTGCAATCTCCAGTCCCTGTTTTGCCCTTGGTGTAACAACACTGACCCCCACCAGGTCAGGTGAGAAAGCATCAAGTTCCCTGCTGAGCTTCTCACGATTCAGACCCTCAATGTAGCCGTCAATAATCCTGACATTAACATCGTTCTGCTCAAGCACTGATGCAATGTATCCCAGCCCTAAGGGCAGCGAATTAAATAGAGGCGGGGTGTCCTCTGTCATGCTGATCGGGGGATGGATGAGTAGTACTTTCATTTGTTATCACCTTTTAAATTAAATTTTGAGTTTATAAAATAACCATTACTTCAGTAATGATCTGATGTATCTTTTGCCGTACGACAAGAGGGGACGAGGGTTTGCAGAAAATATTACGTTGGGTTCAAAATAGCAGTGCAAGAGACACCCCTTGCAATTGTCCACCACGCTCAGATTGTTTCCAAGCTCTTCCCATAATTCCTTGAAGTTTTTATCATGAAACGAGCCGGTACACTCTTTAAAGAATTCATAACACGTTCCCAGCCTGCCGTCAGGTGATATCCCGCAGCTCAGATATCCCGAGATGCACTTCATTTTTGGCATTTTGAATGTGTACATGGCATCAAGCACCATATTGCTCATAGTGACGGGATAACCTTTATCCCGAAGTTTCCTTATTTTCAGGATGGCATTCCTGTAATTTTCTATGCCACCGTATATCTCGTCATAACTTTTTTCAAGTTCATCCAGGGATTTATAATGGAAATGTGTGATGAGTGGAAAGAAGGTAAAGGTTTTAATCCCGAGCGTGCTGCCGTATTCCACAATATTATCAATCTCTTTTGTTGATATCCTGGTCAGTACTACGTTAAGCGAAACATAGGGTACCTTTGCTACCGCTGCCTTGATACCCTCGATTACCGTGTCGTCAAGGATCTTTATAATTCCTACTTCCTCAGGGACGTCTGCGTTCATGGTATCGAAAGAGAAGCTCATCATGTCCACGTAATCACAGATTTCGTCAATTCTCTTTGTTACAAGTGAACCGTTGGTAGCGACTTTTGCCATCATGCCCCTCTTTTTTATCCGTTTGAGGATTTCCGGCAGGTCTTTTCTGATAAGGGGCTCCCCACCGCTTATGGCATATATTACACAGCCCATGTCAGCAATCTGATCCACGAGGTCCAATATCTGTGAGGTGTCCAGTTCCTTGATGTTGTCACCCCAGAGTGAACAGTAAGAGCACTTGTAATTGCATTTGTGGGTTATTCTGTGGCCTACCTTGATCAGATTTCTCTTTTTAAAGAGGTTAAACTGTATTGCGGCGTTTACCAGTCTTAGGGGTTTTTTTAGCATGTGGATTTCTTTGGTTTTGACATGGAGTTTTTAATCAAGGGAACAACTGCATCTGCCAGATTCATAATAATATTTTATACGTTCATAAAGTCTAAAGTCAAGGAAAACCTTGATATTATGACAATTTTTTGCTTATTAACCTGACAACTATTCAGGGAGACATCTTCGTCTGCAATATCATACATTTAACCAGTGAAGAACCTGCTCTTCACACACCCCTGCCCCCTCTTTTTAGAGGGGAGTTCTACTCTCCCTGCCTTCCCCCTTACCTCATTCCGCTATTACCCGTAAGAACATGAATGACAAGAACTCTCCCCTCTATCAAGAGGGGATTAAGGGGTGTGTTCCTCTTCTCTTTTCCTTCTATTTACTACGGCTTTTATTCAGAAAAACCTGCTTGTATAGCTCTTAACCAGCTAAAAACTCTGTTTTTATTTGCCGGGTTAATAATATCAGGGTTTATGCAGATATTTACCAAAGGCCATAACTGTGGGGAAAGTTTATTTCTTTGCCGGTTTGTCTGTTGGGGCCTGTTCGGGTATAGCCGGTTTTGTGTCAACTGTACCAGGTGTTGTGCCTGCAGGAGAGGACGGTATGGCCTTCTCTTCAGGCATAATGGAGGACTTGACAACAGAGCCCTGTTTTACAGAAACCACTGTAAGTATAAGGGAGGTAACCATAAAGGCTATGGCAATCCCTGTGGTGAGCTTGTTCATGAATGTAGCCGCGCCCCTGCCACCGAATATCGTCTGACTCGATCCGCCTCCGAAGGCTGAACCAAGCTCGGCTCCCTTTCCACCCTGAATCAGGACTATGCCTATCAGTAACAGACATATGGTTACGTGAATAAATGTAAGTATTGTTATTATCATAATTATCTCCGCTAAATGTACTTGACTATTCCTGCAAAACTGTCCGGTTTCAGACTCGCCCCTCCAACAAGGGCGCCATCCACATCTTCCTTTGACATCAGGGAGGATACATTATCCGGTTTTACGCTTCCACCATAGAGAATTCTTATTGTGCCGGCAGTATCACCATAGAGGTTTCCGAGCTCAGAGCGTATAAACTGGTGTGCCTCCTGTGCCTGCTCAGGTGATGCAGTCTTGCCGGTGCCGATGGCCCATACAGGCTCATATGCCAGAACAAGCCCGTCTGCGGTAATTCCGCGTAATCCCTCTGTTATCTGCCTCTTCAATATATTAAAGGTATTCCCTGACTCTCTCTCCTCAAGCGTTTCACCAATGCAGAATATTACGGCAAGCCCTGCGCTCATTGCTGCCCTGATCTTCCTGTTCACAATCCCGTCAGTCTCACCAAAATACTGCCGTCTCTCTGAATGGCCTGCTATTACATATGAACACTCCACATCCTTAAGCATAAGAGGGGATATCTCACCTGTATAAGCCCCTGACTCCTCATAAAAGACATTCTGTCCTGCGAGTTTAATATTACTCTCTCTGAGGAGCTTTGAAGCAACCGGCAGCGAGGTGAATGGCGGGGCAATAACTATTTCCACATCCTGAACACCTGTTACAAGCGGGAGGAAACCGTTAATAAACTCCTCAGTCTCCTTGGTAGTCTTGTTCATCTTCCAGTTTGCCGCCATCATTGGTAAACGCATGATATTAATTAAACCCCAAAAAGGGAAGCAAAGTCAACTTTTTTAAAGATAAAGGCGTAAAGCAGCAAAGACAAAGGCGCATAGAGCATAGAGCATAGCGTTAAGGACAAATCGTTAAGAGCCCCATGTCCTACACGCCATGCGCCATGCCCTACGTGCCTTATCTTTGAACGCCATGCGCTATGCTCCATGCGCCTTAGCTTTTATCTTTTACGCCATGCGCCTTTGTCTTTGCTGCTCTGCGTCTTTTCAACCAAGTCCCTCCAACTCCCAGTTCTCAAGCTTACTCCTTATTGCGCTTATATCCGTCCTGTTTTCGATTGCCTTAACAATTCTTCTCATATCCTTTATGTCTCCGTAAAGAATTGTGCCGATTATGGTGTTTTCCCTGATGATGAGTTTTTTATAGATAAATTTGCCGGGATCTTTTATTACTATTGATTCGTGATTCCCTTCGGCGTCAATGTTGCCGGCTGCAACAAGACCCACCCCTGCAATCTTCAGAAAGTTGGATATTGTCGTGCCTTCATAAACAGCACTTCCTCCTGCCATGTTTGTCCCTGCAACCTCACCCTGTTTTTCTGCCGCAGGCCATATTCCGTAAAAGACGCCCCTGTGTTGTATCAAATCTCCTGCTGCGTAAATATCCGGCAGTTCAGTTTCCATCCTGTCATTAACAATCAGGCCTTTTTCAACTTTCAGTCCGGCCTTTTGAGCAAGTGCTGCATTTGGCCTGACGCCTGCAGATATGATTATCATGTCGCAGTCAAC
>JAADGU010000011.1 GCA_013152195.1 Nitrospirota bacterium
TCAAGTCGCAGGAAGATCATGATTCTTGGCAGCGGGCCTAACCGTATTGGTCAGGGTATAGAGTTTGACTACTGCTGTGTCCATGCGGTTTTTGCCCTTAAAGAGATGGGTTATGAGACCATAATGGTGAACTGCAATCCAGAGACCGTCAGCACTGATTATGACACATCAGACAGGCTGTATTTTGAGCCCCTCACGCTGGAGGATGTGTTGAGTATAATCGAGGTGGAGAAGCCGGAAGGTGTTATCGTCCAGTTCGGGGGGCAGACCCCTCTGAAATTAGCCGTTCCGCTTGAGAGGGAAGGGGTAAGGATTCTTGGTACCCCTCCGGATGCCATTGACAGGGCAGAAGACAGAAGGAGGTTTAAGGAGCTTCTGCATAAACTTGGTCTGAGGCAGCCCAATAGTGGGACGGCCATGAGTCCTGATGAGGCCGTCAGGGTGGGAAGAGAGATTGGCTACCCGGTAATGGTAAGACCCTCATATGTGCTTGGTGGCAGGGCAATGGAGATTGTCTATGATGAGGCCTCACTGCAGGATTACATGCAGAGGGCGGTGAAGGCTTCGCCTGAACACCCTGTGCTTATTGACAAATATATAATGGATGCCATAGAGGTGGATGTGGATGCGGTCTCGGATGGGGAAGTTGTTGTTATCGGCGGACTGATGGAGCACATTGAGGAGGCTGGAATTCACTCAGGGGATTCAGCCTGCTCCCTCCCTCCCTTTTCGCTCTCCGAGGAGATAGTCGGGGAGATAAAGAGGCAGGCGAGGGCACTTGCCAGGGAGATCGGGGTTGTGGGACTCATGAATATCCAGTTTGCTGTGAAGGATAGCGACATCTATATCCTTGAGGTAAACCCAAGGGCATCAAGGACTATTCCCTTTGTGAGCAAGGCAACAGGTGTTCCCCTTGCAAAGATAGCAGCAAAGGTGATGGCCGGCACGAGACTGGAAGAACTCGGTCTGGTCTCTGAGCCGGCGTTGGGACATGTAGCAGTAAAGGAGGCAGTCTTTCCCTTTGACAGGTTTTCCGGAGTGGATACCATCCTGGGCCCTGAGATGAAGTCTACAGGTGAGGTCATGGGTATTGACAGGGATTTCGGCCTTGCCTATGCCAAGGCCGAGGCATCGGCAAACAATCAGATACCGCTTGAGGGTAAGGTCTTTATAAGCGTGAGGGATGAGGATAAACCTGCTGTCCTGCCAATTGCCACGACATTTATTGAACAGGGTCTTAAGGTTGTAACCACGAGGGGAACCGCTTCTTTTCTGAAAGAGCATGGTCTCAATGCAGGGGTTGTGAACAAGCTCAAGGAGGGAAGGCCGAATGTTGTTGACCTTATCAAGAACAAGGAGATAAGTTTCATAATAAATACTGTTGAGAGTGCTGCAGCCCGGAAGGATTCCTTCTACATAAGACAGAGCGCCCTGGAGTACAAGGTTCCCTATACTACGACAATCTCTGGTGCCAGGGCCGTTGCAAGGGCACTTAAGGGGCTGAAGGAAAAACGCCTGACCATACTATCCATACAGGAGTACCATAGCAAAGGTTAATGCATGGGCAGAGAAGATGTTGATTTTATTATAAAGGGTGAGTACGTTCTGACCATGACAGATGGGGGGCCTCTGCTTGGTGGTGCCGTGGCTGTAAGAGATGGTTACATTGTCGATGTTGGATTATCGGATGATTTAGAGGGCAGATATTTGCCGGATGAAGTCCTTGGTGGCAGTGCAAAGGCAGTAATGCCTGGCCTTGTCAACACCCATACTCATGCTGCCATGGTATTTTTCAGGGGAATGGCTGATGACCTTCCTCTCAGGGTCTGGCTTGAGGATAATATATGGCCTGCAGAGGCAAGATGGCTGAGCCCTGATTTTGTCAGGGACGCAACTGAACTGGCCTGCCTCGAGATGCTGAAGGCTGGAGTGACACTTTACAATGATATGTATTTTTTTGAGGATGCCTCTGCTGAGGGGATAAAGAGGCTCGGGATAAGGGCTGTTCTTGGAGCCGGCATCCTGGACTTTCCGACTGCCACTGCTCAGAATACTGCAGAGTATTTTGAGAGGGCCGAGGATTTTATAAAGAGATGGCTTGGAGATGAACTTATCACCCCCTCTATTGCGCCGCATGCCCCTTATACCTGCAGTCCCGGGACTTACCGGAGGGCCCTTGCTATAGGGGAGGAATATAACATTCCTGTCCATACCCACCTCTGTGAAACCCGCTGGGAGGTGGAAGAGATAAAGAGAGTTTATGGCAAGTCCCCAATTGAGCACCTTGACTCCCATGGACTGCTCAATTCCCGCGTTGTTGCCGCCCATTGTGTCTGGCCCACAGAACGTGAAATAGAGATACTCGCTGAACGTGGTGTAAGTGTAGCACACTGCCTTGAGAGCAATCTCAAGCTTGCCTCAGGTATTGCCCCTGTGGTAAAGATGCTTGACGCTGGAATAAGGGTTGCCTTTGGCACTGATGGTGCAGCCAGCAATAATGACCTTGATGTGATGAGCGAGATGTCAACAGCGGCAAAACTGCACAAGGCAGTCTCTGAAGACCCCACCGCACTCTCTGCACGTACTGCCCTGTTAATGGCCACCCTCCGGGGTGCTGAAGCCCTTGGCCTTGGAGAGAGGTTAGGGAGTCTTGAAAAGGGTAAACTTGCCGATATAGTGATAGTTGATCTTGATAAACCCCACCTTGCCCCGATTTATAATATCTATTCCCACCTTGTATATTCAGCAAAGGCCTCTGATGTGGAGAGCGTGATGGTTAATGGCAGATTGGTTATAAATGGTTATAAATCAATCATTACGCAGGAAGAGGAGATAATTTTTAAGGCCAGGGAGTGGAAAGACAGGATCGTGTCAGGGACGAGCTGACAAGCGAGCAAGCTAACAAGCGAGCAAGAACAGGCTAACAAGCGAGCAAGCGAGCAAGCTAACAAGCCTAAAGCCTAAAGCCTAAAGCCTAAAGCCTAAAGCCTAAAGCCTAAAGCCTAAAGCCTAAAGCCTAAAGCCTAAAGCCTACAAGCCTACAAGCCTACAAGCCTACAAGCCTACAAGCCTACAAGCCTACAAGCCTACAAGCCTACAAGCCTACAAGCCTTTTAATTTTAAAAACTATCTCTTCAGATTTACAACCTCCTGAAGAAGGTCGTCAGTAGTGGTGATTATCCTCGAGTTTGCCTGAAAACCCCTCTGTGCAGCTATCATTTTGATGAATTCCTCTGCAAGGTCAACATTGCTCAGCTCAAGAGAGGCACTCAGAACCCTGCCGATTCCGGCTGTGCCCGGCTCTCCTATTATCGGCTGCCCTGATGAAAAGGATTCGGCGTAGAGGTTTCTGCCTATCTTGGTCAATTCCGTAGGGGCCGTAAACTTTGCAAGAGAAAGACGGGCTACCGGTTTTGTCTGTCCATTTGTAAATATACCTGTAATAGTGCCGTCCTCTGATACGCTTAGTGTCTTGAGTGAACCGGCAGTGAACCCGTCCTGACTGAGAAAGACCGTGGCAGAGGCAGAACCGTACTGGCTCATGTCAGATATGTTAAACCTGACACTCTGTGCGCCGGTTGCGCCCCAGGGAGAAAAATCAAAAGTGGCTGTGAATTCCGGAGGGTCAGGGGTTGTGAGGCTCCCGGTATCGTCAAACTGGAGGGCCTGCGTCTCGATTATGGAATATGTTGGGGGATCAGTAGCCGGGTCTGTGACTGTGACGACATTTGTCTCCCACTGGTTTGCGGCTGTCTTTGTAAAATATGTAGTCAGGAGATGGTCGTTGCCCAGGCTGTCATAGATCGTCAGGGATGTGGAAAAGTTGGACGTGCCCGACGTGTTTGTGATATCAAAGGGGCCTGTCACTGCATCCCTTGAGTCAAGGTTTACTGAAAACTCGGCATTGGCTGTTGGCTGTGGAGCACTGTTGAGGGATGCAACCGAGATGTCCCCTACCACACCTGTAGCACTGCCTCCCGAGTCATAGAGATAACCCTGAACTCTCAGATTATCGGGTGTTACGAGATAACCATCCTTGTCGAGGGTAAACTGTCCGGCCCTTGTGTAAAAGTTTGAATTATCTTCCTTGACCATGAAGAACCCATCGCCGTCAATTGCCATGTCAAGGGCGCTTGCCGTTGTCTCAAAAGAACCCTGGGTGAAGAGGGGGGAAATATCACTCACTATAACTCCTCTTCCAATTTGTGAGTTGCCCGAAGTTCCTGTGATGGTCTGGCTTAAGACATCACCAAATGCTACCCTGCTTGCCTTGTATCCAACTGTGTTCATGTTTGCAACGTTGTCACCTATTACCGAGAGAGAAGTCCCGTTTGCATTGAGTCCGCTTATTGCTGAAAAAAGGGCGGTTAACATTTTCAGACACCTCCTGCCCATATTTCTTTAATCTCACCGAGGGAAACCCTCGAGTTGTTGTCAAGCACAAGATATGTAATGCCGTCCTCAAAGCTGATGCCTGTAACCATTGACAGGGTCTCTGTGGAGACTGGTACCGAATTCCCGTTATTATCGGCGGCAGAGAAATTTACTGTATACAGGCCGTCGGGGAGGGGATTGCCGTTATTGTCTGTCCCATCCCAGACGTATTTGCCGCCGCCGGCAGGCTGTTTCCCCAATTCAATGGCTCTGACGACCTCACCAGAGGAGTTATTGATGTTCAGTGTCATCTTTTCCACATTCTGTGAGACCTCGTAGGAGATCGCTGCAGAACCTTCAAGGTTTACACGATTGCCTTCAACCTTTACCATCTTACTCATAAGGTTTGTGGCAAGTGCGTTATTAAGGGAGTCCTGGTAGGAGAGGATTCCATCAAGGGTGTCTCCCATACTTATAAGTTGTTCGAGTGAACTGAACTGTGCAAGTTGTGCAGTAAACTCGGTACTGTCCATAGGGTTTAGCGGGCTCTGATATCTCAGTTGGGTAGTAAACAGCCTTAAGAAATCGTCTTTTCCCACTGTTCCTGTCACTGGATTCATTTCTTTCCTCCTTCTGTCATGGACTATACGCGGATACTGACCGTGTATAGTCCCTGGTTAGCATGGTTTGACCTCTGTGGATTTACTTCTATGTCCTTTATATCTTTCTGGTTATCCCCGGCCTTCATCGATTTTTTATAACCCCTGTTTTTCAGGAAGAGTGAAAAACCTCCGGGAGTTAATCCCGCTTTTGCAAGGCTGTCGAAAAGCTGGGGCATGTTGTTCTGTAAATCCATCAGGCTCTTTAGCTTCTCAACTCCCAGCTCAGCCCTCACCTCGCCGTCATGTACAGATACCTCGATATCTATCTTCCCGAGGCCTTCGGGTTCTATTGTGAGTTCTATGGAGGGGTTTTTGTGGGAAGAAGTTGCCTTGTTTATCTGTGTGCCGGACGTTTCCGGGAGTTTTTCAGAAAGGATGGTCTCTCCTGTCTTGTGGGTGCTGGAGTTACGGTTTATGTGCTGGGATTCTGTTTCAGGAATATCAATTTTTTGAAAGACGAAAGAGTTTTCGTTGCTGGGTCTGCTCTCCGGCCGGGAGGATATATCAGCGTCTTTCCTGTTCTGATGAAGTCCGGTTTCAAGCCCGGAGGCATCCTCAGGTGTTTTGCCGTTTAATATTGGATTGACCGAGGCCGTTTTTCCCGGCGTTGCATTGTTTTTGCCAGGTCCTTCTGTTTTTGGAGGTGTTCTTTGCTGGCCTGTGGTATTGTTGATAACAGCTGATTCCTCGGGGTTTGCAGGTTTAAGCTTATAGATTGCATTAGAGCCGTTCGTGTTTGGGATCTCCTTCTGTGTCTGAAGCGATGCAGTTGTGGTTGCCTTGCCGTTCCCGGTAGTTGTTCCAGCGGAGGTTTCCTGTGCCTTATTCCCGGCCTTGCCTATAATGTTTGCCTGGTTCGGGGTATCCGTAACTCCTGTTTTGTCCTGAGAGTTTTCCTGGCTTTGGTTTGTGCCAAGGGCCGCTTTAATAATATCTGACAGTACCGGAGATTGCTTCTCTCCGATACCGGTTTGCTGCTGCGCAGCGGTGTCCGGGGTTAGAGCTGTTCCCCCTGATTCAGCACTCTTCCGGCCTCCCAGAGCGTTTTCTGGGTTCGGTGTGGAGACAGTGGACATAAAAAAGGGCAGAAATACAGAAAATGTTGCTGCTGTATCCACTCCTTTTTCTCCGGAGGAGGGACCTTTTTTTTCAGTGTCCGGCGTGCCCGGGACTATATTTATCGATGGAAGCAGCATTACAACGTTATGTATAGCAAGTGATATGCCAGGCCCGGGCAGACCTTCCAGCCGGATAAAACCCTGTCTTTTCAATGTCTTCTGGTTTGCGGGTCTGGTGGTATAAGAAGATTTTTCCTTTGGAAGGGAATTTTTTTCTCAGTGAGGTTGTTCTTTATCGTTTCTTTTTCATCTTTACGATCAACTTTTCAAGTCCTGGTATCTCCGTAATCTTTTTAGTCAGCCTTGCAGCCTTTCTCGGGGCCATCATGGAGAGGATATTTGCGGCCTTTCGCGGTTTCATAAATGCAAGGACCTTTACGGCCGTCTTCTCATCAAGCTCTTCAAGTCTTATTGCCGCCTCTTCAGGCTGCATCTTCTCGTATGTCTTTACCACATGCTGAATTTTTTCCTCTTTTGTGTTGTCTATCTCTGCAAGTATTTTCTCAACTCTTTCAAGGATATATTCATATTCCTTTATCCTTGCCATGATATCTTTTCCCAGCTCCTGAAGTGCCTTCTCCCTTTCCTGCAGCAGCTGCTCCTTCTGGTCAAGTTCAGCCCCCTTGGTTTGAAGATATTGAAGGAGATCGTCCTGTGAATAAACAGGAGAGGGCGTTGCAATAATTATAATCAGCAATGATGTCAGGATGAATCCTGGAATAAGCAGTGCCGGGTAAAGCGACTTTAATATGCCCGGGAGTTTTTTCATCTCTTTATCCTTGTGGTGAATATGAAGTCGAATTCTTTCTGTTCCTTACGGTTGTTTGCCCTTGTCTCATTCAAACATAGCTTTCCCCTGAGTTTCTCAACGAGCATCTTCTCCTTATATGCCTCTATCAGCAGTTTCTGCGTTTCATCAAGCTCTGCTATCTTTTTTATGATTGCCTCCCTCTGCTGGCACATCCTTATGTTCATCTGTGAGAAGTAGGAATGGAAGGTCTTGAGGGAGCCTGGATCTATGACATCATGTATCTGGTGGTCTTTAAAGGTTTCGAGGTTACCGGAAAGCTCTGTTTCCATGGTTTTCAGGCGTGCCTCTTCCTGATTAATAATGCCCTGCAGACGGTTTATCTCCATCTCGATCTCTTCCTTGCGCCACTCCTTTAATTTCAGGAGGCTGTTTAATGAATCTGATTTCATAGTTCTTCTGCCTCAAAGAGGAGATAGAGTCCCTGAAGGCTGTCTCCCATGTCCCGTCTGTCATTTATGCCCTGCTTCAGGTAGCCACGCAGTCTGTCTATCATCTTTATGGCCCTGTCAACCTTCGGGTTTGTGCCTTCCTTGTATGCACCGATGCTTATGAGGTCTTCATATTTCTTGTATGTGGACAGGTTTTCAATAAACATCATTGCAAGCTCTCTGTGTCGTTCGTTAACTATATCCAGCATTACCCTGCTGACACTCCTTAATATATCAATTGCAGGGTAGACCCCCTCCATTGCAAGGTCCCTTGACAGGACTATATGACCGTCAAGAACAGACATGGAAGCGTCTGCCACAGGGTCGGTAAGGTCATCGCCTTCAACGAGTACGGTATAAAGCCCTGTGATGCTTCCGTTGTCTGAAGAGGTTCCGGCCCTTTCAAGCAGCCTTGGCATCAGGGTAAAGACTGAAGGAGTGTATCCCTTGGTGGTGGGTGGTTCTCCAATGGCAAGACCAACTTCCCTCTGTGCCATTGAGACCCTTGTCAGCGAGTCCATCATCAAAAGCACATCCATTCCCTGGTCCCTGAAATACTCTGCAATGGCCGTTGTGGTGAAGGCAGCCCTTACCTTTGCCAGGGGAGGCTCCTGGGCTGTACAGACTATCACCACTGACTTCTTCAGCCCTTCCTCTCCGAGGTCTCTTTCAATAAACTCCCTTACCTCCCTGCTCCTTTCACCGATAAGACCTATTACATTCACCGTTGCCTCGGTATATCTTGCAATCATTCCAAGCAACACACTCTTGCCAACGCCGGTTCCAGCCATGATTCCCACCCTCTGCCCCTTTCCGCAGGTGAGTAATCCATTTATGGCCCTGATACCGAGGTCCATAGGTTCGGATATCCGCTGCCTTTCAAGCGGGTTGATCTGTTCTCCAAAGAGCGGATACGCATGACCTTCAATCCTTCCTTTTCCATCTATGGGGTTTCCGAGTGCATCTATCACCCTGCCAACGAGGTGCGGCGATACATTTACAGAGAGCTTCCTGCCCACCGGCAGTACCCTGCTGCCCGACTTTATACCCTGAATATCACCGACGGCCATAAGTAGTGCCTTATCGTCTTTGAAACCAACCACTTCGGCATCAACTATTGCCCCCCCTTCAGAGTAGACCTTGCAGGCCTCTCCAATGCTTGCCTTCATGCCTGTGGCCTTGAGGATAACACCTGTGATTTCAACCACCCTGCCATAGACCCTCATCGGGTCAATACCCTCAAGGCTGTCTATATATCTCTCAATCGTTACTGTTTCCAATATCTTCTCCGAGGTCCTCAACCAGGTTTGTTAGTTGTGATTCAAAGTCAGTGATTACCTCTTCTTCAGGTCCAATCACCAGGGGACTGGCTGCCGGTATGGAGGGGTCTGTGTCAAATCTTATTTCAGGGTGTATGGCAAGCAGTTCAGGTTTGTGTTTTGAGATAAGTTCCTTAAGGGCAGGGTTTATCTTTATTGTTATTGTCCCTGTTCTTTCTATTTTTTCCATTGCAGCTTTTATGAGGTTGATTATTACTTCAGGGTTTTGCCTGATTTCATCCCTGAGTATCTTCTTTGCCATGGCTACTGACAGGGTAAAAACCTGTGGTTGGACTTCTGTCAGGACCTTTTTTTTCAGATCTTTTATCTCTGCAAGTATCATTTCAAGCCTTTCCAGAAGCATCAATGCCTTTTCCTCTCCAACCACGTATCCGGCTTCTTCACCCGCGCTGAACCCTTTTTCATATGCGGCTCTTTCAATGGCGGCTGTATTCTGGTTGAAGCTCCTCTCTGTAGTGTCCCCGGTCTGTTTATGTTCAAGAGAGGGCATACCGAACTCCGTGATTCTCTGATCCCGAAGGACTTTCGCTTTAGACAATTAGTTCCTCCTCTCCCTTGCCGGCAATAATAATTTTGCCTTCCTCTTCCAGTTTCCGTGCCACCTTGACGATGTTCTGCTGAGCTGTTTCAACATCCGAGACCCTTACAGGTCCCATGGATTCGCTTTCCTCCTTAAGTATCTGCACTGCCCGTTTGGACATGTTTCTGAATATCTTGTCTTTAAGTTCATCTGATGCAGTCTTCAGTGCGAGGGCAAGGTCGTTTGTGCTGATCTCCTTAAGTATCGCCTGCATGCCCCTGTCATCAATCGAGGCAAGGTCATCAAACACGAACATCAGGGACCTTATGGATTCAGCCCTTGAAGGTTCCTGTTCTTCTATGAGTTCCAGAATCGTCTGTTCAGTTTCCTTGGTGGTATTATTGAGGATATCGGCTACTGTTTTTACCCCGTCAACCTTTCTCCCCCTTGATTCACCAATGCTGAGCTGTGTCTTCAAAACCTCTTCGATCTCCTTTAAGGCCTCTTCAGGGATTTTTTCAAGGTTTGCGATCCTCATTGCAACATCACCCTTAAGGTGCTCCGGCAATTCTGAAAGCACCTCAGCCGACTTTTTTGGTTCAAGCAGTGACAGTACAAAGGCCGTAGTCTGGGGATGTTCACCGGAGAGAAACTTCACAATAAGGCGCGTATCTACAGTATTGAGTTTCTCTATGGGATTTGAACGTCGGGCTGATTCAATGAGCTCTTTTGCATTTTCATCACCCAACCCCCTGTAAAGGATTCTTTTTACGTAATCCTCTCCTCCCATGGCGACAGTCCCTTTATCAATGCTCTTCTTTATCTCATCAAGCACTGCCTGCATCTCTTCTTCTTTCAGGGTTTTTAACTCTGAAAGTGCAGAGGTTATTTTCTCAATAGTCTCCTTGTCGAGCGCCTTGAGTATCTCGGACGCTGTTTCCTCTCCAACGTAGCTGAGCATGATCGCTGCCTTTTCATGTCCTTTCAGTGCAGGCAATTATTTGTCTCCGGTCCATTTTTTTATTAGCGTTGCAGCCTGTTTGGGGTTGTTTCTGGCCCATTCAACTATCTCGTCCCGGGGTATCTCCCTGGGTGCAGGTTTCCCCTCAAGTTCCGTCGTGAGTGTCTGTGGGGCGGGTGATGCAGGCGGAGTGGTTTGCTGTTTGAGATAGGCAAGCAGGGGTCTTATGAGGAAGAGTAAGACAAGAACCGACAATATCAGTATTGTGCCATAACGTGCTGCCGGTATAATGTATTTTGTATAATCCACCTGTTCCGGGGTTTCGATGACCTCCGGTTGTGCATGAAAGGGCATATTTATAACCTTTACCTCGTCACCCCTCTCCTCTGAATATCCCACGGCCTTCTTGATAATCTCTTCGTAACTCTTCAGATCTTCTTCTGTCCGGGCCACATACTTCATCTCCCCTGATTTCTCGTCCTTCAGGTATGTCCCGTCAATCAGGACTGCAACTGTCAGGCGTTTTATTGTGCCCGTGGGCTTTATAACATGACTTACTGTCTTGCTGATTTCGTAGTTTACTGTTTCCGTCTGTTTTCTCAATCCTGTTTTGTTGGCAGCGGACCTGCCAACACTTTTGTTGGGCATGTTTGACTGAACCCCCGGCACCCCGGCAACCATCCCTCCGGTCTTCTGTTCCGTTAATTTTTGCTGACTTCTGACAACCTGTCCATCAGGGTCATAAGTCTCCTGAGTCTCTTCCGTCCTTGTAAAGTCTATGCTCATGCTCGCCTTTGCCTTTACCTTGTCCTTGCCCACAACAGGTTCGATGATGCTGATAATCCTCTTCTCTATGTCCAGCTCAAGCCCCTTTTGGTAATCACGCTGGGTGTTGTTGAGCTGCAGGCTTTCGTCCTCCTCAATAGTGAGGACGTTGCCCCTGTTGTCCACAATAGTTACGTTGTTCGGGGTGAGTGATTCCACGCTGCCTGAAACAAGGTGGACAATTCCCCGAATCTGGGACCTGCTCAGCGTTACACCGGGACGGAGTTTGAGGAGGACAGATGCCTTTGGTTTCTCGTCGGTGCTGGTAAATATCGACCTTTCCGGCATGGAGAGGTGCACCCTGCAGTCAGAGACCTCCTGCAGAGACCTTATGGTCCTTGAAAGCTCTCCCTGCAAGGCCCTTTTCAGATTCACCTTCTGGACAAATTCGGTTGTGCCGAGACCTGTTTTATCGAATATCTCGTATCCCATGCTTCCACCCTGAGGTAACCCCATGGCAGCGAGCTGGATTCTCAGTTCATAAACCTTGTCGGAGGGTACAAGGATGCCTGAGGGAGTTGTTTTGTAAGGGATCTTCATTTCCTTTAGTTTCTGCACCATGAGTCCTGCATCCTCTGCCCGGAGGTTTGAATAAAGCACCTGGTAATCCGGTTTTTGTGCCCATGTGATCAGGAGTACTATTGAGGCAATAGTAAGGACAAGGAGGATGGATAATGTAATCTTCCTCTTTGTATCCCACTTGTTGACGATATCCAGTATGTTTGCCATGGATTTCAGACCTGCATTCTCATTATCTCTTCATAGGCTGTCACAAGTTTGTTCCTCACCTCGATCATTACCTGAAAAGAGAGATCAGCCTTTTGCATGGCAACCATGGTTTCGACTATGTCTCCTCCGCCATTGCCGATCTCTGCAATTGCCTTCTCTGTCTCTTTCTGCAGGGACGCCACCTTACCTATGGTCTCATCAAGAAGGACTTCAAAGCTTCCGCCGGTCTTGTCCTCGCCGGAAGGTTTAAGGTTTCCTGCTATATTACCTATTCCTTCTGCCCCCGGGGGGCTTCCGTTGACTGGATTAATCGACATTCTTTATACCTCCTGATTCATCATTCATTTTAGCTGTTTACCTCCCCAGTTCAAGTGCCTTAAGATACATTGATTTTGTTATGTTGAAGGCATTTACATTAGCTTCATACACCCTCGTTGCCATCATCATATTAACCATCTCCTCAATCAGGTTTATATCAGGCACAAGTACATAGCCCTTATCATCTGCATCAGGGTGGCTGGGGTCGTAAACTGCCTTGGGCGGCTTGTTGGAGGTCACAATATCGGCTATCCCGACACCTTCGAGCCGTTCATTTTCATCAAGCATATAGGAGCTGAAAACAACATCCCTTCGTTTGTAAGGACCACCTTCGGGTGTCCTCGTGGTGTTTATGTTTGCCATGTTGGAGGCAATGGTGTTCATCCTCTTCTTCTGTGCAACGAGTGCAGATGCACTCACATCAAATGCCATCAGGATATTCATGTGCTACCTCCCGCTAATCAGATTTCTATACGCTTTAAACCTGTTATTGATAAGTCTCAGGGTCGTCTGGTAAAGGAGTGCGTTTTCAGTAATCTTGGCCATCTCAACATCCTCCTCAACATTATTTCCATCAAGCCATGGAGATTCGGTGTCCATTTCAACCTCAATATTCCCACTGATTTCAAGTGCCCTGATATGGGTGGGAGATGTGTTTTTAAGCCTGAGCCTCTCCTCTTCAAAAACGGACTCGAATTTTATGTCCTTTGCCCTGTACTGTGGCGTGTCGCTGTTTGCGAGATTGCTCAGAAGGAGACTGTGTCTCTGCATGGTGAACTTTATCATCTCCTCAAGCCGCTTAAGTGTAAAGTCCATAATAACCTCCTGTTGTCTTTAACCTGAACTGATTTGACATACAACAATTGCAAGTTTCATGCTAGGGCAACTGTCCATGATTCTACTTTAACCACTGTGTCAGGGTATAGCTGATTTTTGCCTGGGGAGGAAATTTTTTCCTCTCTCCGGGGCTCAGGCATTAAACCTGTATTCATTCAGTTTGTTTCTTAATGTCCTGACAGTTATTCCCAGGCACTTTGCTGTCCTGGTCCTGTTTCCGTTGGTTGCCCGGAGTGTCCTGAGAATGAGATCTTTTTCCATTTCCTTGATTGTCTTGCTGTTCTGTCTGACATTTCTGCTCTTCTCGATCATAAAGTCCCCGCTCTCTATAAGCTCTGAGCGGCTGAGCAGCACTGCCCTCTGGATAATATTCTCCAGCTCCCTGATATTGCCTCTCCATGCCTGGGTATAGAGAAAATCAAAGGCATCTTCCGAGAAGCCCGAGATATACTTTCCGTATTGAGAGGCATGTTTTTTCAGAAAGAATTCAGAAAGAATACGCACATCTCCGGGCCGTTCTCTGAGTGGCGGCAGCTCAAGGGGGAAAACACTTATCCTGTAGAAGAGATCTTCCCGGAAGTTTCCTTTTTCGACCTCTTCGGCAAGGTCCCTGTTTGTAGTTGTTATCACCCTGATATTTATGGGCAGGGGTTTTTTACTGCCAATCCTGTCTATTTCCCTTTCCTGCAGGACCCTCAGGAGCTTGGCCTGAAGCGGAAGCGACATTTCGCCGATTTCATCAAGCAGGAAGGTGCCCCCGTCAGCTATTTCGAATTTTCCGGTCTTTTTCTCCAGAGCACCGGTGAAGGCGCCTCTTTCATGACCAAATAGCTCGGATTCAAGCAGGTTCTCGGGTATAGCTGCGCAGTTAACGGCAACAAAGTTTTTTCCCCGTCTCAGGCTCTGTCTGTGTATATACCTTGCGAGCAGCTCCTTGCCTGTGCCACTTTCTCCGGTTATGAGGACTGTGGTGTCGGTCCTCGCCACCTCGTATGCAATCCTGAGTAGTCGTTTCATTGACTCATCACCGGTAAGTATCTCGCCGTTTGCTGGTGCCGGCTCAATGAGTCCGGTTATTGCCTGCCTGAGATTATCAAAAGAAAAGGGCTTCATGAGATAGTCCGAGGCTCCGAGTTTCATGCACTCGACTGCGTTTTCAACCGTACCAAATCCCGTGATTACAAGGACTGGCAAGGTGCTGGAGAGCTTTCGTACATGTCTGATGAACTCCAGGCCATTCATGCCCGGCATCTTCATGTCCGTTATAAGCAGAGAGCAATCATTGTTTTTCAGCACCTCTATGCCCTCCGATGCCCTTTCTGCGACCATTACATTGAAGCCAAACCTTTTTACGGCCTCTTCAAGCGCGTTTCTCATCTCCGGGTCGTCATCAACAACGACAATGGATTGCATTATCGGCCTCCGTTAATAGTTTCGGGGTTTTTGGTGGTTAAATATTTTGAGACATGTGATGCTGTTTTTTCCGTCTGGCTCCCCTGTACCCTTTCCGCAGGAATCCTTTTGTAAAAAATGCTCCGGAGACAGGACAGATAGTGCGGTCTGCCTGTCTCCGGAGATATCGGGGAGGAGGTGCTTATGAGGAAAGTATAATATGAATACACTGCCTGAGCCCGGCAGGCTCTTTGCCCGTATTGTTCCACCGTGGGCCTGCATTATCTTCAGGGATATGGAAAGTCCAAGCCCAGTGCCTTCGTCCCTGGTAGTGAAAAAGGGGTCAAAGATTCTCTCTATATCTTCTGAGGTTATTCCACTTCCGGTGTCGGAGATGTTGAGGTGGAATCCTTTACTGTCTGTTTCTGAATGGATTGTGAGTATTCCGCCAGTTCCCATTGCCTGGACTGCATTGAGCAGGATATTGAGAATTACCTGTTTTACGAGTCCTGAATCTCCGTTTATCGAGGTTCTGGATATTTGTTTTTCAACGACAATTCCCCGTGATTCAATGACGGGTTTAAGCAATGAAAGGGCATCATCTGTTAGTGTCCTTATGTCACAGGGTGTTGTCTTTGGATTTCGGGGCCTGGCAAAGTAGAGCATGTTGGAAAGGGAATTGTTCAGGTTTCTTACTCCCGTTGAAACACCCATTGCAAGGGATGCCTGGGGGGTATCCTCTATTTCCTTGTATAACATTGATGCATAAAGCTCAATGCTGCACAGCGGATTCCTTAATTCATGAACGATGCTGGCCATCATCTCTCCCATGGCAATGAGTCTCTTGTTCCTCTCTTTCTCTGCTTCAACCTCTTTTTGGGCGGTTATGTCCCTCAGCAGGATTACAAATCCTATCAACCCGTCTCTCCGCCGTTGACCACATCGGAGAGACTGACAAGCAGGTTTTTCCTCTTCCCTCCTGTCTCTATCTCGATCTCCTGGTTATTCTGATTGATCTGGCTGAAATTATAACCGTATTCATCCGGTCTGTGACCTGTTGATGCTGAGAGGTCTATCATGAGGAGGTCTTCCGCGGCCCTGTTCATCATCAGTATCTTTCCGTCACTGTCCAGCACAATTATCGCCTCCTTAATTCCCTGAAGGACGGAGTTTAGAAAGCTGAGAGTCCGCTGAAGTTCTGAGTTTTTTCTCTGTACCTCCTCCGAGAGGTATGTCACCTGCTGCTGGAGATTCTGATAATATTCCCTCAGTGTTTCCGAGGCCAGGTTAAATGTCATGAATGCTTCGTTCAGTTTTCTAAGTTCTTCCATTTCACATCTCCAGGATATGTTTTTTTATTTCCTGTTCTTTTATCATCACCTTTGCCATAGAGCCATAAATTCCCTTTTTTTCTGAGAGGCGCTTTATGAGTGGAGCATTGGCATTGAGCCTGGCAAGCATAAACATTGCCTGTGCATTGTTCGGGTTAACCTTCAGTGCAAGGTTGAAGTATTTTATGGCCTTTTGTCTCATCCCTTTATCAGTAAGTAATCTCCCTGTTTCTGTGTATTTGAGCGGTACCCCGGCTGCCCTGGACATGGTTTTGTAGTTTTTAATGAAGGTCATTACAGAAGGTGCTCCTTCCTTTACCCTCCAGAGGAGATCAATGTCGTCATTAACCGGATGTGAGATCCTTGTTATCTCGGAAAAGGCGCGGCTTTTCTTTTCTTTGAGATAATAGAGCCATGCCCTTGCCCTGAGGATTTCATCGCTCCCACGATTCAGTTTTTCAAGATTCGTGACCAGTTCCTCCACCCTTTCAACATCCGAAAGGCGGCTGAAGAAGATTGCGAGCTGGCTCAGGGACTTTGCCCTTATTGTTTTGGAGCCATTTTCTGTCAGATATGTGTATACCCTGATAAAGTCTCCCCCTGAATTCCTGAGCGCCTCTGCAACGTTAAGGAGGGTATCTTCTCTCGATGGTTCATAAAGCCATTGTCCGCTGTTGTTCCAGATATCCCTGAAGGCACTTGTATCGTTCTTTATACTCTCGTTTACCAGGGTATCAAGCTCATTCAGTGCCGCCTTCAGGGGTTTTCTTCCAAACAGTATCTCTCTCAGATATTTCTCTGCCTGCAGGTAATCCTTTCTTTTCCGCATCAATCCGGCGAGTAGTAACAGTGCCTTTTCCGATTCCGGGGTGTAGGCGTAATCTCTCTGAAGGGTCTTGAGGTATTCAATGGCACGGTCCTTCTGATCAATTGATATCAGTGTCCTGCCAAGATTCAGCAGGGCTTGTCTCCTTATTACCCTGTCAGGGGATTCAGATGCCTTCTTGAGGTACATTTCGGCAGATTCCATGTTGTTCCTTGCGTACTCGATTAGTCCAAGCCCAAGGTAAGCCCTCTCCCTGAGGTAGGTATTCATCAACAGATAAAAGAGAGACTTTGCCTGTTTTGTCTTGCCAATAACCCTCAGGTTTTCTGCATAGTGGTAAAGGACGTCCGGATGCTTTTCGATATAGTTGTTATAACTTATCAGGCCGGTATTGTAGAGTTCATGAGCAGCGCTGAAGAGTCCAAGCCGTTGAAATACCTCTGCCTTGCCAAAGATTGCCTCCGGTGTATTACTTACCTTCCTGAAATAGGCAAGTGCCTCCACATAATTACCGGTCTTCAGTGAGGCCTGCGCATAATTGAGATATGCCTTCTGAATTAGTGTGGATTCAGGATAGAGGTTTATAAAGAGCCTGAAATTTGAAGCAGCTTCATAATGGAATCCGCTCATCAGGTATGCCACCCCCCGCTCAAAGAGTGCATCTTCCCTGAGGGTCGTATCCTTTGCTGTTATATAGGCCCTGTTCAGATATCCTATGGCCTTACGGTGCCTCTTAGCCCCCTCAAGTGCCCTTCCCTTAAGGTAGTAGTAGCGGGGAAGTTCCTTTTCAGAAGGCCTGTATTGAGAGAGCAGTTTCATGGCCTCATAGTTCCTCCCCTCATCAATTGCCTCAAGAACCTTTTGCAGGGGTTCTGAAGCGTAACTCTCTGTGCAGATAAGGGAGACAGTCAGGACAATGCCTGCAGCAACAAACCACTGAAAAATATTTGCCGGGAATATGACGGTTAGTTTCATTGTGGAGAGAGAAACAGCAACTAATGTGCCAGAATGTAACTGTTTGAATATCAAGGAAAAATCAAAGGCGGGGTCTTCTGGACGTTAGTCTTTTGACGTTATTGCTATTCCCTTTTTCTTCATCTTTTCAACAAGTGTTGTCCTGTTGAGTCCAAGGAGTGTGGCGGCCTTGCTCTTTACCCCGTTAGACTTTTCCAGGGCCTCAGTTATAAGTTTTCTTTCGATGGTATCAATGATGTTGTTGAGGTTTATGCCTTCAGGTGGAAGGGATAAATCCTCTGTGCCGGAAACAGCGGTTTGTGAATTCCGGCTGGCAGGAGCAAGGTTTTGAAACCTTTCAGGCAGGTCTTTAATGGTAATGCTTTGTCCGGGGTTCAGTATCGTAAGACGTTCAATCAGGTTCTCAAGTTCACGGACATTTCCAGGCCATTTGTATTTGAGGAGGACCTCCAGTATGTGTTTTGGTATCTTGGGGGTTTGCCTCTTCTTTGCCTTTGCATGTTTTTTAAGGAAGTGTTCAATTAACACGGGTATATCTTCTTTCCTCTCCCTCAACGGGGGAATGTGAACGGGTATTACGTTTAATCTGTAATAGAGGTCTTCCCTGAACCTGCCCTCACTTGTGCGTTCTTCAAGGTTTCTGTTCGTGGCGGCTAATATCCTTACGTCCACCTTTATTGTTTTAGTGCTTCCGATCCTTTCAAATTCCCGCTCCTGAAGCACACGTAACAATTTGACCTGCAACGAGGGATCAAGTTCACCAATCTCGTCAAGAAAGAGTGTGCCGGCGCTTGCAAGTTCAAACCTTCCAATGCGAGTATTTATAGCCCCTGTGAATGCCCCTTTTTCATGTCCGAAGAGTTCCGATTCCAGAAGGTCTTTTGGTATGGCTGCACAATTCAGAGGCACAAAATTCTTGCCTGAGCGGTAACTGTTATAATGGATTACCTTAGCAATAAGCTCTTTTCCCGTGCCGCTCTCACCTGTAATGAGGACAGTACTGTCCGTATCAGCTATCTTCTCTATCAGGTCATAAACCCTCTGCATCTCAGGGGATGAGCCTATGAGGCCGTGAAATTCGTAACGCTTCCTGAGTTCTCTTTTGAGCCGGATATTTTCTTTTTTGAGTTTTGCTACCTCAAGAGCTTTTTTGATGATTATTCCCAGCTCATCGAGTCTGAAGGGTTTTGTGACGTAATCGAATGCCCCGGCCCTCATGGCTTCAACGGCATTTTTAACAGTTCCATAGGCAGTAATGATGATGCAGGGAGTATCGGAGTTCTGGGTCTCTTTCATTGCCTTAAGTACATCCATTCCCCCCATTACAGGCATGGCGAGGTCAAGGAATATAATATCAAAGCTCTCTTTCCTCAACCTCTCAAGTCCGGTCTGGCCGTTTTCTTCGAGGGTGACCCGGTACTTTTCCGAAATTAAAAATTCGTTAAGGACATCTCTTACTGTAATATCGTCGTCTATGACAAGAACACTCTGCATGGTACAGTTAATTTACAGTATATGGGTGTCAGGTGTCAACAGATTGACTCCTTTTGGATGGGAATTCGAACTCTTGTCATAAGGGCTGTAATCTGGTATGCTTTATTTATAGTCTGTGAAGAAAGTCGATAACCTGGTCCGGAGTTCAGAGTGACAGAATACATTACTCCTGACGCCTGCTTCTTATGAGTTTGATCTGGAAATAAATCAAGGGGGCGTAAGCCTCAAAGGAGGAGACCATATGGCGAGGGTATACATGCTTGCAAATGTCCTTCCCGGCAAGGACAGGGACATACGGGATACCCTAAGGGGTATCAACGGAGTGGTGAATGCAGATGTAATTACAGGACAGTTTGATATTGTTGCAGTGCTTGAGGCCAATGATATTAATGAGATATTTACAAGGATACTGAAGAAGGTCAGAAAGGTCAGGGGCATAACAAGGACAGAAACATTTATAGCGGTCGAGTAAAAGGGCCCCGGTTTTTGCCGGAGGGGACTCAGGGTTTGGATATCGAAGACAGGAGGGCAGGACAGATACTTGAGGTCTTAAAGGACCTCTATGAGGTGAACAGGTTTGTTCCTGTCATTGTCGAGGGCAAAAGGGACCGCAGAGCCCTGAGGAGCCTCGGCATAACCGGTGAGATCATCCTTTTTCATTGTGGCAGGACGGTTTATGAATTTTGCGAAGATATCCTGAAGCTCCACGAGAGGTTTATCCTGCTCCTTGACTGGGATGAAAGAGGAGAGGCTCTCCAGAATAGCCTTTCTTCTCATCTGAAAGGACATTATGAGGAGTTTTCTCTCTTTGGGAACAGACTTAAATCGCTGTGTCAGTCGGATATCAAGGAGATAGAGGACCTGCCTGCCCTGTTGAGGAGGCTGATAGGGAAGACGGGATATAGGGGGATTTTTGAAACTATACAAACCGGTAAATAAGAAACAGGGTTTCTTGCAGTTAAGTGGTTGATATAGCAGACGAACAAGTTTCTCTGAATAGTAACCGGGATAATAGAAGGAAAAAAGAAAAGGAACACACCCCTTAATCCCCTCTTGATTGAGGGGAAAATCCTTGACAGTTCCGGCCTTACCAGGAGGAACGGAACGAGGGTAGGGGCGGAGAGCAAGATAGAAAGAACAGTCTTGAGAAAGCAAGAAGTGTGTAACTCCCCTCTGAAAAGAGGGGTGTGTGTGTAAAGGGCAGGAATATGGATTGTTGCTTCAAACCTTATTAAAAAATTAATCCGGGTTCAAAGATGCTTCAGCTCGTCTTCCTTTTCGGCCTCTCCCTTAAACTTCTTCTCCAGATACTCCTTGGCCACATCCTTTCCTCCAAGGCCGAAAGCAAGCGAGAGTGCAAATACAATCCCTCCAAAAATTACCGTGAAGGCAACTATTACTGTGTCACGGCCAATGCCGAGCTGTTCCAGGGACATTGTGAAGGCAAGCAGGAAGACGATGGTTTTGACAGTCTTGCTTAATAATCCCGAGAATTTTATTCCTGAATTTACAGAAGCTATCAGTGTTGCCCTTCCTGCAAAGTTGCTGAGTATATAACCGACTATAATAAGCAGCGCTGAAACAAAGACATTGGGGAGGTAGAGGAAGAACTTTTCGAGAATATCTTCAATTGCCGGGATTTTCAGGGTGTAAAGTGACATTATAAAGAAAAGGATTACCACAAACCAGTAGGATATCTGGCTCAGGAGTTTTGTCGGTGGTATCTTTATGCCACCCCGTTCAAGTCCCTGGGTTATCCCCATTCTTTTGCAGAATCGGTCTGTATTTAATATCTCGAGTGTTTTCTGGATTATATTCTTGATAATCCATCCGGAGAGAAATCCCAGAATGAATATAACCAGAGAACTGAGAAGGTTTGGCAAGAATTCGATAAGTTTCTGGAAACAGTCCGTCATAGGTGCTGTTACGATTTTATCGAATAAGTTTTCCATAAAAACCCCTCCTTGAATTAGTCATTCGTTAATGGTCATTTTCTGTTGACCGTTGCCTGAATAAAACTCACTCTTCTTCCTCAAACCATCTCTCAATCAGGTAGGGCTTTCCCTTTTCAAAGGCGATACAGAGTTCTTCAAGCCTCTGCTCTACCTCTGCAGCTGAGCTTTCCCACGTCTCTATCACAAAAGAGGCAACCTTGCCAAGATATAAAGGTGTAAGTGACTTTATTATATGCTCCCGGCTCATTAATTTTCTGTGGCACGCTAAGGCAAAATTATATACGATTTCAACCCATACGTTGTCGGGAATAGAGAACTTTTCTTTTGGCTTGTCTCCCACAGTTGCGAGAAACCACATCAGTTCTCCGGGCAAAAACGATTCGTACATGACGGAGAGTTCTTTTACCCCGAGTTTGAACTTCTCTATCATACCATCAAGATTGACTTTTATGGGTTCCAGCCCTACAGAGTATACAAACCCAAAAGTAGGAACAGGTTCCGACCCCTTTATATCCTTCCATATTGTGGCATATTCTTCCATAAGATTAAAGACAGAGATTACCACCTGGTGGAGCATTGCGCTGAGGTCGGATCCCGGCTCCTTGGGGTCGTGTATCTTTGCTCCCAGGAATGCCTGACATACCTTGAAGGCATTTGCAACAGCCGTTGTTGTCATCCAGATATCAATGCCAAAACGGGCTACGTCTGTCTCCCATACATCTTTTTTCAGATAAAAAGCTGCAAGCTTGCCTGAGAGCCCGAAGTCTCCTCCTATAGGCTGACGGATTCTATGTCCGTACAATGCCCTGGTCATAGGATAAACTATTGTATTAGTGATAGTCCCGTCATATTTGTGCCTGTGATAATAGGGGGCTACGTAATCATATCCCGCATTGAGAACCGGTCGGATCAGGAGCTCGATCCATTCAGGTGTTATACTTCTGAGGTCAGAATCCACCACTGCGCAGGCCTTTACATTAAGTATCTTTGCAATCTCAAAGATGGTCCTGAATGCACTTCCTTTTCCTGGAATTCCATGATAGGGCGTGATAATCTTGTGGAGGTTTCCTACCCTGTGATGAAGCAGTATGGAGTCGAAATCAACAGTGGTCTCCCTGACAACGTCCATGGTTCCATCAGTTGAGCCCCCATCAGAGTTTACAAGTACGGACTTTGAGTCAGGAAAGTATTTTGAAAGTCCCGCCTGAACAGCCTTCACAACATGTCCGATGGTTTTGGCATTGTTGTAACTTGGTATGCCAATAACTATGTCAGCCTCGCCAAGTTCATTAATCTTTTCCCGAACATCCTTTCTCAGGGCTATTGTGTTTTCAGGCATATTTGTAATATTTGGTCAGGATACAGGTTTGTGAAAAACGCATCAAGTCCGTTACTTGCCAAAATTCGCTCCATGTTGAGACCTGTTCAGATTTTTGCTGATAATATCATTGCCTGATGTTTGTTGCCTGCTTCGAATTGCGAGTAACAGCTATGCCCTGTGACTTGAAAATATTGACTAAGCAATCGAAATAATGGTTAAATTATTACTGTATTATCAACATTATATCATTCAGACGTACGATGATACAACCTTTATGATTTTGGGAGGGTACGATGAAGAGAATCCCCATGACAGAACAGGGTCAGGGTTTCCGCAAAATGAAAGAAGAGCTGGAGCATCTTCTCAGGGTTGAGAGGCCAAAAAATATAAAGGATATTGAAGAGGCAAGGTCTCATGGTGATTTAAGCGAGAATGCAGAATATCATGCTGCCAAAGAGAGGCAGTCCTTTATAGAAGGCCGCATACAGGAACTGCAGTCCAAGACAGCCCTGGCACAGGTTATTGACACTTCAAGAATTAAGAGCGACAGAGTTACCTTTGGTGCAAAGGTTAAGGTTTATGACCTTGCAACAGATGAGGAGAGGTTGTTTCAACTTGTTGGGCCTGATGAGGCAGATGTTGGCAGTGGCAGGATATCAATCACCTCGCCCGTTGGCAGGGGGCTGATGAGTAAAGAGGTTGGAGATACAGTCGTTGTCAATGCTCCGGCAAAAACCATTGAGTATGAGATTATAGAGATTAGTTTTGAGTAGATTTTTCCAGGCAGAGGTTGCAGGAAATATCCACCTGTCTCAAACCCACAGTATTCTCAGGATTACCCCTATGCAACCTCATGTCAGGCCTGTTCCAGGGCAGTTTTATCTGCTGAGGGCATCTGAAACCCTTGATCCGCTTCTCAGGAGACCCTTCAGTATCTTAATGTGGGATGATACGCATCTGGAGTTTCTTATAAGGTTGAAGGGCAGGGGGACTCATCTGTTGAGAAACATGAGGGTTGGAGACAGAATCGACGTGTTGGGCCCCCTTGGTAACGGCTATCCTGATCCCCTCAAGGATGAGACCCCGATACTTGTTGCCGGAGGGGTTGGGATAGCATCTGTCTTCCCCCTCTTGCATGCTGGAACCCGTCTCTTCTATGGCGCCATGAATTCTGCGGAGCTTTATCTCCTCGATGATATAAAGAAACTCACAGGGAATATCTTTATATGCACTGATGATGGCAGCAAGGGGTTTAAAGGCAATGCGGTTGAGAGATTAATTGAATCCCTGGATGACCTTGCTGTTGCAAAGCCCACTATATATGCGTGCGGCCCTGAAGGGATGATAGCGGCTCTACTGAAGTTCCTGAGTGAGAGGGGTATTCCGGGCTATATCTCCTTTGAGGAAAGGATGGCCTGTGGTATTGGTGCCTGCCTCGGGTGTGTCATAAAGACGGTTCAGGGTTATAAGAGGGTATGCAAGGAAGGGCCGGTTTTTAATGTAAGGGAGATAGTGTGCTGAACATGAACCTGTCAGTCAACATAGGAAAACTTGGACTTAAAAATCCCGTTATGACCGCATCCGGGACATTTGGTTACGGGGAGGAATATGCCGAGTTTGTTGACCTTGCCAGCCTCGGTGCAATTGTGGTAAAGGGGCTTTCCCTTTTACCCAGGGAAGGCAATCCTCCTCCACGCATTGTGGAGACACCTGCAGGAATGCTTAATGCCATAGGGCTTCAGAACATAGGTGTGGAGAGTTTTATAGAGGAAAAACTCCCGTTCCTGAGGCAGTTTAATGTGCCTGTAATAGCCAACTTCTTTGGTGACTCCGTAGATGAGTATGTTGCAGCTGCAGAGAGGTTAAGCGATGTGCAGGGTATAGACGGCCTTGAGATGAATATATCATGCCCCAACAAGCAGGCGGGCTGGCTCGTTTTCGGTACAGACCCTGAGGTCACCTCTGAGGTTGTCAGTGCAGTGAGAAAGGTAACTGGCCTTCCCCTTATCGTTAAACTCTCACCGAATGTGACGGATATTGCTCTCATGGCAAGGGTTGCAGAGGATGCAGGGGCTGATGCAGTGTCTCTGATAAATACGCTTTCAGGGATGGCTATTGATATAAAGACGAGAAGACCGAAGCTGGCAAACATTACCGGGGGGTTGTCAGGTCCTGCTATCAAGCCCATAGGGATAAGGATGGTTTGGGATGTGTTCAGGGCGGTCAATATTCCGATCATAGGTTCGGGCGGTATTATGGACGGAGATGATGCAATCGAATATATGCTTGCCGGTGCTGCTGCCGTGGCAGTGGGAACTGCAAACTTTGTAAGTCCGACAGCGACCGTGGATGTATTGTCAGGAATAAAGGATTATATGACCACCAATGGAATTAAAGACATTTCCAGTATTAAAGGAGGCCTGATATGGGAACGAGAAGACCTTTAATTACGCTAACCTCTGATTTCGGAATGAAAGACCCCTTTGTGGGACAAATGAAGGGTGTTATTCTTAATACCAATCCTGACGTTGAAATGGTGGATATCACGCATAATATATCTCCCCATAACATAAGGGAAGGGGCTGTCCTTACGGGCCTCAGCTATCAGTACTTTCCTGTCAGGACAATACATCTGGTGGTGGTGGATCCGGGAGTGGGTTCAAGGAGGAGACCGATTATTGTGGCAACACAGAACCATTATTTTGTCGGGCCTGACAATGGTCTTTTCTCGATGGTATACAAAAAGGAAAAGGGTTCCTTTAGTGTTACCCATATAACTTCTGAGCATTACTTCCTCAGGAAAGACTCTGCAACATTTCAGGGCAGAGACATTTTTGCCCCAGTTGCGGCATGGCTTTCAAAGGGTATTCCCGTCAGTCACTTTGGTGCGGATATAGACGATTTTATGAATATCCACCTACCCGAGCCCGGAATGCCTTCCAGGAATACAATTGAAGGTGAGGTTATATATATCGATCATTTTGGTAATGCAATAACAAATATATCTTCGGATCTTCTCAGGGATTCCCTCAATGGAGGTGAAAGACTGAGGATTGTATTGAAAGGCAATGTGGTTTCATTCAAGAGGTGCTACTCGGAAGTGGAAGATAAAGATCTGTACTGTCTTATTAACAGTAGTGGTCTTCTGGAGTTTTTTATTTGCAGGGGAAATGCAGCAGAGAGTTTCGGGATCAGGATAGGTGATATTGTAGGCATTATAAAGAGCTAAATTGAGGCATTTTTCACAGGTCCGAGAACCGTCAATGCGAATTTCCTGTCACTGAAGAGTCTGTCAGAGAGCTCCCTTACCTCAGAGAAGCGGACTCCGTCAATGGCCTTCATAATCTCTGAAGGAGATATATACTTTCCATAATAGATTTCCTGGCGTGCAAGGTTATTCATCCTTCCTGATGTGGATTCAAGGGCAAGAACAAGGTTTCCCTTGAGTTGTTTTTTTGCCCTCATCAGTTCATCTTCAGATACTGTATCCTTGAAGGTGACGAGTTCATTCCTTATTATGTCTATTACCTGCTGGTATTTTTTCCTGCCTGTACCCACGTATACACCGAAAAGCCCCGAATCATGGTAAGAGGAAGTGAAGGAATATACAGAATAAGCAAGTCCCCTCTGCTCCCGGATCTCCTGAAAGAGCCTTGAACTGACTCCGGCGCCGATAACGGTATTCAGCAATAACATTGCATATCGCTCCGGACTTCCCTGGGCAATACCCTCTGCTCCGATACAGAGATGCACTTCTGCGCACTCTTTTGTTACCACATTTGTTCCGTGATGAAATTTCGGTTTTGAGTAAGTGTGGGGTTGGGAGCTGTTGCTGATTGTTCCGATGGAGCGGTTAAGCCCCTTTAAAACCTCTTCATGCTCAATATTGCCAGCACATGATATGACAATGTTGTTGATGGTGTAATACTTTTTTATATGTTCAGCCAGGTCTTTTTTCGTGAAGGACCTTACTGTTTTTTTAGTGCCAAGTATACCCAGACCAATGCCTTCCCTGTTCCAGACATATTCACTGAACAGGTCGTGGATGTAATCGTCTGGGGTGTCTTCCACCATCTTTATCTCTTCAATAACAATTCCTTTTTCCTTCTCTATCTCGTCTTCAGGCAGCCGGGAGTGAAGAAAGATATCCATGAGCAGGTCAGTGCCCTTTTCAAGGTAATCGTCGAGCAGCTTTATGTAGAAAGTTGTTGTTTCCTTGGATGTGTAGGCATTGAGGTCTCCGCCAAGGGAGTCTATTTCAACGGCTATCTCTTTCTGTGAACGTCTTTTTGTGCCTTTAAAGAGCATGTGTTCAAGGAAGTGGGATATCCCGTTTTTCTGCTTTGTCTCATACCTTGAGCCCACCTTTACCCATATGCCGAGGCATACTGAGCGAACACCCTTTATCCGTTCCAGCAGGACGGGTATTTTGTTATCGAGATATTCTTTTTTGAACATGGTCTTTGCTCCGGATGTTGTCTGTAAATAATCCTGTTTACCTTTCCCCGGCGTCTGCCTGTGTGTTGCCTGCAGACAGGGAAATAGAGCAGGGGAGCTGGAATTGAAGAAACAGGTTTATAGGTTGGAGGGTAAACTTCAGGGACCTGTTTTTTTAACAGGCCCCTAAAACTTCAGAGCTTGCTCTGTCTATCCCTTTGTCTTTCCTTTGGCCTCTTCCCGAAGGGCTTCTTTTCTGCTTAACTTGAGTCTTCCCATATCATCAATCTCTATGACCTTGACAGGGAATTCATCACCGTAATTAATCACGTCTGTAACCTTCCCAACCCGTTCATCTGATATCTGGGAAATATGCAAGAGCCCTTCCACTCCGGGCAGTACTTCAACAAAGGCACCGAAGTCTACAACTTTTTTGACCTTTCCCATATATATCCTGCCAACCTCTACATCCTGAACAATTCCTTCTATAATTTCTTTTGCCTTCATGGCGGATGCCTCGTCAGCAGATGCAATGTTGATAAGCCCTGTATCATCTATGTCGATTTTTACGCCAGTCTGTTCAGTTATTCCCCTGATTACCTTCCCCCCTACGCCAATTACATCCCTTATCTTTTCCGGCTTGATCTGCAGGGTATATATTCTTGGTGCATTGGGAGCGAGATTCTTTCGGGGCTCAGGCAGTGTCTCGTTCATCTTCTCCAGTATGTGGAATCTTCCAGCTCTTGCCTGTTCAAGTGCCGACTCCATTATCTCCCTGGTTATACCGCTTATCTTCACGTCCATCTGAAATGCGGTTACGCCTTTTTTTGTTCCTGTAACCTTGAAATCCATATCTCCAAGGTGGTCTTCAAGCCCCAGTATATCCGAGAGTATTACGGTCTTGTCACTTTCGTGTATGAGTCCCATTGCAATGCCGGCCACAGGTGTTTCAATGGGTACACCTGCGTCCATGAGAGCAAGGGTTGCACCACAGACTGTTGCCATGGATGATGAACCATTCGATTCCAGGATATCAGAGACTATCCGTATGGTATACGGGAACTTTTCCTTGGAGGGTATCACCGGCTTCAGTGACTTCTCCGCAAGTGCGCCGTGACCGATCTCTCTCCTGCCGGTGAATCCCAGTCGCTTTACCTCACCGACACTGAAGGGCGGGAAATTGTAGTGGAGCATGAAGGATTTAAATGTTTCACCTTCAAGTGCGTCTATCCTTTGCTCATCCGCTGATGTGCCAAGGGTAACTGCCACAAGCGCCTGGGTCTCGCCCCTGACAAAGAGGGCTGAACCATGCACTTTTGGCAGGAAACCAACCTTGCCGTATATGTGTCTTATGTCCTCAGGCTTTCTTCCGTCGGTTCTCACACCTTCGTCTATGATCATCCTCCTGACGAGGTCTTTTTCAATGTCATGGAATATCCCTGATATCTCTTTTGCCCTGTCCCCTTCTTCAGAAGTGAACTTTTCAATTGCTTCCTCAAGCAGGAGGTCCAGGATTTCCTGTCTCTTCATCTTCGATGGTATCCTGACAGCCTCTTTCATCCTGTCAATTACAAAAGACCTGACGTTTTCTTTGAGTGTCCCGTCAATTTCTACTGGATTAATTTTCCTCTTGGGTTTGCCGCATACCTCTGCAAGCTTTCTCTGAATTGTGTTTATCTTTTTTATCTCTTCATGCGCAACATCTATTGCCTCAAGAACAATCTCCTCTGATACCTCAATTGCGCTGCCTTCAACCATCATGACTGCGTCATCTGTTCCGGCTACAACAAAGTTCAGATCCATATTCTCAAGTTCTTCCAGGGATGGTAATACCACAAACTCTCCGTCGATCCTTCCGACCCTTACTGCTGATACAGGACCGTCAAAGGGTATATCCGATATCATAAGGGCAGTGGAGACCCCTATGATTCCAAGGATATCCGATACGTTTTCATCACCAAACGAAATGACCGATGCTATACCCTGTGTCTCTGAACGGAAACCATCGGGGAAGAGTGGTCTGATGGGTCTGTCGATCAGACGGGATGCAAGCACTTCTTTCTCGGAAGGCTTTCCTTCCCTCTTGAAAAATCCCCCTGGAATCTTTCCTGCTGCGTATGCCTTTTCCTGGTAATCAATTGTTAACGGAAAGAAATCAAGGTCTTTTCTTTCCCTTTTCGAAGCTACTGCTGTAGCAAGAACCACAGTGTCACCGTAGCTTATTAAAGCCGAACCATCAGATTGTTTTGCAAGCTCCCCTGTTTCAATTATAAGCTGATGTTCTCTGATCTCATGTTTTTCTCTGTGTGGAGCGTCCATTCCTGACATGTAAGTTGTCACCTCTACTTTCTTAATCCTAAGCGCTCAATGAGCTTCTCATACCGCTGTTTGTCGCTGGTTTTCAGGTAGTTAAGGAGTTTTCTCCTCTGGGATACCAGCTTCAGTAATCCCCGCCTTGAATGATGGTCCTTTTTATGGACCTTGAAATGCTCTGTGAGATAAGTTATTCTCTCTGTAAGCAAGGCTACCTGAACCTCCGGTGAACCAGTATCCTTTGCGTGTACCTTGAATGCTTCGATAATGCCGTCTTTTTTCTCTTTTGTGAGAGGCACCATATCACCCCTTTCTTTAAATTATTAGAGAGCCGTGCACAAATTGTGAACAGAATAATTGTGTGACGGTCTCTTTATTGATTTTATTAACCTGAGTTAAAATAGTCTGCCTTAAAGGATAGCATAGTAGCTATTGAGATGTAAAGGATATCAGGGGCGTCCTAAACCCTGTTCCTCACAAGCTCCTCTACAACAGAAGGATCAGCAAGTGTTGAGATATCACCAAGGTCCCCGGTCTCTCCGCCTGCAATCTTTCTGAGTATCCTCCTCATTATCTTGCCGCTGCGGGTCTTTGGCAATCCCGGGGTGAACTGTATCCTGTCCGGTTTTGCTATTGGACCGATCAGCTTTCTTACATGATTCTTGAGTGATTCCTCAAGTGCCTTATCGGACTGGACCCCTTCCTGCAGCACAACAAAGGCATATATTCCCTCCCCCTTTATTTCATGGGGATAACCAACCACTGCAGCTTCTGCCACTTTTTCATGGCTTACAAGGGCTGACTCGACCTCTGCAGTCCCTATCCTGTGGCCTGAGACGTTCAGGACGTCATCTATCCTGCCCATCAGCCAGAAATCTCCGTCTTCGTCAATCCTTGCCCCATCTCCTGTAAAGTATCTGCCGGGGAACCTGCTGAAATAAACCTCTTTGAATCTTTTTCCATCAATATCTCCGAACATACCCCTTAATATGCCGGGCCAGGGTTTTTCAATGACAAGATATCCGCCTTCGTTTGTCTCGGCAGGTGTACCATCTTCTTTAAGTATATTCGGCACCACTCCGGGGAAGGGCCTGTTTGCAGAGCCGGGTTTCAGTGTCATGGCTCCCGGCAGGGGTGTTATGAGAATTCCGCCTGTTTCTGTCTGCCACCAAGTGTCCACAATGGGAAGCTTCTCCTTCCCCACATGGGTGTGATACCACATCCATGCCTCGGGATTTATCGGCTCTCCAACTGTACCAAGGAGCCTGAGGCTTGAGAGGTCATGCTGGTGTACCCACTGCTCTCCCTCCCTCATCAACGCCCTTATTACAGTGGGCGCAGTGTAGATTATGTTAACCTGGTGTTTATCAACTATATCCCAGAATCTGCCCGGGTCAGGATAGTTTGGCACTCCTTCGAACATAAGAGATGTAGCCCCGGCAGAGAGGGGGCCATAGACAATGTAGCTGTGGCCTGTTATCCATCCAATGTCTGCTGTGCAGAAATGAATGTCTTCATCGTGATAATCAAAGATCCATTTGAAGGTGAGGTTTGTATATAAAAGGTAGCCGCCTGTTGTATGCAGGACCCCTTTTGGTTTTCCTGTTGACCCGGATGTGTAGAGTATAAAGAGGGGGTCCTCGGCATCCATCTGCTCGGGTTCACAGTAGTTGGAGATATCCTTTGCTGCCATTTCTTCATGCCACCAGTAGTCCCTTCCGGCCTCCATGCTCACATCCCCGGATGACCTCCTGACAACTATTGTCTTTTCTACAGTTGGACAGTCAATCAATGCCTCATCAGCATTTGCCTTCAGTGGCACCTTTTTCCCGGCCCTTATTCCCTCGTCTGCAGTGATGACGAGCTTTGCCTCACAGTCGTTTATCCTGTCCCTGAGAGATTTGGATGAGAAGCCGCCAAAGACGATACTGTGAATAGCCCCGATTCTTGCGCAGGCAAGCATGGCTATTGCCAGCTCGGGAACCATGGAGAGGTAGATCGTCACCCTGTCGCCCCTGCCGATTCCGTGTTTTTTCAGGACATTGGCGAACCTGTTGACTTCATGGTAAAGCTGCTGGTACGTGTAGGTCCTGTAATGGCCTTCATCCGACTCCCAGATTATGGCTGCCTTATTCCTCAAAGGGGTGCTGATGTACCTGTCAAGACAGTTGTATGAGGCATTCAGTTTTCCGCCGGCAAACCATTTTACAAAGGGTTTCTCAAAGTCATACTCAAGCACCCTGTCCCATTTTTTGAACCAGGAGAGATTTTTCTCTGCCATCTCTGCCCAGAATCCCTCGGGGTCTTCCACAGAGCGGCGATAGATAGCCTCATATTCAGCCATGTTCTTGATATGGGCCTTACGTGAAAACTCCTCAGATGGTGGAAAAGTCCTCTGTTCATCAAGTAAGACAGAAATCCCCTTTTCTGACATCGTGACCTCCTTGTTTAGTAAATCAGAGATATACTTTTTAATACTTTAGCAGAAATTACCGTTTGGTTCCTCTATTTTATAGGATGGATTTGTTTTTTTTCTCATTTTTTTGTTTTTTGTGATAAAATTTTTCTGTAGTACCGGTTCCAATAACCCTGCATATCTTGATTCGGGTTATAGAAAGGTATAACAGTCTGTGATATAATCGAATTATGCGGTATGAGAGTCTTCTCCTGAGGGGGCACAGGGGGAAGGAGATTTCACTCGTGGTCATCTGTGAATGCGGTTAAAAAACAAGGAGCTTGCACGAGATCCTGGGGGGGTAGAGTGAACAGTGGTTTGAATCACAGGAAAAAAGGCTTCAGAATTCTCATTGTCGATAGTGATGAAGAAGATATAAAACTCTTGAGGTCATTTTGTGAAGATCATGGGTATGAAACAATTGTAGCCAGAAATAGCCATGAGGCCGTGGAGCAGACTCTTCAGCACTTACCAGACCTTATACTTATGGATGAGATGATGCCTGAAATGAAAGGGATTGAGATTGCGGAGAGACTCAAATCCCATGAGCTTACCGGGCATATCCCTATTGTTATACTCTCAACCCCTGATTCATCACTGGAACGCAGTGCAGGTATTGCCAGAGGTGTTGATGACTTTCTTTTAAAACCCGTCGATTCAGTTGAATTTACCCTGAGAGTGAAGAATCTGTTGAAGCTCAAGGAGTGCCGTGATTTCTTAAGACAGCATAAGCGGATACTTGAGGACCAGGTGGCAGAGAAGATAAAGGCTTTTGAGGGGGCGTTTGAGAGACTTGAAAAGGTATACAGGAGGATCAGGACAGGGTATGCTGAGACAGTTTTCAGGCTCACCCTTGCCTCTGAGTACAAGGATGAAGACTCAGGAGCGCATATAAAAAGGATCAGTTTGTATACAAAGGTGCTTGCATCTGCTCTGGGTATGAGCAAGGAGTATATAGAGACTATTTATTATGCTTCACCAATGCATGACATAGGGAAAGTGGGGATTCCCGAGAGAGTTCTTCTCAAAAAGGGAGGCCTCACTCCTGAAGAATGGGAGATCGTAAAGACCCACACCACTATTGGAGCGCAGATTCTCAGGAATTCAAACTCCCCTTACCTGAGGATGGCTGAGGAGATTGCCCTTACCCATCACGAAAGATGGGACGGGAGCGGTTATCCAAAAGGGCTTAAAGGTGAGAAGATTCCGGTATCAGGAAGGATAATGAACATCGTGGACCAGTATGATGCATTGAGGAGCAGAAGACCCTACAAGCCGGTAATGGACCATGAGAGCGTTGTCAATATCCTTACTGCCGGGGATGTCAAAAGCATGCCGAAACATTTTGATCCACAGGTTTTTGAGGCCTTCATGAGGTCATCCGAGATGTTCAGGGAGATTTATGAGGCACGCAGGGATGATCTTGGCTGAAAAACAGGAGACATGAACCGGCTGTCTCCATGTTTATGATATAAATCATGGGTCTTTCCCGGATATCATGGTATAATCAGACTATGAGTAACTTTAATGAAGGATGTCCCGGCAGCGTAGAGATAAAGAGCCCGTTTCCCGAGGAGATAATCTGCCTCTTTTGCGGCAGTACGGTCGAAATATGGTCGGACGAGACCGAGGCTGTATGTGGTAAGTGCGGGAAAGTTGTTACAAGGGATATGAGGCAAACATGTCTTGACTGGTGTCCTGCTGCGAAGGAGTGTGTAGGGGCTGAAAAGTACGAACGGCTCATGAAAAAGAAGAAGAAAGGCGAGTAACTCCTCCATTGTATAGACATATGTTCCTGTTTCAGGACCTTTCTTTTAACTCTTTTATCGCCTGTTTTACCTCCTGGGTGTCAGGGACATCAGGAGCGAGTTTGAGGTATGTCTCAAACTCGGTGATTGCCTCCTCTGTCATGCCCAGATCATAAGCCAGCACAATACCGAGATTTCTGTGTGCATAAACGTTTTTGGGGTCATAACTCAATGCCTTTCTGTATTCCCCGGCAGCCCTCTCAGGGTCTCCCGAGTTTCTGTAGCATGTGCCCAGGTCTACCCTTACGTCTACATTCTCAGGGTTTATCTCGAGTATTTTTTCATAAACATCTATTGCTTCCCTGAACCTGCCTGTATCCATAAGGATGTTTCCAAGTTCGATCCGGACATTAAGGTCAGCAGGTTCTTTCCTTACGATCTCCCTCAGCCTTTTTATATCAGAGTCAACACTGACGGGTGAATGACTGAGCCCTTCCAGTGGAGGAATCTCTTTAGGTGTGTCAGACTTTTCCTTACAGGAAGATATAAACAGTATGATGACAAGGATGACTAAGAGAGGGAAACCCTTATGGCGCAAACATCCTTGTGCAGAAAATGGAACAGCAGGATTTATCAGACCACTTTTACACATTGGCAGAATATTATAACACAGTAAATTGTATTACGGCTATTTAACCGGATTCCTCAAACCTCCGGCCGGGAGTTTTCTTTATTTTTATTTTGTTTCGGGGTATAATTGTTATATACAGCAGTTTCTTCGGGGGTAAGTCTTGATTCAGGGGGGAGAAAGATGAATCCGTGTTTTACACGCTGCTTATCCAGGGAAGATGCCGTTTATCTTCTTGAGCTGATCCACGAGAGTCTTTCCTGTAATACAAAAGAGGAACTGGCGGAACTAATGAAGAAACTGGGAGACCTGGTTCCATACGACTTTGCCATTTGCCTGCTTGGTAAAAAGGAGGTTGGCGGTATGGTAAAGATATATAATCCTGTAAACATAAACTATCCTGCTGAATGGATTGAGCTTTACTTTGAGAGAAATTTTCAGGAGATTGATCCTGTTGCCAAAGAGAACTTTACCCATTTCAGGTTGCAGAGATGGTCTGATACGTATAGACTAACTGGCCCTCCTCCGGAATTCCTCTCACTTGCTGAGGATTTTGGACTTGATGAGGGCTATACACACGGGGCGAGGAATTTCAATGCAACCAAGGGAAGTCTGTTTTCTCTATCCGGCAGATCAATAGAACATAACAATCGCACTGATGCTATATTAGAACTTATTGTGCCACACTTTCATCAGGTTCTCGTACGTATTGTAGCCCAGGATGAGAGAAAGAACAGGATTGCTCTTTCTCCAAGAGAAAGAGAAGTGCTCAGCTGGATAAAAGAGGGGAAAAGCACGTGGGAGATATCAATAATTCTTGGTGTGAGTGAACGAACAGTAAAGTTTCATGTCTGTAATGTCATGCGAAAGCTCGATGCTGTGACCAGGACGCATGCTGTTGCCATTGCAATTGAGCAACGGTTGATTGATATTGAGTGAACCATCTCATCATTTCCGGCCGTTTTGCTGAACTCAGGATTTCAAATTCTCTCCAGTCCAATACTACTGCCATGGCAGTAACACCGTCAGGCATTGCCTTTGGGCTGCCTATCAATTTGTATGGAAACCCCTTTGCACAAAATAGTCTGAAGACCTTCTCTTCTGTAACTGCATAAAGATATCGTATGCCATTCTTAATGCACCAGTGATAGATACCTTTAAAGAGAAATGTGCTGATGTCGTGGATTCCGTAATTGCCTTTAACCTTGGCATTTCTGGCCTCAGGTGCTACGCAGAGTCTCGAGATTTCCGCCCTGTTGCTCTTCCTCTTGATCTTGTGATCAGGCCCAACGAGTGATAGAAATTCCTTCTCCAGCATGAAAGGCTTTTCAGACGTTATTAGTCTGAGATATGCTAATAGCCTGTTCTCTCTGTCAAGTACACCAAAGAAGACTGCATGGTTATCATATTCATCGATTTCCAGGAGCACTTCACTTTCACTTACCCACCTTAACTCCTGACAAAATATCCTGTATCGTAAGTGATGTGCCTGGATTTTCTCTCTCTCATATTCCAGGTTTTTGACAATAATATCCCCCTCGCAGATTAGGATAAAAGAGTCAGCCGGGTTTCTGGTGTTGTTCCAGCTGTTGCTTTTAAACGGTAATATTTCTCCGCCCCCTCACCTTTATTGAGTATGAACGGGGGCATAAAAGTCACCTGTTCTTCTGGACAGGTGACTTTTATGGTAAAACGTGGTACATCTATAGGTAGAGCTGCAAAAGGGGGGCAAGAGTATGGGGGAAGAGTTTTCTATATCGAAATCTGCAGTTATTGATGCGAGCACAGGTTCGGTTTGGAGGGTTGTGGCAGATCCATTAAATGCGGCTATTTATCTTGATTCTGTAATCAATGTTAGAAGAGTAGAGGGTAATCTATACCTGCTGAGAGAAGTTGTTGCCCCTGAAAGAGAGGGTAACTTGACAATGAGTGAATGTCTGATGGAGGTGATCGAGTATGAAGAGAAGAAGAGCCTGATGTTCCGTGTTTATCTTGACTCTGTCAGACGAAAGGAGTTTGGTTTCCGGCTGGAGCCAAGGGGGAGAGAAAAGACAAAGATTACCTGCCTGGTTAAAAGGAACTTTGTGAGCGCAAGGAACGGAGAGATCGGTAGGGAAATTAATTCAATAATAAATAAAATTGCACGGATGGCGATGAAAAGGCCATCCACCCGCAGGATTTCAAAATTTGAAG
>JAADGU010000073.1 GCA_013152195.1 Nitrospirota bacterium
AAAAAGACCAGGCACTGTACCGGGATTTATACCTCCAACGAACAATTCAATGAATCCCTGAAAAGGGCGATTTCAGATATCAACATGATGATTACGAAAACGGACTACGGTCTTTACCCCTATGGAGGGATTCCATGGTTCTGCACCCCGTTCGGCAGGGACGGGATAATAACAGCACTTGAGTCTCTCTGGATAAATCCGGATTTGGCAAAGGGAGTTTTATTGTATCTTGCAGCCCGGCAGGCGCAGGATTTTGACAGGAAAAAGGCGGCCGAGCCCGGGAAAATACTCCACGAGGCACGCGAGAATGAGATGGCTGCGCTGCAGGAGGTTCCATTCGGACTTTATTACGGAAGTATTGATTCCACTCCTCTTTTTCTCATCCTGGCCGGCGCTTACTGGAGGAGGACAGGTGATGCTGCCTTAATCTCCAGGATCTGGAATAATATTGAGGCTGCCCTTTTGTGGATGGAGAAGTATGGTGACGTAGACGGGGATGGCTTTCTTGAATATGTGCCGCACAAAGACGGACTTCGCAACCAGGGGTGGAAAGACTCGCATGATTCCATCTTCCATCAGGACGGCTCTCTTGCAGAGGCGATAGCCCTATGCGAGGTCCAGGGCTACCAGTATGCCGCAAAAAATGAAGTGGCCATGCTTGCAGGCCTTATGGGAAAAGAGACCCTTGCACGCAGGCTGCAGAAAGAGGCAGGGGAGCTGAAAGAGAAGTTCAACAAGGTCTTCTGGGATGAAGAGCTGGGCACTTATGTTCTTGCCCTTGACGGGGAGAAGAGGCCGTGCAGGGTGGTCTCTTCCAATGCCGGACAGGTGCTGTTTACCGGCATTGCCGACCCTGACAAGGCCCTGAAAATTGCAGATACTTTAACATCAGATGCAGTATTTTCCGGATGGGGAATAAGGACAATAGGCGCCAACGAGGCGCTGTACAACCCGATGTCATACCACAATGGCTCTGTGTGGCCGCATGACAATGCCATCATAGCATTAGGACTCTCTTTATGTGGATTAAGCGAGCATTTTATAAAGGTCTTCTCCGGTCCGGTATCTTCGATGCCTCACTCTTTATGGAGTTTCAGCGCCTTCCCGAACTCTTCTGCGGGTTTCAGAGGAGAAGAGGGGCTCCCCCCACGCTTTATCCGGTTGCGTGCATACCGCAGACGTGGGCGGCCGGCTCACTCCTGCTGATGCTGCAGGCGTCACTGAGGCTCGGGTTTGAATCAGACAAGGGACGGATTATATTCAGGCAGCCGGTGCTGCCCGAATTTTTACAGCAGATATCTCTTAAAAACCTGACAGTAACCGGGAAAAAGAGCGTTGACCTCCTGATCAGGCGTTATGGTGAGGATGTTACCATTGAGGTTCAGCGGAAGCCTGAGGATGTCAGTGTGCTGATTATCAAATAGGGTCTGTATAAAAACAGCAATTATTAAAACCTTAAAAAGTAACCCCGGGGGGGCGGAACCCTTTCGGGTTCCGCATTCACTCTTTTTCCTGTTACTCTTTTTCCTGCTTTATATACTTTTCAGGATTCTTTTCAAACTCCGCCTGACACAAAGGACAGCAGAGATAATATTTCCTGCCCTCGTGCTCGATTGTAATGTGGGCCTTGTTGGGATTCATCTTCCTTCCACAAACCGGGTCTCTATGCATGATACTACCTCCTTCATTTAATTATTTGTAATAGCCAGGCTATTTTCAGATTAAAGATAAAAAGCGCATGGAGCAGAGCGCATGGAGCAAAGCGTTAAAGACAAAACATAAGGAGTCCCGTCTCCTGCGCCCTACGCGCTATGCGCCATACGTCCTATTTTTGAACTCTATGCGCTATGCGTCTTATCTTTGAACGCCATGCGCCTTGCGTCCTCTGATTACTCCTCAACAATGAGTTTCCCCCTGATCATCCCCATCTGACAGGAGAAGTCATACTCTCCGGGTTTCTCGGGCAACAACTCCACCGTAACCTCCTTGTAGGGAGGCAGTTTTGCTGACTTGTTAAATGCGCCGAAGACGACCATCTCCGTACAGGATGCCTCTTCCTCCCGCGTAAAGAGCAGTCTGAGGGGTTTTCCTGCCTTTGCAACTATCAAGTCCGGGGTGTACCCTCCTTTCACTTTTATGCTCACTTCCTGAACGCCTGATGATACGGCTGCCCTGTACTCCTTTTTTTTGGAAAACAGAAAGAACCAGATGACCCATCCTATGGTGAAAATACCTGCTGCTGTTACGATTATTTTATCCATCTCTCACCTCACCTTCAAAAGTCTGAGTCTGTTTGCATTAGTCACAACAGTCAGAGAACTCATGGCCATGGCTGCACCTGCAAGGATGGGGTTCATGGTAATACCCCACAGGGGGTAAAGAATTCCCGCGGCAACGGGAATGAGCGCCGTGTTGTAGAAAAAGGCACCAAAGAGGTTTTCCCTGACGTTCTTCATCGTGGCCTTTGAGATACTGAAAGCCGCCTGTATTCCCAGGAGCGAGCCCTTGATAAGGGTTATATCTGATGCCTCTATCGCCACGTCTGTACCTGTACCGATCGCCATTCCCACATCCGCACGGGCAAGTGCCGGGGCATCATTGATCCCGTCACCTACAAAGGCAACCTTTCTGCCCTCCAGTTGCAGTTTCTGCACCTCCCTTGCCTTGTCTTCAGGCAGGACTTCTGCAAGCACCCGATCAATCCCCACTCTCTTTGCTATAGCCTCTGCTGTCCGCCTGTTGTCCCCTGTTATCATCACCACATCAACCCCCAGCCCCTTCAATCCCTTTATCGCCTCAATCGAATCCTCCTTCAGGGGATCAGAGACTGCTATGACCCCGGCAGCCTTGCCGTCAATGGAAATGAATATCGGGGTTTTCCCCTCATCGGCAAGCGTATGTGAATCTTTTTCAAGAACACCAAGGTCGGCCCCGATCCTGTCCATGAGTTTTCTGTTACCAAGGTTTATCCGGTGCCCGTCCACAATGCCTTCTACTCCGTGTCCGGGTATGGCCTTGAAATCCTTTGGATCAGAGGGGACAATGCCCCGTGATTTGGCTCCCTGAAGTATTGCCTCTGCCAGTGGATGCTCGGAGTTCTTCTCCAGGGCTGCTGCAAACCTTACAACATCCTTCTCATTGCCTTCTCCTGTAACTATCACATCCGTCAGTGCCGGCTTCCCGATGGTGATGGTGCCTGTCTTGTCAAGCACCACGGTATCAAGTGCAGATGCAACCTGTATGGCCTCACCGTTTCTTATCAGGATTCCGTTTTCTGCGGCCTTTCCGACCCCTATCATCAAGGAAGTCGGTGTTGCAAGACCGAGTGCGCATGGACATGCCACTATCAATGTAGTCACAGCCCCGAGCAATGCCAGGATGATACGTGGTTCAGGCCCAAGGTCATACCACAAGACAAAACTCGTCACTGCTATGACCATTACGGCAGGAACAAAGTATCCACTGACTGTATCGGCAAGTTTCTGTATGGGGGCCTTGGAGCCCTGTGCCTCCTGCACCATCTTGATAATCTGGGCAAGGGCTGTGTCTTTTCCGACTTTTGTGGCCTTAAACTTAAAGGCCCCTGTCTTGTTTATTGTTCCACCTATAACCTCATCCCCCTCCTGCTTCTCCGCAGGTAAGGGCTCCCCGGTGAGCATGGATTCATCCACGCTTGATCGTCCCTCAACAAGCACTCCGTCTACGGGAATCTTCTCACCGGGACGTACAACCACCTTGTCACCAACCAGGACTTCCTCTATCGGAATGTCCAGCTCATTGCCGTTCCTTACTACGCGTGCGGTCTTGGCCTGGAGTCCCATCAATTTCTTTATGGCCTCTGATGTCCTGCCCTTGGCCCTCAGCTCCAATGCCTGGCCCAGAACAACCAGGGCGATAACCACAGAGACAACGTCAAAATAAGGCTCACGGGCGTTCTCGGGAAAGA
>JAADGU010000091.1 GCA_013152195.1 Nitrospirota bacterium
GTGTTGCAAATTCGTAAATTATCTGCCTGCAGCAACCGCAGGGGTAACAATAACCCTCCATGTCTGAGACGATCATTATTGCCCGGACATCCTTTACACCATCGGAGACGGCTTTAAGTATGGCCACCTTTTCTGCACACACGCTCAACATAAGGGAAGGGTTTTCCATGTTGCAGCCGGTATATATCCTGTTCTCGGTTGTGAGCAGTGCTGCCCCTACCCTGAACCCGGAGTATGGCGTAATTGCGTTTTTCATGGCCTTTACGGCCTCACGATATAGACGCTCCATAGACCTGGTAGTTTCCATTTTTTTCAGTAACGGAGAATTTCAAGCAGGTTGACATAATCCTGTTCCTCGTTTATATCAAGAGCCTTCAGTTTCTGTCTGATCAACTCTTTTTCTGCCTTTTCCCTGTCTCCTTTAAACAGGGAATCAAGTTTGATGGCCTCGGTAAGTGCCTCGGAGGCATCACCGTATCTGGCAAGGGCATTGTAGCAGAGGGCCAATCCATAATAAGGGGCATTGTAGCCAGGAGAACGTTTTATGGCCTTTTTGAAAGCGCGTATCGACTTGTCAATCTCACCTTTCCTGTAATAAACCTTCCCAAGGTTGGTAAAGGCTGTTTCCGGCGTAGGATACTGCAGGTTAGCCAGGGCCTTCCGGAAAGCCTTGATAGCCTTGTCCCATTGACTGGTCCTCATGTAGACCACACCGAGATTATTATATGCCTCTGAATATTGCGGGTCTATGCTGATTGCTGTCTTAAAAGCTTCTTCAGCTTTTTCCGTATTTTCAAAGTAACGGTATACGATACCAAGGGCATTATGTGCCATTTTATTCCGGGGAGCAAGCTCTATGCTCTTTTGCAGCTCTACAAAGGCTGCCTGCATCTGGCCTCTTTCCAGATGAGATATGGCGAGTTTAAAATGGGCCTCTGCCTCATTCTGTCTCGCCTGCCTTGATGGCGTTGCACATGAGATGAGGAAGAAGAGGGTAAAAGGTATGATTACAATCCACTTTTTCATGATAGTCTCAAGGTTAACAGGTTAGGGTCTTTTTTTTCTCGGCGATCAGGTTAATCAGTGCATCGAAGGATTCGGTGAAGAGCCTTACACCTTCATCCTCGAGTTCCTTCGTAACCTGGTCAATGCTGATTCCCTTTTCTTCAATTGACCGAATGGTTGCAATGGCATCTTCAATGTCCGCGTCAATAGTCCGGTCAACCTTTCCATGGTCCTTAAATGCCTTCCAGGCAGCGTCGGGCATTGTATTGACCGTGCCGGGACCTATGAGTTCTTCAACATAGAGGACATCACGGTATGCCGGATTCTTTGTGCTTGTACTGCCCCAAAGCAATCTCTGAATTTTTGCCCCCTTTTCCATCAGGACGAAAAATCTCTGTGAGGAGAATGCGTCCTTAAATAGCTGATAGGCCATTCTTGCATTAGCAACGGCTGCCTTGCCCTCAAGGGACTTTATTCCTGCTTTTTCATCATCATCCACTGCAGTCTTCAGTTTTTCTTCAAGGAGGTTGTCTACAAGGGTATCCACCCTGCTCACAAAGAAGCTTGCAACAGAGGCAACCCTGTCAAGAGGCTTGCCTTCCGAGACCCTCCTCTCGAGCCCTTTCATATATGCATCTATAACCTCTTCGTACCGTTTTACAGAGAATAGGAGTGTGACATTAATGTTGTACCCGCGGTAAAGGAGTTCTTCAACAGCAGGAAGGCCTTCCCTGGTGGCCGGAACCTTTACCATGAGGTTAGGCTTTCCAATTCTTTCAGCGATTTCGGTTGCCTCTGTGATGGTCCCTTCGGTATCATAAGCAAGATGGGGGTCAACCTCAATGCTCACATACCCGTCCAGTCCGTTGCTCTCCTCATAAACAGGCATAAGCAGTTCGCAGGCCTCAACAATATCCTGGATTGCAAGGGCATAAAACAGGTCCTTTTCAGATGTCTCCTTGCCGAACAGCTGATGGAGCTGTTCATCATAGTCATTGCCGGACTGAATGGATTTATGAAATATTGTGGGGTTTGAAGTTACGCCCCTGAGCCCTTCTTCCTCAATCATCCTCTTCAGTTCCCCTGATTTCAGAAGCCCCCTGCTGATATTGTCATACCAGAAGCTCTGGCCGTATTTTTGAAGAATTAAAAGCGGACTGCTGTTCATTTTTGTCCTCCCCTTAAAGAAGCTGATGGCATCATCTGATGCAGAGAGCAATGCCTTAAATTAGCATTTATCATTTTTCGGAGTCAATATGGATGGAGGGGGAATAGGGTGATATTTGTAATTCTAATTCGTTTTGTTTATTATTAATATTGTGAAGATAGTGAGGAGGCTTTATGACTGGGTTTTGCACTGGGCAGAGACACCCTATGGTGTTCCAGCCCTTTTTCTGCTTGCTGTAGCCGAATCATCCTTTTTCCCTGTCCCCCCGGATGTGCTCCTTATTGCCCTGAGCCTTTCATTGCGCAAAAGGGCCTTTTACTATGCGGCGGTCTGCACGGTCGGCTCAGTTATCGGCGGTGCCCTGGGATTTTTTATAGGGATGAAATTCTGGTCCGTTGGTCAGGGCATCCTCTTTCATTACGTGAGTAAGGAGACATTTGATATGGTAAGGACCTATTTCCGGGACTATGAGGCATGGGCAATTGCAATAGCCGGGTTTACCCCGATTCCGTACAAGGTGTTTACCATCTCAGCAGGGTTTTTTCAGGTGGATTTTTCGGTCTTTATGGTGGTCTCATTCCTGAGCAGGGGTGCAAGGTTCTTTCTTGTCGGCGGTTTAATCTATCTTTTCGGCAAACATATCAGAAATTTCATTGACAAATATTTTAACCTGCTTACATATGGATTTACTGCTATCTTAATTGGAGGATTCATTGTTTTAAGGTTCGTAAAATGATGACTTCAATCATGTCTTATATAAAGAACTTACCCAATACGTTTATCCCCATCTTTGTAGCTGTTGACATATTTGCCCTGTTGCCCCTCTTTATGGCGTATACAACCGGACTGCCACAGAAGAAAATAGAGAGGGTTATTAATCTTTCTCTCCTCACCGCCTTCCTGGTAAGTATGGGGTTTGTAGCAGTAGGCGAGGGGATATTCAGACTGCTGGGCATTACAGTTAATGATTTCAAGATAGCAGGAGGGCTTCTCCTGCTTGTAATAGCAATTCTTGAAGTAGTCAGGAGCGATTATAAACGAAAAAGGGTTGTTGATGAAGGGGTAGGGGTGGTTCCCATTGGGGTGCCCCTTATAGTCGGCCCTGCGGTGCTTACCACATTACTTGTACTGCTTGAACATTACGGTGTCGGCCTGACCGTGACAGCCCTGTTGCTGAACCTCCTGATCGTCTGGCTCTTTTTCCGTAATTCAATAATGATAACTCGCTATCTTGGAAAGAACGGCATGATGGCCCTCTCCAAATTGATGGCCATACTCCTTGCCTCCATAGCGGTTATGATGATCAGGCTTGGCATAGAGAATACAATAAAGATGCATTGACTCAGGAGGATTTTATGTTGGTAGGACTGATATCTGATACCCATGATAATGTGGACAGGATAGAGCAGGCTGTATCTGTCTTTAATGAAAGAGGGGTTGTGCTTGTTGTTCATGCAGGGGATTTCACATCCCCGTTTTCCCTAAAACCCTTTGAAAAGCTGAAGGCAGATTTTGTCGGTATATACGGAAATAACGACGGAGACAGGCTCCTGCTCAGGGACCGTTCAAGGGGCAGAATCCACCGTCAGCCGCATAAGTTCACATTCTCGGAGAAAAGGATAGTGGTGATGCATGAGCCTGACCTTGTTGATGACCTTGCTGCAAGTGGACATTTTGACCTGATAGTTTATGGTCATACACACAGTGCAGAGATTGAAAAGATCAACAATACATTGATGGTAAACCCTGGAGAGGCAGGTCACTGGCTCTATGGCAAGGCAACAATTGCA
>JAADGU010000066.1 GCA_013152195.1 Nitrospirota bacterium
TGCCGGACAGGGGGGAGAGATACCTCAGCTCCGGGTTGTTTGATACAACGAAAACCGCCTGATTTTATTAAACCGGTAAATAAATACGGAGAGATGCTGAATCAGGTTCAGCATGACAATAATTAAGTTGCGGTGCTTCTATCTCCGTACCCTGAGCACACCCTCGGTTGATGCTATCTTCTGGGTAAGTTTTAAGAGCTGGGATTTATCCTTTGCCTGTATAAAAAATGTAAAACGAGCCCTGCCGTCCTGTGTTGAGGTTGCTTCGAGATGGGTAATATTGACATTCATGGAGGAGAAGAGGGCGCTCAGGTTTGCAAGCATTCCCGGCCGGTCCATTGTCTCCACACTAAGCTTTGTCACCGAGGTGCTGTCCCCGGTTGAAGTCCAGTCAACCCTGACAAGTCTTGCATCATCTACAGCTAAACGATCGAGATTAGGGCAATCCTGGCGGTGTATTGTCACTCCCTTGCCACGAGTTACAAACCCGACCAACTGGTCACCTGGCACAGGATAACAGCAATGTGCCGTATGATAGAGGATATTATCCACCCCTTTTATGGTAATCCCTCCCATCTCTTTTGTCTTCTTGAGAGGTCTTTTCAGTAACAGCTCCTCTGCTGTTGTTTCCTCTTTCTTTTCTGGTTGCAACCTGTTGACTACCTGCTGTGCAGAGACCTTGCCATATCCGATGGATACAATCAGGTCTTCCCTGTTTCTCAGACTGAAAGACCCGGCGACTTCATCCATCTCATGTGACTTGATGATGGATGGACTAATCCCTCTCTTTCTGAATGTCGTCTCCAGTATCTTGTTACCAAGCTCCAGGCTCTGCTTTCTCTCCTCAGCCTTTATCCATTGCTTTATCCTGCTTTTGGCCCTCTGGGTTACCACAAACTTCAGCCAGTCCCTGCTCGGACCATGGGATGTAATTATCTCAACTGTATCACCACTCTGCAACTGATATCTCAAAGGCACTATCCTTCCGTTAATCTTCGCCCCCACACACTTATGTCCAACCTCCGTGTGAATGCCATAGGCAAAATCCACCGGGGTCGATCCCGCTGGAAGCTCCTTTATTTCACCTCCAGGGGTAAATACATAAACTACCTCGGGCACAACCTCGCCCTTGACAACATCAAGGAACTCCTTTGCATCACTGAGGTCTTTTTGAGACTGGATCAACTCCCTCAGCCACTTGATGTATTTTGCATCCTTCTGCAGAACCCGCCCCTCTTCCTTGTACATCCAGTGGGCTGCAATACCTTCTTCAGCTATCCTGTGCATCTCCCGGGTCCTGATCTGAAACTCAACCCTCTCGCCTTTGGGTCCGATTACCGAGGTGTGCAGGGACTGGTACATATTGGACTTTGGAAGGGCTATATAATCCTTAAACCTCCCGGGGATTGGTGTCCAGAGCGAGTGAATTATTCCCAGTATTTCGTAACAATGGTTTTTGGTATCTGTAATTATCCTTAATCCCAGCACATCATATAATTGCTCAAAGGGGATTCTCTGTATCTGCATCTTTCTGTAGATACCATAGAGGTGCTTGACCCTGCCGGTCACTTCAGCAGGAATACTATACTCTTTCAGCTTTTCCTCTATCTGTTTTGCTACTTCGTTGATGTATCCTTCCTGTGCCTCCCGTCTCTTTGCCACTTTTTTAAGGAGATCCCTGTATATAACCGGCATCAGGTACTTAAAGCTCATGTCCTCAAACTCTATCCTCATCCAGCCGATACCCAGCCTGTTGGCAAGGGGTGCATAAATATCAATCGTCTCCTGTGCAATTCTCTTCTGTCTGTTGGCAGGAAGGTGCTGGAGTGTTTTGATATTATGTAATCTGTCGGCAAACTTTATGAGAATCACCCTTATGTCCTCTGCCATGGCAAGGAACATCCGCCTGAAATTCTCTGCCTGTGCATCCTCCCTCGTCTGAAACTGTATCTTGGCAAGCTTTGTCAAAGAGCCCACCAGGAAAGAGACCTCTTCACCAAATATTTCCTTGATGTCATGCAGGTTTGTTTCCGTATCCTCTACCGTATCATGAAGAAGGCCTGCAATTATTGTCATTACATCCAGATGCATGTCTGCAAGCATTAATGCAACTGAAAGGGGGTGCCCTATGTAGGGACTGCCCTCTTTTCTTGTCTGGCTGCAGTGTGCCTCATGTGAAAAATAATAGGCCTTTCTAAGCAACGCGATATCCGCATCAGGGGAATAAGAGAGTATCTTTTCCGTCAGTTCATTCAGGGTTATCAGTTTGTGCCTAATTGTGCCCATACTTAATAATATAATCTTTTCACAAACTTTGTCCAAGGAGGCAGGGAGAGCTTTTGATGTTAAAAAACAAAACGGGATTGCTTCGTCTCTGAGGCTCCTTGCAATGACATTGCGAGGAACTGTTCCTGTCCTTACAGAGTCCTCTCCTGTCATTGCAAACGGCTTGTCCCTGTCCTTGCGAAGGTCTCTTTTGTCATTGCGAGCGAAGCGAAGCAATCTCAAGACCTTACAAGTTCGCCGCTAATTGCCAAGGGGGGGCTTTTAAATCACAATATTGGTTTTTAACTTCTTTACGAAAGAATCATGATTTTTTGTATAATAGATGTAATTTTTTAAAGGGGTGTGTGTAATGGATTGCATCAAGACAGCTAATTTAAAGAAATGCAACTGCTCATACGGGTCATGCTCAAGAAAGGGCAAGTGTTGTGAATGCCTCGTTTACCACAGACGGAATGGTGAATTACCAGCCTGCTTCTTTCATGAATCCTATGAAAGGAGTTATGACCGTTCTGTGGAAAACTTTATAAACATGGTCCAGACAGTGGGGATGCGAACAAGCTAAATCATTCAATATTCAATTCATTGGACTCCGGTCACTGAAGATGGACTGAGGATAAAGGATCAACATGCCGGAGTGGTGGAATGGCAGACGCGGTGGACTCAAAATCCACTGGGCTTCGGCCCGTGCGGGTTCGAATCCCGCCTCCGGCACCCATGTTTTCAGTACAGGATTGGCTTGGAGATTTGGAGGGGAAAAGACCTGGAGAATATGAATTGTCTTTTTATATATAAAGGAGGGGATTATGAAACAGCATGCAATCAGAATTACCGCTATAGTGATATTTTTTCTGTTAGCTCTCTCTGCCAAGGGATTTGCGAACCCCTGGGCCATAGACGAAATGATCGGCAAAGAAGCATCTCCTTTCAGCCTCAAAGACCTGAGAGGACAAGAGGTGAGTCTCATGGATTTCCGCGGAAAGGTGATCCTCCTGAATTTCTGGGCCACCTGGTGTCCCCCCTGCATCTCAGAAATTCCGAAGTTGAACAATCTGAAGAAGACATATGCTGAGAAGAATTTTGAGATTGTAGCCGTGTCAACCGACAGGTCATTATCAACCGTCAAAAAGTTTATAAGGAAGCATCCTGTTTCATTCATTATACTTCACGACTCAAGCATTAAGGTATCGCGTAAATACAATGTCTTTTCGATTCCCACAACATTTCTGATTGACAAAAAAGGTAAGATAGTCGAGAAATTCCTTGGTGAATATGACTGGAATTCCCCTGAGATCAGAAAAAAAATAGATGAGCTTTTATAATAAATCAGAATACCAGAGCTGTAGAGCAAAAAGAGAACAGACGATAAATACATGCGTTACCTGATAATAGAAGGGGCCCGGCAGAATAACCTCAGAAACATTTCCCTCCGCCTCCCTCATAACAGCATCATAGCAGTAACAGGCCTTTCAGGCTCCGGAAAGTCCTCGCTTGCATTTGATACCATCTTTGCCGAGGGGCAGTGGAGGTTTATCGAGTCACTCTCCACCTATGCAAGGCTTTTCCTTGAAAAGCTCGACCGCCCGGACGTTGATTCCATCCAGAACATAAGGCCTGCAATCGCCCTTGAGCAGAAAAACCCTGTTAAGGGGGCCCGCTCAACTGTGGGAACCCTTACAGAGGTTTACGACCTCTTTCGTCTTCTCTATGCAAGGATTGCAAGACCCTATTGTCCAGAGTGCGGCAAGGAGATAAGACGGTGGAGCGTTGACGAGATCATCACGGAACTCCTGGGACATTACAACAATGAAAGGGTAATGATAACCTTTGAGACATCAGCCCCCCCTGAGGAACTATTGAAAAAAGGTTTTTCGCGCATATGGAACGGCCATGAGATAGTAGATTTGGGAGTAAAGGGTTCTGATTCCGATGCTCAAAAACCCGCAATCCGCGACTCGCAAACTATAACCAGCAAACTGGCAGTGGTTGTTGACAGGGTTATAATCAAGGACAGCCCGAGATTAACAGACTCTCTTGAGCTTGCTTACAGGGAAGGTTGCGGCAGGGTTACACTCTATCTCTTCAGGCAGGGCAATGGCGCCCTTAACATCATGCCCCTGAGGTTTTCTGCAGAAACCGTCTGTGACTCCTGTGGCACGAAAGTGCCGGAGCCAACACCCCTGTTGTTCTCATTCAACCACCCTGTGGGTGCCTGTCCGGAATGCAAGGGATTCGGCAATATTCTGAAGTATGATGAGGCCCTTATAGTTCCGGACCCATCGCTGTCAATTACAGAGGGGGCAATAGAGCCATGGGAGAAACCCGCTGCCAGGTGGTGGAAGGAACAGATACTCAGAGGGGCAAAAAAGGAAGGTATTGACCTCCACAAACCATTTTCAGACCTTACAGTTGAAGAGAAGGAAAAGATATTCAGGGGCAGCAGACATTTTTACGGGATAGACGACTTTTTTGAGGACCTTGAAGCCAAACGCTATAAGCTTCATGTAAGGGTTTTTCTGAGCCGTTACCGCTCACCGGAGACCTGTCCTTCCTGCAAGGGCAAACGCCTCAGAAATGACTCGCTCGTCTACAGGATTGCAGGACAGGATATTGCCGGGCTTGGTGAGATGCCGATTGGGAATCTCCTGTCTTTTTTCAGCAACATCAGCCTCACCTCACATGAACAGGACGTCTCCAGAGAGGTTCTGAGGCAGGTACGAATGAAGCTTGAGTTTTTGGAGAGAGTGGGACTCTATTACCTTACACTGAACAGGCTTGGCAAGACGCTCTCCGGAGGAGAATACCAGCGGGTAAACCTTGCAAACCAGATAGCCTCATACCTTACAGGCACCCTCTACGTCCTTGATGAACCTACAG
>JAADGU010000015.1 GCA_013152195.1 Nitrospirota bacterium
TGGAGTGATGGAGTGATGGAGTGATGGAGTGATGGAGTGATGGAGTGATGGAGTGATGGAGTGATGGAGTGATGGAGTGATGGAGTGATGGCGCGCCCAGGAGGATTTGAACCCCCAACCTACGGATTCGTAGTCCGACGCTCTATCCAGTTGAGCTATGGGCGCATTGTTTTTGATTTCTTGAGATCATGAGAACACAGGGGACAAAAATCTGTGTAGCAGTAAATAATAGCAATTCTTCCGGGCCATTGTCAATTTGTTTGCTTTGGTGCAACCTCAGTGTTCATTTAACCCGGAACCAGGGCTTTTTATCACTGGCACCGGGTACTATTTCCCGTGTAAGGCATGGCTGAATTTCAGAAAAATTTTCCAGAGTCTGATGGTCGATTGCATTCGATTGGATAAAAACATAGCCCACTGAATTAAGTTATCAGGCTGGCACAAAGGACTATTCAAAGTTTTCTGAAATTCAGTTGTGCCTTACAGTATATTGCAGAACAGACTTGAAACCATTCATTGAGGTTCTTTATCGCAGGAGCCGGTCTAAACTATCTTCATGCTTATATCAACAGATGGAGCAGAGTGGGTCAGGGCACCGACAGAGATCAGGTCTACACCAGTAAGGGCTATTTCGCGGATGTTATCAATGCTTACACCCCCCGATGCCTCAAGGAGTGGTGCAGGGCTGTGTCCATGAGTGATTCTTACAGCCTTTTTCATCAGCTCAACGGACATATTATCAAGCATGATGATGTCTGCCCCTGCATGCAGTGCCTCTGTCAGTTCTTCGATGTTCTTTACCTCAACCTCTATTTTCATCAGATGATGGGCCTTCTTTCTGACACTTTTTACTGCGTTTTTTATCCCGCCGGCAGCCATTATATGGTTATCCTTGATGAGAATCCCGTCATAAAGACCAAAACGGTGATTGTGTCCACTTCCTGTTCTGACGGCGTATTTCTCAAGGTATCTCATGTTTGGGGTTGTCTTTCTTGTATCCACAATGCGGGCGCCCGTATCATTGATGAGTTCTGCAAAGCTGTTTGTCAGTGTGGCGATGCCGGAAAGTCTCTGCAGTATATTAAGTGCCAGTCTCTCCCCTGTCAGCAGTCCTGCTGTCGGGCCTTTCAACGTGGCTATGACCTCTCTCTCTTTTACCGGGTTTCCGTCAGGCATGTTTTCTTTAAAGCGTATCCTCGAGTCGGTTATGTTAAAGACCTCTTTGGCAAACAGCAGGCCCGAGAGGATAAAGTCCTCTTTTGCAAGGATAACTGCCTCTGAGACGTGATTGCCCGGGATAATAAATTCGGTTGTAAGGTCACCATGGCCTATATCCTCATTCAGGGCCTGAATGAGAAACTCCCTGACAGGGCTGTATACATATTGCACTATGTTGTCCCTCTTTTCGTTCTAACGATACCCTGTAGTCTCTGAGGCAGGGGGGCGTTAAAGCAAAAGTTATCTCTTTTTCAGGAGCGACAGAAATCCAATGAGCCCACCTACAACTGCACCAAGCGAAAGGGTTGACTTCCAGTCAAAAACAGTCTGTACATTACCCTCAACATTGCCGGCAAGCAGGAAGATGCTCCTTGTATTTTCTGCCTTTATATCCCGGGCTGCAATGATACAGGATGCGCTCTGTTTCATTTCAGCATCTCCCCTTGATACAATCAGTGGTGCAAACGATGATTCCACGGAAGTGTTGCTGCCGGAAGTGATAATGCTTACTCTGGTTAACCCTGACATCTCCACCCTTGATAAGACATGCCGCTCCCTGTGTTACCTCAACCCTCTCCCCATCAATGCTGAGGGCTCCAACCTGCTGCAACTCCACATGTCCGCCCTCTACTGACCTGACAGTGCTCTGTACAACATTTACAAATTCAGCATCTATAAGACTGAGGTCTTTCTTTTCAATATCCCTCTCTTTTTCACTCATTATCTTTCCCCCTGAGCTCTTCCAGTTTATTTATGCTCTCGATAATCCTCTCCTTTTTTTGCATAAATTCATTATACTTCATTTTTTCTTTCTCAACAACACTTTTTGGTGCCTTCCTTATAAAATCTTCGTTGAGAAGTTTCCTGTCAAGAGATGAAATGGATTGCTCGACCTTTTGCAGATCCTTCCGGAGTCTTTTGATTTCAGCGTCGACGTTCAAAAGCCCTTCGAGCGGGACATAAACCTCAAGGTGGTCCTTGACCGAAGTGGCAACTCCCTTTCCTTTTGTAACCTCTGTCCCGATGCTGAGTTCCCTCGTCCTTGCAAGTTTACTGATATACAGAGAGTTTTCAGCGAGTATGTTCTCTGTTTCCTTGTTGTAAGGCCTGATGAGTGCGAAGAGCTCAAGCGAAGGTGCTATGTTTAATTCACCGCGAATGGTCCTTATTCCTGTGATGGCCTCCATGATATAGGACATCTTTTCCTCGGCTTCAATATCTCTCTCCCTGTAATGCGGGAACGGACTGAGCATGATGCTCTTGCCATTGTGGGGAATTGTCTGCCAGACCTCCTCAGTAACAAACGGCATAAAGGGATGCAGCAGCCTGAGAGAGCTTTCGAGGATATAAAGCAGGCATTTCAGTGTTGCAGTCCGGGATGCATCATGGCTTGTATTATTATAAATAACCGGTTTTGAGAGTTCTATATACCAGTCACAGAATTCATGCCATATAAATTGATAGATTGCAGTAGCAGCGTCGTTAAACCTGTATTCCGTCAGGGCCGTATTAATGTCGTCAGAAGTCTTTGCGAGCCTGCTCAGTATCCATCTTCCCGGGGTATCAAGCTCTTTCTGCCATTCCTTATCGCTTGATGGCCACACATCTTCTCCTGTAATGTTCGTGTTTATAAACCTTGAGGCGTTCCAGAGCTTGTTAATGAAATTCTTGTATCCCTCAACCCTCTCCTCCGAGAATTTTATGTCCCTTCCCTGTGCAGCAAAGGCTGTAAGTGTGAACCTGAAGGCATCTGCACCGTATTTATCAATTAATATGAGCGGGTCAATTACATTACCCTTTGATTTGCTCATCTTCTGTCCCTTCATATCCCTGACGAGTGCATGGATATAAACATCTCTGAATGGCACATCATCCATAAATTTCAGGCCCATCATTATCATCCTTGCAACCCAGAAGAATAATATATCAAATCCTGTAATCAGCACGTTTGTTGGATAGAAAGTCTCAAGGTCCTCTGTCTTTTCAGGCCAGCCAAGTGTGGAAAAAGGCCACAGGGCAGATGAGAACCAGGTGTCCAGCACATCAGGGTCGCGGAACAGCTCCTTGCTGCCGCAAAACGGGCATTCTCCGGGGTCCTGTCTTGAACATATTGGTGTTACGGATTTGTCTATCTTAACAGTGTTGGCATTTTTCATGATATCTTCAGGAGCAAGGCCTCTCAGCCTTAATTCCGTATATGTTCCTGCCTGAACGCTGTCACCGCCAACATCCAGGGGTTTGTGGAAACTTATATATATGAGATCTCCATGGTGTTGTCCTTCCTCTGTCCTGCAGTAAGGACAGTACCAGACGGGTATCTGATGGCCCCACCATATCTGTCTGGATATGCACCAGTCCCTTATATTCTCCATCCACGCGTAATAGCTGTTTGACCAGCCCTCAGGGATAATCTGGATATTTTTGTCCCGTACGGCCTTTATTGCGTCTTCGGCAAGTCCCTTGACATTTACATACCATTGCACTGTTGAGAAGGGTTCGATTATTGTTTTACACCTGTAACAGTGTCCAACGGAGTAGACGTGTTTTTGTTCTTTCTCAATTAGGTCGAGTTCCTTTAGATCCTCGATCACCTTTCTTCTGCATTCATACCTGTCAAGTCCGGCATACCTTTTTCCCGCTGTATCTGTCATTGTTCCGTCTTCGGCAATAACCGTGATAAAGGGCAGGTTAGGGGTCTGCCTTCTGGCCATTGCCTCGTCATTAAAGTCATGCGCAGGGGTGACCTTTACAGCGCCTGTGCCGAACTGGGGGTCTACCATTTCATCTGCAATTATGGGAATCTCACGTCTTGTCAGCGGTAGTTTGATTCTCTTGCCTATAAAGTCTTTATACCTGCTGTCCTCCGGGTGTACAGCCACGGCACTGTCGCCAAGCATGGTCTCAGGTCTTGTAGTGGCCACTACTATGAATCCTGAGCCGTCAGTCAGTGGGTAACGTATGTATATGAGCCTTCCCTCAAGGTCTTCATGCTCCACCTCGAGGTCGGAAAGTGCTGTATGACACCTTGGGCACCAGTTGATCAACCGGAGGTCCCTGTAGATCAGACCGTCCTGAAAGAGCCTTACAAAGACCTCCCTGACAGCCTCTGAAAGTCCCTCATCAAGCGTGAACCTCTCTCTCGACCAGTCACAGGAGGCCCCCAGACGCTTGAGCTGGTTGATTATCCTTCCTCCGTATTCCCCCTTCCATTCCCAAACCTTCCGTATGAATTCCTTTCTGCCAAGGGTATAACGGTCAATTCCCTCTTTTGCCAGCTCCCGCTCTACTACATTCTGTGTTGCAATACCTGCATGGTCAGTTCCAGGCAGCCACAATGCCCTGTATCCGTGCATCCTTTTCCACCGGATAAGTATATCCTGGAGAGTTGCGTTCAGAGCATGTCCCATATGTAAGGAGCCTGTGACATTCGGAGGAGGGATTACTATACTGTATGCTTCTCCGTCCGGGTTTATTTCTGGTCTGAAGAATCCTTCCTTTTCCCAGAGTTCATACCATTTCATCTCATCTTCGAACCTGTAGTTCTTCTCAAGTTCACTCATATTTAAAGCTCCTGTCTCTGTTATTTCGATAGAAAATCTGTTTCAGCATGATTGTACCGTGCATTGTATTCTTTTTTGTCAGGAACGGCCTGATTTTTTAACAACTCAAGGGTATCTCTGAATAAATCCTTAATTACAGAAGATGCATCGGGTGGGGAAAATTATATATTTTTTTGTCTCTTACGTCAAGGGGGGCGGGAAAGAAATCCCGGGTTCAGGCATTACTTATAGCGTTTAAGTCAGTATTTGTTCTTTAAAATTCGATGGTTAAGTTGAGTGGTTTTCAGAGTACAGATTTAATCTCCTCGATCTCCCGGTTAATGATAGTCTCGGCAAGGTCAGGGACTGTTTCCCATATGGTTTTTTCAACCTGCTGTTTTAATGAGGAACTTAATTCTACCATTATATCTCTGACAGTCTCTTCTATGAGTTTGGGGGCGGTATCAAGAATTATCTTCTCTATTGCCGGCTTCATGAGGTTGTTGATACTGTCCAGTATGACCGCCTGCATATCGATAGACGCCAGCATCTCTTTCATCCTGTCCTCAACTGAAGAGGTAAAGGCGGCATAGAACTCATTGCTGTCAAGTGAGTCTGCCATCTCTGAAATCTTTTCTTCGGCAACAGCCCTGAAGATGGCCTTCATCTCCTCGGTTCCCGGAAGTGAAATTGCCCCTGCCTGTCTTTCTTCTTCAAATACTGTCCTGTCTCCGGAAAGCGAGACTTCTTCATCCTTTATCTCTTCGAGCTCTTCCATGGTTTCCTCGTCTTCTTCAAAAGTCAGCTCTTCTTCCAGTGCAAATGTATCCTCAGAGGGCTCCAGAGAAGGTTCCATGGTCAATTCCTCTTTCTCCCACGGCTCTTCTTCAGACTCTGTTTCAGAGGTTCCGGGAGTTTCAACTATTTCGAACGTTTCAACTGTTTCAGCTGTTTCCAGAATTTCGCCTTCACTTAATTCAAGTTCTTCTTCAAGAGTCTCGGCTACTCCTTCTTCTTCCTCCTCCAACTCTTTTTCTGCAAATATTGCATTTATCTTACTGATAAGCTCCTGGGATTCAAATGGTTTTACAATATAGTCATCAGCCCCGACCTCTTTTAACAGGTCTTCATCAATCGGTTCAAAGGCACCGGCAAGGAGAATAACAGGAATGTTCCTTGTGTTCTCATCGTTCTTGATCTTTTCACACAACTGATAGCCGTTCATTTTTGGCATCTCTATATCTGCAAGGACGATATCCGGCATGAACTCTTTAATAACAGCCCAGGCCTGTTCTCCGTCTCCAACCGAATTAATATCAAAACCTTCATCAGCAAGTATAAGTTCAACAACTTTCTGAATGGTTATACTGTCATCAGCTAAAAGCAGTTTTTTACTCATGTCCCACCTCATTAATTAACGAGACTTGCCCGTTTAGTTTTTATTTTGAGGAATTACTTGCAAAACGACTTAATCCACCATGTATTGATTATCGGTGGTTAAACACACTAACAAAATTTTATTGTTAATGGCAAGAAAAGTCAAGTATTTTAAAATATCATCAGGAAATTTTAATATAACAGTATGGATGCTGCTTTATTGAACGAATTGCTTCAGAAGGTAAAAGATGGAACCCTGTCACCTGAAATGGCGTTGGAGAAATTAAAGTCTCTCCCATTTGAGGCTATTGATTCCTCTCATGTTGACCATCACAGGGCATTAAGGCAGGGTATTCCCGAGGTTGTCTTTGCTGAAGGGAAGACGGTTGATGAGGTTTTGAGGATATCAAAGGCGATATATAAGAAGAGCAGAAAGCTGCTCATAACACGGGCAGATGAAAATATCCGTAAGGCCCTCCGCATTAAAGGGGCAAAGCACTATCCGCGTTCAGGGATTATCATGGCAGGAGGGGCAACATCCGGCAGCGGTCTTGTACTCGTTGTTACAGCAGGGACATCGGATATCGCAGTGGCTGAGGAGGCCTCTCTCACGGCCTCTTTTCTTGGCAGCAGGGTTGAGACGGTTTATGATGTCGGTGTAGCAGGTATACACAGATTATTTGCATACATGGACCTCATCAGGGAGGCAAGGGTAATAGTGGTTGTTGCAGGCATGGAGGGCGCTCTTCCTTCTGTGGTTGGTGGTATTGCAGACAGCGTTGTTATCGGAGTACCTGCATCAACAGGTTACGGCACTTCCTTTGGGGGGCTTACAGCACTATTTGCAATGCTCAACTCCTGTGTGCCGGGGATTGCGGTTGTCAATATTGATAACGGCTTTGGGGCAGGATGTCTTGCACACAGGATAAATACAGGGAGTGAGAGATGAAAAGTTGAACTTTCCGGCAGGAATTGTTTTAAATATCCCTATGGCAGAACAGACCCCCCTCATGAAACAGTATTTCAGTATTAAGCAGGAACATGCCGACGCCATACTCTTCTTTCGCCTTGGTGATTTTTACGAGATGTTCGGTGAGGATGCCCGTGTGGCCTCCTCCGTCCTCTCAATAGCCCTCACAACCCGTGACAGGGGAAAGGAAAAACCCACCCCCATGTGCGGGGTTCCTCATTTTGCTGCAGAGACCTATATAAGCAGACTGATAAATGCGGGTTACAAGGTTGCCGTCTGTGAACAGGTTGAAGACCCCAAGGAGGCAAAGGGGATTGTAAAAAGAGAGGTTGTCAGGGTTATCACTCCGGGTACGCATACGCCTGAAAACCCCAAGGAGAACAATTTTATACTCAGTTTTTATCCTGACGGCAAGGTCCACGGCATCTCAATAGCAGACCTTTCAACTGGTGAATTCTTTCTTTACGAGACCGACCGACCTGTTGAGGACGAGATCCAGAGGTTTGAACCAAAGGAGATCCTCTGCCCGGCACACCTCAAGGGTCATTTCCACTATATGGATACACTGAACAGCTATTTTACGACCTATTATGAGGACTGGTTTTTTGACTACACCGAGGCATACAGGAAGATGCTTGACCATTTTAAGGTCTATTCCCTTGAAGTCTTCGGCTGTGAGGAGATGAGGGCAGCAGTATCTTCCTCCGGAGCGCTCATCAACTATCTCACGGAAAACCAGAAGGGTGCTGTTGTCCTCCGGAAACCTGCTGTGCTCAAGCAGGGTGAGTATATGTTTCTTGATTCCGTTACCAAGAGGAACATCGAGCTGATACATAACATGAGAGACGGCTCATCAGAGGGAACCCTGCTCAAAATACTGGATGAAACATTGACGCCAATGGGCGGAAGGTTCCTCAGAAATGCCATATTAAAACCCCTTGTCAACATAGAAGGCATCAGAGACCGTCATGAGGCCGTTGAAAACCTTATAGAGGGCTACGAGCTGCAGGAGACCCTGAGAACCTATCTCAGGCAGGTCCAGGACCTTGAGAGGCTCTCCACAAGGGTGCTCCAGCGCAGTGCAAACGCCCGCGACCTTATTGCAATCAGGACGTCAGTGGCATATCTTCCTGAAATAAGAGGGGCCCTTATGAAGGCCCACTCCCCGCTCCTCAGGAAAATCTCCGGTGATGTGGAGGATTTCAGCGGGCTGAAAGACCTGATTGAGCGGGCAATTAATGATGATCCGCCTAACGGCCTGAAAGACGGCGGGATAATAAAGTCAGGCTACAGACAGGATGTGGATGAATTCAGGGACTTGTCCACAAAGGGGAAGGACTACATCTCGGGGCTTGAGATGAAAGAGAAGGAGTCAACAGGTATATCATCACTGAAGATCGGTTATAACAGGGTCTTTGGTTATTATCTTGAGGTTACAAAATCAAACCTCCATATGGTGCCTGAACATTACATCAGGAAGCAGACCCTTGTGGGTGCCGAGAGGTATGTAACCCCGGAATTAAAGGAATACGAAAACAGGGTGCTCGGGGCTGAGGAGAGGCTCAAGGCCCTTGAGTATGAAGTTTTCATGGAAGTACTCGAAGAGGTCTCTCTTTCGATTGAGGACCTTCTCAGGACTGCACAGGCGATAGGAGAGCTTGACTTCCTTCTCTCCCTTGCAGTCACCGCAAGAAGATACAACTACAAAAGACCCCTTATTGACAGTACGGGACGGCTTGAAATCACAGACGGAAGGCATCCTGTGCTTGAGCGGGGTACCTCTGATGAAAAGTTTATCCCGAACAGTGCTTATGTTGATACGGAAGACCACAGGCTTCTTATCATAACAGGCCCGAACATGGCGGGGAAATCAACCTACATGAGGCAGGTTGCACTGATCGTGCTGATGGCCCAGGTCGGCTCCTTTGTCCCTGCTGCAGAGGCCAGGATAGGGGTTGTGGACAGGATATTTACAAGAATCGGGGCCTCTGATTACCTTGCAAAGGGCCAGAGCACGTTTATGGTGGAAATGATAGAGACCGCAAATATCCTTTATAACGCAACGAAAGAGAGCCTGATAATACTTGATGAGGTGGGCAGGGGGACAAGCACCTTTGATGGAATAAGCATAGCCTGGGCAATAGCAGAGCACATAGCAAACGAGATTGGTGCAAGGACCCTTTTTGCAACCCATTATAATGAGCTGACAGAGCTTGGAATTACCCTGCCTGGAGTCAAAAACTACAACATTTCTGTCAAGGAATGGGGTGATGAGATAATATTTCTGAGAAAGATTGAGCGGGGCCCTGCTGACAAGAGCTACGGAATTCAGGTGGCACGTCTGGCAGGATTGCCTGAGCCTGTGGTAGACAGGGCAAAGGAGGTGCTGAATAATCTTGAAAAATCGGAATTCACTGAATTCGGCACCCCGAGGGTCATGGGCAGGAATACCCGGAAAAAGGCGTCCCAGCTTGACCTGTTTTCAGTAAACTATGAGCCGATTGTAAATAAACTCCTCGGCATCGACACCTCGTGCCTGACCCCTGATGAGGCGGTCAAGCGTCTGCTTGAAATCAGAAAGATGGCAGAAGACCTTAGATAAGGGTTTGAAATATCATCTTTTCTGCTAAATATTACTGAACGTCAAGCTTGATTTTTAGTCATTTCTATGATATTGTATACCAACATTGTTTGAATAAAATACAAATTGGCTGTTAAATCAGTACAACTAAAACAGGATTATGGGAAATATACTAATCAATCAATCGGTAGCTATCCTTTGCGACGGGAATAATATTGAACGGAGCATCCATGAGCTCTCCAAATCAAAAAATACAATGATCAATTTCGACAAGCTGATCCCGAAATTACTTAATGACAGGGGATTGAACAGACTGCTTTATTTTCGGGAAGGCAAGTCCATTTCTTCCAAATTCGCTGAAAGGCTGCACGAAAATTATTATGGGTCGGTTCTTCCGTGTCACAAGTCAGCCGATATTCCCCTTTCCATCAAGGCGACACAACTTGCCTCAAAGGTTGATACCATTATCATAATGTCAGGCGATGCAGATTTTGTGGACCTGGTTACGCATCTGAAAGGGGAGGGTGTAAGGGTAGAAATTGCTGCTGTAAGAAAAACAACTGCCAAGATACTAATTGATGAAGCAGACTATTTTCATGAGATAACCAAGGAAGACTGGTTTATATACAAGGCACCGAGAAAGACAAAGTCAAAAAGAACCTGACAGTTTAGCAGGGGGATTCAGACAGGATGAACAGGATAAAGACTGTTTATCAAAAAGCCTCTGTTTTAAAAAAATATCCTGATTATCCTGCAAATCCTGCCTAAAAGAGTTCCTTTTTTACAATCTGAACACAGTCAGGGCGGGGTTAAAAAAATTACCTGATTTTTCCAAGGAATTCCGCCAGTTTTATAATTCTTGTCTGTCCGTATTTCTTTAAATCAAGAAGATGTCTGTCCCCGGTGACAAGGAAATCTGCTTTTGAATGTTCTGCGCATTCGAGGATTCTGTTATCAGGTTCATCAATCAATACCGTGATCCTGTTCTTTGGTTTAACAACGGTTGAGACAGTGCCAATATGTTTGATTGTGGCTGTTATCTGTTCGTCACTCCACAGGAACTTCTCTTTGAGCTTTCCGGCTGTTTCGGTAAGGATCGGAATAGAAGTGTAGAGTTCTATCTTCTTTTCAACAGTAAGGAGGTATGCTTCCTCTGCTTTGCCTCCTGGAGTAATGAATGCGGAGATGTAGACGTTTGTATCGAATACGGCCCTGATCACTATCGGCCTTCGAAAACGATTTTTTCGATCTCTTTCTCGGTTATTTTTAGCTCTCTGGCTTTTCTTGCACCGTACCGCTGCAGGGTATAGAACTCTTCTTTGAGTCTTTCCTCCTTGTACAGTTCGAACATTTCCCGGAAGAGCTGGCTGATAGTTTCCCCCTGGGCCTTTGCTATCTTTCTGTACTCCTGCGCAGTCTCAGGGGGTACGGATATGGTTATGGCTACCCTCTGCCTTTTTTCCATTAGAACCTCCCATGGTGTTACTATGTAATACCATAACACACATGATCGTGCTGCGTCAAAGCAGATATATGCGGGCAGGGCATAAAAAGAGTGTTTTTTTGTGCCCTTTTTAAAGCTCTCTTTAAAAAAGTATCCTGATCATCCTGTAAATCCTGTCTGAAAAATTTCTTTATTACAATCTGAACACACATAATCATGCCGCTTTAAAGCAGATACAGGAGTGCAGCTCATAAGAAGTGCACTCCTGTACCTGATAATCAAACTGCCTTTATTTCAAACTTAATACCTGTAGTAGTCAGGCTTGAATGGTCCTTCCTTGGGAATACCGAGATACTCGGACTGGGCATCGGTAAGCGTGGTCAGCTTCACACCCAATTTCTTCAGATGCAACTGTGCAACCTTTTCATCCAGATGTTTTGGAAGCACATAAACCTTGTTTTCATAATTGTCAGGGTTATTCCAGAGCTCCATCTGAGCCATAACCTGGTTCGTAAAACTGTTTGACATAACAAAAGAAGGATGACCCGTGGCACATCCCAGGTTTACAAGACGCCCTTCGGCAAGTATTGTTACGGCCTTGCCCTCAGGCCAGATTACCTGATCAACCTGCGGCTTAATATTTACCCTCTTAAGCGATGGGTCGTTAAATACCGAGGCAACATCGATCTCTATATCAAAATGCCCTATGTTACAGACTATGGCCTGGTCCTTCATCACATCCATATGCTGCCTGCAGATAACATCCTTGCAGCCCGTGGTGGTAATGAACATATCCGCAATAGGTGCGGCATCCTCCATGGTAACAACTTCATAGCCCTCCATGGCAGCCTGAAGAGCGCATATCGGGTCTATCTCGGTAATAAGAACCCTGGCACCCTGCCCCCTTAAAGACTGGGCGCATCCCTTGCCGACATCACCATAACCGGCGACAACCGCTATTTTACCGGCTATCATTACATCAGTGGCCCTCTTTATCCCGTCAAGCAGGGACTCACGGCAGCCATACAGATTGTCAAACTTCGACTTTGTAACGGAATCATTTACATTAAAGGCAGGACAGCCAAGGGTGCCCTCACGCATCATTTCATAAAGACGATGAACTCCTGTGGTCGTCTCCTCGGAAATACCGCGGATCTCCTTCAGATACTCAGGGTAACGGTCATGAACAATCTGGGTAAGATCTCCGCCGTCATCAAGAATCATGTTAAGCGGTTTTCCGTCAGGCCATAAGAGCGTCTGCTCTATACACCAGTCATATTCTTCCTCGCTTTCTCCCTTCCATGCAAATACCGGAATACCACGGGCTGCTATGGCTGCTGCAGCATGGTCCTGTGTTGAAAATATATTGCACGATGACCAGCGGACCTCAGCCCCTAATTCAACCAGGGTCTCAATCAATACAGCAGTCTGTATCGTCATATGGAGACACCCTGCTACCCGTGCTCCACTGAGTGGTTTTTCCTGTCCGTATTCCTGACGAAGAGCCATCAAGCCAGGCATCTCGGTTTCGGCAATGGATATCTCCTTTCTCCCCCATTCGGCAAGGGAAATATCCGCCACCTTGAAATCCTCAACAACAATTTTGTCCTCAATCATTAGCTTTAAAACCTCCTGAATATTATAAGTATCATAACTGCTTAACCCGGCGGGTTGGACTCCCGGAGAGCCCGTTTCTGTATTACCGGTTCTTATTATTATCAGGTTTTCAGCCAACAATTGCAAGTAAAAGTGCAAGGATTTGATGCCTAAAACTTTTCCTTTCATGTTCTGTTCCTCCTGATAAGGCCAGGAAGGTCAAAGGTTTTCCCCTCTATCAAGAGGGGATTAAGGGGTGTGTTCCTTAATCTGATTCGGGATTCAGAATAAATCCCCCTTTTTAGGAAAGGGGGGGCGATTTTTCAAAAATGCGAAATTCTGAGAGTAAGCAACTATTGGTTTTATAAGCCTTTTATCTTGAGAAGTTTTTTAGATATGCTATACTTTAACAAATAACGGAGGAACCGGAAATTTGTATAATCAACGTTAGGCAAAAATAATACAAAATGCCGGGAATTTGATAGTATATGAAAAAAGCTGGAGGCATTAGTGATGTCATACAAAGTAAGCATAATAATTGAAAAAGATGAACATGGGTATTACGCCTATGCCCCGGAACTGGAAGGCTGTCAGACTCAAGGTGAGACAATAGACGAAGTAATGGCAAACATAAAAGAGGCAATTGAACTTTATTTGGAGACACTCACGGAAGAAGAAATCAGGGAAGCGACGAGCAAGGAAATCCTAACAACAACTTTAGAGGTTCAGGTTGCCTAAACTTCCACGACTTACACCTCAGGAAGCAGAATCAATGCTCCTGAAGGATGGATATGAATTTATAAGAAGCAAAGGTAGTCACAGGATTTACATCAAGAGGACAAGACGAATGGTAATTCCATTTCACACCGGCAAAATCTTACATCCCAAAATTGTCAAACAAGTTATCAAAGCAATAGAAACGAAAGAATAAAACAGCAGATAACAAACGGATGGAGATTGAATGCGTACCAAGGACGCTTTCTGGGTAAGAGATATTTTGTTGTTTTCAAAAAGGCGTCATGCCAGTTAATAACCCGGCAAGTTAATAGCTAATACAGGAAATGGACATAAAGAATTTCGAGTTTCTTCATTATCGAATACAATCTGTTGCAATTGGACATCTCGCGATACTCTATGTATTGGAGTGGAACAATGTGCCATCGGTCAAAATCTTTTTCGGTGAAGAGCAAGTCATCGAGGGACGCGCGACCGCATTCACCAACGCTGCAATTGAAGCAGCACTAATACATTGTCGAGCATTGCTCGAGTTTTTAGGCTTGGCTGCAGGTGACGAGAAAACACTCAAACAGAGAAAGGGAGTCAGAAACGATGATATCGTGATTGAAGATTTCGAGGGTCCAAGTGGGCCATTGAAGAAAGTCACGCCTATCGAAGCGTCGCGCCCCTATGAGGGTTCACCGCAAGAAGCGGAAACAGCTTTAGCATACGTATTACACACGACTAACAAGGCTCTTGCTCACTCGACACGCGGATTTTCAAAATCTAACGAAGCGTCTCGCCTCATTGAAATAGCGTTTCGCGGCGTACCGACTTTGATGGTGAACTATTTTTACAATCGTATGGGTATCGAGGCTCCAAAATACAAACTTCCTGTCCGGTCTCGCAATGTTTAACAATCGCATACTCACGGACACAAAAACCACAGCGGTGAAAATGCTGAAAGAAGTTTTTACAAAAAAATACCTTTTTATTGCCCTGATAATTGTTGCAATCCTTTCCCCTGTTATTTCCCTTGCAGATGCTAACAAGATTTTCAAGGAAAACAATAGGGCTGTTGTTGTGGTAGTAACTTACAACGAAAAAGGCAAGGCGATAAGTCAGGGAAGTGGATTTATTGTAAGAGCAGATGGAGTAATAGTAACAAACTATCATGTTATAAGCAATGCAAAAGATATTAAAATAAAGGTAGGTGATAAAGTTTTAGATGTTGAAGGCTTGCTTCTCGCAGACAAAGAAAATGACCTTGTTATTCTCAAAGTAAAAGGGGGAAATCTTACTATAGTAAAGCTTGGGGATATTCAAAAAGCAACTATCGGAGAAACAGTCTATGTAATAAGCAGTCCGCAGGGACTTGAAAATA
>JAADGU010000087.1 GCA_013152195.1 Nitrospirota bacterium
CCCGACAAAAGCGGTCTCCATCTGGTTGACCAGCTACTCTCTTACAACCCCGATCTGCGGGTACTGTTGAGCAGTGGCTACACGGATCAGAAATCGCAGTGGCGCATTATACAGGAAAGAGAATTCCGGTTTCTGCAGAAACCTTATGCATTAGCCGACCTGCTTCAGGCCGTTAAAGAGGTTATAGAGAAAAAACTGAAGCCATAAGGGCTGCCACTTTACCTGAATGGTGAAGGAATAGCTAATGACCATCTATACCCTTGGGACAGGCAGGAGGACTGAAGAGGATTTTGTGGAGATTCTGCATTGCTATGGAATAGAGGCATTTATTGATGTCAGACGGTTTCCAAAGAGCAAACTCCCTGCATACAACAGGGATTATCTGGAGAGATTAATAAAGGAAAACGGGATCGAGTATCATTTCTTCGGTGATGAACTCGGTGGGTTCAGAAGGGGAGGCTATCCTGAATACACCCGGACAGAGACATTCAGAATGGGGATCGAGAGGCTGGAGGAGATAGCAGGGAGGAAGGTCTCTGTGGTTGTATGTGCCGAGAGGTTTCCCTGGAAGTGCCACAGGCGCTGGATAGCACGTGAGCTGAAGAGCAGGGGGTGGCGTGTTGTGCATATTATTGACAAGGGCAAAGTCTGGGAGCCTCAATAGATTCCTGGGAGCCTCAATAAATTCCCGGGAGTCTTGATAACCCCGTGGGAGCCTCGATAAACCCTGAAAGATTGCCTTGTTGACGTGTCAATGACTAAAATATAAGGATGAGTTTATGGAACAATATAAAGAGAGATTTTCATGCGGTCTTTGAGCGGGACCCTGCAGCAAGCAACAGGCTGGATGTCATGCTCAGCTATTCCGGGTTTCATGCAATCCTCTGTCACAGAATAAACCACATACTGTGGAAGAAGAAGATTCCCGTCCTGCCACGGCTTGTATCCAATATTGTCAGGCTGATGACCGGGATCGAGATACACCCGGGGGCCAGGATTGGAGCGGGGTTTTTTATAGACCACGGGATGGGGGTTGTGATAGGGGAGACGGCAGAGATTGGTGAGGACTGCCTCATGTACCAGGGTGTTACCCTCGGGGGAACAGGAAAGGAGAAAGGCAAGCGCCATCCCACGCTCGGAAGACGGGTGGTTGTGGGTGCCGGGGCAAAGGTGCTTGGTGCCATAAGGATAGGCGATTATGCTAAGATAGGGGCCAACGCCGTTGTCTTAAAATCAGTTTCTGACCATTCCATTGTTGTCGGAGTTCCCGGCAGGGTTATAAAGAAGAAGGTAATGAGGGTTACTGACCACGGCGTGGAAGAGGTGCTTGATCACGTACACATGCCGGACCCTGTGGAGGAGAGGTTTAAGGAGCTTGAGTACTACATCGGTCATATTGAGAAGAGGATAGAGCAACTTGAAGGTAAGGGAGGAAAGATGAGAGTTTATAATACCCTTTCAGGAAAGAAGGAGGACTTTATTCCCCTTGAACCTGGTAAGGTTAAAATATACGTCTGTGGTGTGACGGTCTATGATTACTGCCATATAGGACACGCAAGAAGCGCCATAGTCTTTGATGTTATGAGACGCTACTTCAGGTATAAGGACTTTCAGGTCAGGTATGTCAGGAACTTTACGGATATTGACGACAAGATTATCCGGCGTGCACAGGAAGAGGGAATACCCTGGAATGAGGTGGTAAGGAAATATACCGAGGAATATTACAGGGATATGGATGCCCTTGGTGTGGAGAGGGCGGATGTTGAGCCGAGGGCAACCGAGCATATTCCGGAGATAATAGAGATGGTCAGGACCCTTATAGACAAGGGATATGCCTATGAGGTTAATGGCGATGTATATTTTGAGGTCAACAGGTTTCCCGGGTACGGTAAACTCTCCAAAAGGTCAATGGATGAGCTGGTTGCCGGGGCCAGGGTCGAGGTGGACGAAAGGAAGAGAAACCCGCTCGATTTTGCGCTGTGGAAGGCCGCCAAGGAGGGTGAGCCTGCATGGGACAGCCCCTGGGGGCCGGGAAGGCCGGGCTGGCATATAGAGTGCTCGGCAATGAGCATAAAACACCTTGGTGAGACCTTTGATATCCATGGTGGCGGGGCTGACCTGATATTCCCTCACCACGAGAACGAGATTGCCCAGTCCGAGGCCTGCACTGAAAAGCCCTTTGTCAGATACTGGCTTCATAACGGCTTTATAACGATATCCAAAGAGAAGATGTCCAAATCCCTGGGCAACTTCTTTACAATAAGAGAGATCCTGGAGAGATTCGATCCGGAGGTTATAAGGGCCTTTATCCTCTCAACCCATTACAGGAGCCCGATAGAATTTTCAGAGGAACAGCTTCTTGATTCAGAGGTCTCAATCAACAGGTTCTATTCTACGATTATGAGGGTGGAGACCTATCTTGACAGGATGCCGCAGAAAGTAAAGGCTACCCCGGAGGAGGAGTATCTGCAGGAGATACTCCGGAAGTTCAGGGCCAGGTTTGAGGAGGCTCTGGATGATGACTTCAATACAGCCCTTTCCCTCGGATACATGTATGAGCTTGTCAGGGAGATTAACCGGTATCTTGACTCAAAACCATCCGGAGGGCCTGCAAGGAAATTGCTTCTGGAAGGTATCAGTACCCTGAGAGAGACGGGAAAGGTCCTGAATATTTTTCAGAGGTCGCCTCAACAGTGGCACACTTCCCTGCTAAGAAGCTTCCTGTAACAGAGGATGATATAAATAAAAAACTTTCCGAGCGGCAGGAGGCAAGAAAGGCAAAGGACTGGCAGAAGGCGGATTTGATAAGGGATGAACTGCTGAAGGCAGGGATTATACTGGAGGATACCCAGGAGGGAACCATCTGGAGGGTCAAGGTTGGGGAGTGATTGATACTCAGGGTAAGGGAACCGGGCAGTGGCTTTACGGGGTTAATTCAGCAAGGGAGGCGCTTCGTGCTGAAAGGACTGTCCATGAAGTGTATGTTTACAGAGAGAGGACAGACAGGATAAGGAATGAGATTGTTGTCCTTGCAACAAGGAGGGGCATCAGTGTAAACTTTGTTGACAAATCTTTTTTTTCAGGCTTTCCAAAGGGACATCAGGGAGTAGCAGTCAGGGTGAGTCCTGAAAAGTTGGTGAGCGTTGAAGATCTTTTCAGCATATCCCGCCGCAAAGGAGAGGAGCCGTTTTATCTGATTGTTGACGGTGTGGTCGACCCCGGAAACCTTGGTGCAATTATAAGGACGGCAGAGGTCGGGGGAGTGCACGGAATCATTCTTCAGAAGAGACGGGTCGCCTCAGGCGAGACAGTTGCAAAGGCTTCTGCCGGAGCAGTAGAGTATTTGCCCGCTGTGAGAGTCTCCAATATTAAGCATGCAATAAGGGAGTTGAGAGAGAAGGGAGTGACAATATACAGTGCCGGGGCCGAGGCCGGGGAATTATACTGGGCTGCAGACCTGACCATCCCAATTGCCCTTGTTGTGGGCTCAGAGGGTAAGGGTATCAGGCCAACGGTAAAACGGTATTGTGACCATATGGTGAAGATACCTGTTCTTGGTAAAATTAATTCACTTAATGTATCTGTAGCAACAGGAATTCTTGTTTATGAGGCGGTGCGCCAGAGGATGTCAGCCTGATAATATCACTCCCTCCCCAAAATAATACTTGAATTTTTCGGTTTGACATTTCTATAATTAATGTCTTATTCTATTAAGTTCCGAAAGGTTCCATATAAATTAAATAAAAAAATCGAAGGTATTTGCCCTGTTAAAGCCACCGTAGCTCAGCTGGTAGAGCAGCTGATTTGTAATCAGCGGGTCGGGGGTTCGAATCCCTTCGGTGGCTCCATATCTGACATAGCAGGGGCAAGCAGCAAACAGTGCCTGCTGTTTGCCGGAAAAGGAGAGGTACCCGAGTGGCCAAAGGGGACGGGCTGTAAACCCGTTGGCTCAGCCTACGGAGGTTCGAATCCTCCCCTCTCCACC
>JAADGU010000056.1 GCA_013152195.1 Nitrospirota bacterium
GTTCCGGTTGAACTGGTGGGAAGACTGCTGCTTTTAGAGCCACAGGCTGATAAGGCCACAACCAGTAGAAAAAGGAAAAGATTAACGGCTAATTTGCCAGGAATATTCTTGCGCATTATGAAAACCCTCCTATAACTATTAACTATGGCGTAGTCGTAGTCGCTACAGTAACATCAAGGGTCGAAGAGGCAAAACTGGCTCCAGACCTGACTTCAATGTCACCTTTATACTCATATGCACCACCGGAAATAAAGTCCAGCCTGAAAGTGTAAGCTCCAAATTCATCTGTAGCGGCACTGAACGGTGAATTCACAGGGGTATCGCCCTTGTAAAGATGAACCAGGTTGTATGGATTGGGAGAGGCCCAGATGAATGATATTGACAGTTCAGCATCCCCTACCGGATATCCGTCCTTGTCAACAACAGATACTGTATAATACTGTGTTGTCCACCCAGCGGTAGCATCTCCGTTTTCAATACTTAAAGATGGAGGGTTGATGGTTATGGTTGATCCTGGCGGGGCACTTACTTCACCACATGACCACAAAAAGAGTATTGCTATTATAGGTAGTACATATTTTAAGTGCCGAATTCTCATATCGCCTCCTTTATTACTTCATATAAAACTGTTTATGCTCTACAATGAGCAGTATGATTGCAGGATTATTGCACAAATTTATAAGTGAGTTGTTATTGCCCCGGACTCTTCTTGACTATCCTCGGTGTAATAAATATCAGAAGCTCATTTGTCTGGGCCTCTTTTTTCTTGTTCTTGAAGAGCCATCCAAAAAATGGTATATCCTTGAGACTCGGAACGCCTGACTCGGAATTATTGTTGACAGTCTTGTAGATACCTCCGATTACAAGTGTCTCACCGTCCTTGATGATGACATTCGTCTTGGCCTCTTTCTTGTCAGTACCCGGCACACCCTCAACAGAAGGAATTGTGGGATCGAGCTCCTCTTTCTTTGCCTCAACGCTGAGGATGACAGATCCATCAGGAGTTATGTGCGGCTTTACTTTCAGTTCAAGCTTCACATCCTTAAACTCTGTCGAGACCGTACCCTCTGACGTAAGCTTTCTTACAGGAATACTTTTGCCCTGGGATATGAAGGCCTCCTGATTGTCAACTGTAATAATCCTTGGATTGGACACAATCTTGAGCTGGCCGGTTGTCTCAAGGGCCGATAACTCAACATTCAGAGAGAGCGTCCTTGCTGCATTTAAAAATCCGAAGGTAATCCCTGACCCGGAACCAGGACCTGCACCGGCAGCCGGGAAATCCACAACATATGGGGTCAGGCCTCCAACATTTGAAAGCCTGTTGCTGCTGGATGCGGCAAAGCCCCACCTTACACCAAACTCCTGTGATACATTGGTATTTACCTCTACAATCCTTGCCTCTATCATTACCTGCGGAGTGGACTTGTCAAGGGTCTTGATAAGTTTCTCCACCTTCGGCATATTACTTGGAACATCCTTTATTATTAAAGAGCTTATTCTCTGGTCAACACTCACACTCCCTCTCTCCGAGAGTATCTTTCCCTGGTCTATTGCGGACTTCACCTTGCTCACCTCGGCATAACTGATGGGAAAGACCTTCGTCACAAGAGGTTCTGCCTTCCTTGCAGCATCTTTTGCCTTGATGGCCTCTTCCCTCTCCTTGACGAGAACAGACAGTGGAGCTATCCTTATAATATTACCTTCTAAAACCATACCGAGATTGTGGGTCTTCATTATAAGGTCGAGAGCCTGATCCCAGGGAACATTTATGAGTTTTATCGTAACCTTTCCTTTAACCTGGGGATCAACAACCACATTATAACCGCTTACATCTGCAAGGAGTCTGAATATCGGAATAATATCTGCATCCTGAAAATCAAGGGATATCTTCCTTCCCGTATATTTACCAGCTACAATTTCCCTGGCAGATTCAGACAGAAGTCCTCCTTCTCTTTTCACCACCTTCCCGGCTTTACCTGAGTCAGCTTTTCCGGACATTTCCGTCACTGACTCTTCAAGAAGCTCTGGTGAACGAAGCGATATCTCTATCCTGTTGGATATTGATACAACATCAAAGGTGGTATTATCATCAAGGTCAAGTACAATACGTAATCTGCCTTCATACTCACCCCATCTGATTCCCCTCAGGGGTTTTATTACAGTCTCGGGAACGGATGCCCTCATATCCACACCTGGAATATCTATCACAAGCCTGCCGTCAAGCGGAAAGACATCAGGGATCATCCTGCCATCTCCATTAATAGTAACAACCACTTTATCTCTAAGGCGCTCCATTGACACGTCATCAATATATTGTGCAGGCGGCAAATCAACGGCTGTCTTGGAGACGCTCTCAGAAGAATCTTCTGTGCTCAGGTTTTCAGACGTTTCACCCTTTATTAATAATGTCAGTGTACCTCGTCTATATTGCGGCACTATATTTGCGGGAGAAGAAAGAAGCACCTCAAGCCTTGCACCCTCAGTGGGCACCCTGGCATACTCAGGCCTGATCTCGGTTATCCCGGAGACACCCGGCACAATCTTCCGGGTATATTTACCGAGAGTCACCCCTTTGAGCCCTACAATCACCTTAAACGGATCATCCGGCTTGTATATTGTGTACTCAAAAGGTGCACTTACAGATACGGTCAGACTGTTGTCTGAAGCTGTGATTGAAGTTATCTCAGGAGGAGTTTCCTTTGCCTGGGCAGCCCCATTAACCCTCTTGACAGGTTCTACCGAGCTGCATCCATAGAATGATGTAAAAAGAAAAAGACATGAAATAAGAAGTGCAAAAGAATAAAAGTTTAAGCGCTGCGAACCGGGATTTACGCATTGAGAGTCTGACCCGCAGCCCGTAGCCCACAATCCGTTAAATGAATTTCTTCTTCTCATATATTGTTTCTCCATTATTCCTCCTCTTTGCGGAGCTTCAAAACTGTATCTTTAGGTTTTAATTGTCCTCTGTAATCAACCACATATTCCCTGATTATAACGGCATCACTCTTGATGTCAACAACCTTTCCGCCATAAAGCCCTAAAGTCGTTCCTTTTTTAATAGTATATGCCTTCCCGTCAGGGAGGGCAACTGACGCATAATATTCCTTGCCGGTATAAACAACGCCAAGGAGCCGGAAATCTGTAACATCATAATTCTCCAGTGGATTAAGCGTCTTCTTTTTCTTCTCGACCTTCTGTTTTGTCAGGACAATAATGGAAAGAAACGGGTCACGTCTGCCGTCGGGATCATAGATGATTGGCTCGATACTCTTTCCGGCTTTTTTGACTTCAGGTTTGACTGTTTCATTTGTTCTTTTAACTGTAGCTGTTTGTACAGTGTTTTTCTTTACCGGTCCGGATTTCTTAACCTGTGCCTTGTCCTTGCAGGCAACTAACACGGAACTTAAGAGAATTACAAGCAGTATATTTACTATGGTCTTCATCTTTTACGACCCCGCTTTCCCTTTTTCCCTGCCGCCACTTTTTGCATCTCGCTTTCAGGAATTGCAGAAAATGTCAGGGCAACAAAGGATATTTGCAGCTTGGCTTCCCTTGTTTCGGGCTTTGCATTACCGAGTTTCAGATTTGTAACATTTACTATCCTGCTGAGTCTTGTAAGGGAACTGAAGAAATAGCCCAGCCTGTGGTATGAACCCACCATCTCCACTTTCACCGGTATTTCATATACAACACCACTCAGATGGGTCTTCCTCTTGGACGGCTTCCAGAGCTTTATCTGCAAACCAGCCTTGATTCCAAGGTCTGAAACCTGCTTTAGAAGTGTGGTTACCTCCTTTTCCTCGGGTAACTGTCTCTTCAGCTCATCCAGTTCCTTAACCAACACCTCATAACGGGCCTTGATCTCCGGCAGTTTCCTTAGCTTAGCTTCTGCCTTCCCAATCTCCTGCTCCTGCTTTGCAATATTTTTTTCGAGCTGCTTGATCTCGGATGTCTTGGGCTTATAATAGACAAAGAAGAAGAGAACTATAATCAGAAGGGGCAGGCCTATGGCTATAGCATATTGAGCCGCAGGCGGAATCGTCTTGAGGTCTATTTTTAATTTAAGCGCCATTTCAGATCCTTATTCCGAGTTTTATCTTGAAATTATACACAGGAATCTTCTCCTTTGTACCGCCCTCTGAAATCTCCTTGCGTTTTGACTCGGCAAGGTACACAGAGTTGAACAACGAGGACTTTTTGAGCCTGTTTACATATTTCACTACATCCGAGTTGGTAAATGCATAACCTTCTATATCAACCAGGTTGCCTTTGACTTTAAGCCCTTTAAGCCATATCCCGTTTGGCAGGTTCCTGCTGAGCTCATCCATCAACCTGACAGGGACACCCTGATTCTTTCTTAGCTGCAGGATGACACCTTTCTTCCGTTCCACTGATTTAACAAGCGTTTCATAATTCTCTAATGCCTTGAGTTTTTTCTTCATCTCCTGGAGTTTCTGTTCATTAGAGGCCTTTCTTGCCTGAAGTGATTTGACCTCTTCCTTGATGTTAACATAGGTAAACAGCACTCCGACTAATACAATAACAGTTGCTATGACAGTGGCTATAATAAAACCCGGAATAGGCTTCGGCTTCTTTTTTCTTTTGACAGGGAGAAGATTTATCCTTATCATCTGTCTCCAACCCTCCTGATGGCAAGCCCAACAGAAACAGCGGCTATAGGCGCTATATCCCTGATATAAGCTTCATCCAGTTTCTTTGAGATTGCAATGTTCTGAAATGGATTCGCAATCTTCACCTCTATGCCTAACCGCTCGGCAAGCATCTCAGGAAATCCTGAAATAAGTGCACAGCCACCGCTGAGTATCAGTTCAGAAACCTCCTCTTTTCCCATTGAGGTCCTGAAATACTCTATGGAACGGCCTATCTCGTTAAAAATCTCCTCAGAGGCAGCTTCAATTACAGTCCTGGCCTCCTCCTCGGATATATTCTCAACTGTCTCTCCACGTTTAAGCCTCTCAGCCACCTCGTAAGGTATATGGAACTCCCTCTGCAGGGCTTCTGAGTGGAGGTTGCTCCCCACTGGGCCGTCCCTCGTAAAAGACGGGATTCCACCTTTAATGATGTTCATCTTGATGGAGCTTGCCCCTATGTCCACAAGGGCAACATTCCTGGAAGCCGAGATCTCATAATTCAACTCGTACATATTTTCAAGGGCAAAAACATCGACGTCCACTATAACAGGGGTTAAACCTGCATCTCTTACAACACTTACATATTCATTTATAACGTCCTTCTTTACTGCCACCAGTATAACATCCATCTGTCCGGGCTCATCCCTTGGACCGATAATCTGGAAATCTATGTTTACATCGTTTATATCAAAAGGGACGTACTGTTCTGCTTCAAACTTTATGGATTCCTCAAGCTCTTCCTCGCTCATTTCAGGCAGGCTTATCATTTTAATGATTACAGAGGAATGACCGGAAACCGATATAACGGCTTCCTTACCTTTTATCCTTGACTTGCGGAGGAGTTCCTTGATTGAATCAGCAAGGCGGAGAGAATCGATGATAGAGCCATCTACAATGAGCTCGGGGGGCAGCGGAATCATATCAAACTCTTCAAGTTCATATCCGCCTCTCGTCTCTTTAATCCGGGCTACCTTTAAAAATCCGGCCCCGATATCCAGCCCTATTGGAATCTTTTCACCAAGCAGCATACCTCTATATAAGCAGAATTTTTTTTTCTTGTCAAGTACTTTTTCTTTTTTTTTCGAAAGTTGCAAAAAATAAAACAATCCCGAATCACGAAAAAAGCATACTGCAGCTTTCAGATTGGATAGGACAGGAAATTCTCAACGTGTATCCGTACTTAACACTTCTATCTTTATTTAACACTTTCAGGTTTTTAATGGTCAGTGAAAAAAGACCTTCTCTATCTTCACGCGCCCCCCGTCCTGCAACTTCCCAATGGCAAAAAAGTCACCAGTTGGACTTTTTAATCTGAGGAGTTCCCCCCCGGATATTCCAGTCCCGGCAAAAAAAGCCGTACCATGACTGGCAAGCCTGAACTGATCGTCATTCAGGATTAATTCATCAAGATGTTTCAGGGCCTCATCCATTGTGGAAAAAGTAAACAACCCACTCTGGAGAGCCTCAAAAGAGACAGCATCCTCTATTCTGAAATGCCCTATTGCGGTTCTTTGCAGCCTTCTAACCACAGCTCCCACCCCAAGGGCATCACCTATATCACGGGCAAGGCTTCTGATATAAGTCCCCTTGGAACATCTTATCCTTACAACAAATTCGGGCAAAGAGAAGGAGAGCAGTTCCATCATATGAATAAAAACCCTTCGCTCTTCTCTATGAACAGTTATCCCCTTCCTCGCAAGCTTGTAAAGAGGCACGCCCTTCTGCTTTATGGCTGAATACATCGGAGGCATCTGCATTAATTCCCCCTTAAAATGCCCGAGAACCTTTACTACTGCCTCCTCCGTAATGCCTGAAGGGTTCACTTCTTTAATTAAAGTTCCTGTAATATCAAGGGTGTCGGTCACCATGCCGAGTTGAAAGTGGGCGACATACTCTTTTTCAAGTGATGAAAGGTACTCGGTTGTCCTTGTAGCGTCATTCAGACAGACGAGCAGTAGGCCCTCGGCAAATGGGTCGAGGGTACCTGCATGACCCGACTTTGAGGCCCCGAGAATGCGTTGCACCTTGCGCCCTGCCTGGTGGGATGTGATATCAGGTGGTTTATTCAGATTTATAACAACATTTTCATTAAAACTTCTATCAACACTCATCGGGTCGCTACTAAGTCCTGAATCGCCTCTAAAAGTCCCCTCTTTACTTCCTCAATATCACCGCAAACCTTGTAACCGGCAGCGTTTTTATGTCCGCCGCCGCCAAAATGCGAGGCAATCAATGAAACATCACAGTTGCCTTTACTCCTGAGGCTGGCCTTCCAGCAGCCGGATTCAACCTCCCTGAACATGGCGGAAATATCCACCGACTCTATCATCCTTGGAAAATTTATAAAGTTCTCTGTATCCGAGGCATCCGCCCCTGTCTCCCTGAACATATCGAGCGTAATGATTGAAATGGCACTGTTAATGTTACCTGTATTCACAATCTCCACCGTCTTCAGCATACTGACCAATAGCCGGAATTTATTAACAGACCATGATTCATAGAGCCGCCGGGAGACTTCTCCGGGGTTAACCCCTGCCTCTACCAACTCGGCAGCAGCCCTCAGCACCTCCGGCGTGGTGTTTTCGTACCTGAACGTTCCCGTATCCACGGCAATTGCTGCATAAAGATTCACCGCCATTGCCCTGTCTATTACTGTTCCAAGTTCTTTTAAGAGATTATAGACCATCAAGCCTGCAGCAGGGCTTTCTGGTTCTATCCACCTGATATGACCAAAATCAGTAACAGTCTGATGATGATCGATAACAACAATCTTTTTACACTCGACCTCCTTCAGCCCAACCCTCTCAAGGTCATTACAGTCCAGGACAATGAGAACCGAATTCTTCAGTCTCTCCCTGTCCATCCCTGTCTCAACCAACTCTGAGAAGGGGAGAAACCCGTACATATACGGCACCCCGTCACGGTTGAAGACCCTCACATCCCTGTTCAGTAATCTCAGGGCAAGGGCAAGGGCAATGGATGCACCCAGGGCATCTCCTTCGGGATTGATGTGGGAGACGATTGTAAAGGATTGCTCTCTCTTTAAGAGTTCAACTATCTCTTCAGGAACCTTCACTTTCACCCTCTCTTTTTATCTTGCGAAGCAGCTCATCTATCTTTGCCCCGTACTCAATTGATTCATCCTCATAGAATTCAAGCGTTGGCAGCACCTTCATTCTTACACGCTTTCGCAGCTCCGACCTTATAAACCCCTTTGCGGAATTCAGAATCTTCAGTGTGCTCTTTGTTTCGCTTTTCTGGAGGACACTAACATAAACCCTGGCAATCTTAAGATCTTCTGTAACTTCCACAGAGGTTATTGTCAGGAAACCCAGACGAGGGTCCTTCACCCTCCTCATGACAATATCAGCAATCTCCTCCCTCATAAGGTCACCGATGCGCTTTGAACGTTTATATGGCAGCATAATTTTAATTTCCTTTTAAAAAGTTAGTTATTTCAGGCTTACAGCAATTCTATATCCATCTTCAGCACCTCAATAGATGCCTCGGAAAGGACCAGGTTCTTTATCTTCTCAAAAGTACTGTAAAGGTGTGAGGTATCATTCGTAACACACACTATTGAGATGGTAGTCCTTTGCCACAGGTTATTGGCATCTTCTGCTACCGAGACATTGAATTTCGCAAGTCTGTCTTTGAGTGAGCGTATTACGAAGCGTTTTGACTTCAGTGAACCTGCCTCGGGGATAAAAATATCCAGGGTTAAAAGACCAATTATCATTCTTTTGGATTGACTGTCCTGCTTATGGATTGACTGTCCTGGTTCTTCTCCAGATTAGTTGCTGACAGAAATTCAGGGATTCACCTGTATCCCTGCTCCGCTGAATCCACAGGATTTCACCAGTTTCAGAATATGACCTGCAATAAAAGCCAATAAAATCAGGCTCTCTTTAGGGTCTGCGTATAAACAAGCCTTTTTATTTCACTCATGTCCCGAAAAACGTTCGGGCATCCAGAACTTACTTAAAAGACTGAATGCCCGCTCAACAGACTGCGTGAATAACGGCTCAACTGTTGTGTTTATACACAGACTCTGTTTAATGATTTCAGCCGGGTCATATTGCCTTTGTAATCTTGCCGGACCTGATACACCTTGTACACACATAGGTCTTCTTGGGACCACTATCAGTTACTATTTTTATTCTCTGAAGGTTAGGTTTAAAAACCCTCTTTGTTTTCTTGTTGGAGTGACTGACATTATTTCCAACTGCGCGTATTTTACCACAAACATAACATATTGCCATCTTGTAATATCCTCCTTACCCGGGTTCTTATTTGCACTAAAAGGAGTAAATATGATAACATTTTATGATAACTGTGACAAGTCCTGTTTATAGCAGTGTCATAAAAGGGAGATATTGATGGAGAAGATAAGAGTTTACGAACTTGCCAAACGGCTGGGAGTAAAGAATAAAGATATTCTTGATGAACTAAAGAAGATGGGAGTTGATGGAAAGACCCATTCTTCAAATATTGATACAGATATTGCGGTTAAAGTGGAAGCGTTATTTAGAAAAGGATTAAAAGGTGCCGGGAAGGAAACAGAAAAAGCAGCCGTACCGCTTCAGCAGGAACCCGGAAAAGAACCGGAAACCGGAAAGAAGACAGAACCAAGTATAGCTGTTGCCGACAGTGGTGAAGAGGCTGCATCTCCTGACGGTCTCAAAAAAGAGGCAACAGACCAGAAGGCAGATGCCACAAAAAGAAAGAGTATGCAACGGGCATTTCAGGCTATAAGAAAGATTGAGCCCAAGAAGTGGCTTGACTCAAAGAGTGGAAAGAGGGCCGGAAGGGGAAGGGTTATTAATCATGGCCGGACACAGCATACCGCCTCGCAAACCCAGCATATATCAACGGCTGCTCCGAGGAAAAAGGCGATAAAGCTGCCTGAAGGTGCCACAGTAAAGGAATTTGCAGAACTGATCGGCCAGAAAGTCTCGGAAGTTATAAAGAAATTCATGGAATTAGGCACAATGGTCACAATAAACCAGCCGGTAGAGCTGGATGCAGCTATCCTAATTGCAGACAGCTTTGGAATCAAGTTAGAATCAGCCCCTCTGGAAAGTGAAAGAGAGGAAATCGAGGAGGTTGAGGAACGGGCTGAAGACCTTTCGCCAAGGGCTCCGGTAGTAACTGTGATGGGTCATGTCGATCACGGAAAGACTTCGCTTCTTGACGCAATTCGAAAGACCCGCGTTACCGAAACAGAGTCAGGCGGGATTACCCAGCATATTGGTGCATACAAGGTAAGGCTTAAAGACAGGGATATCGTTTTTCTGGACACTCCCGGCCATGAGGCGTTTACAACAATGAGGGCTCGGGGTGCGCAGGCCACGGATATAGTTATACTGGTAGTTGCTGCTGATGACGGTGTCATGCCCCAGACAGTGGAGGCCATCAACCACGCAAAGGCTGCCGGGGTTCCCATTATCGTGGCAGTGAACAAGATTGACAAGCCCGATGCAAATCCCCAGAAGGTAAGGAGTGAACTGGCTGAATATGATATCGTACCTGAAGAATGGGGAGGAAAGAATATTTTTGTGGAGGTATCTGCAAAAAACGGGGTCGGAATAGATGAACTGCTGGAGATGGTACTGCTTCAGGCTGAAATAATGGAGCTGAAGGCAAACCATGAAAGACCTGCAAGGGGAGTAATCATAGAGTCCAGGCTCGACAAAGGCAGAGGCCCGGTTGCAACTGTCCTTGTGCAGGCAGGAACACTGAGGATTGGAGATGCCTTTGTCTCAGGAAAGTCCTACGGTAAGGTCAGGGCACTTATTAACGACAGGGGAACGAGGGTTAAAGAGAGCATCCCTTCAACACCTGTTGAAGTAATCGGGTTTTCAGAGGTTCCACAGGCTGGTGACCACTTTGTGGTTGTGGAAGATGAAAAAAAGGCCAGGCAGATTGCCATGGCCAGGCTGCACAAGGAAAGACTGGCAGAAATGGCCAGGGCAAAGAAGGTTAAGCTTGACGAGCTCTACTCGCAGATCAAGGAAGGGGAGATCAGGGAGCTGAACATAATTATCAAGGCTGATGTGCAGGGCTCTGTGGAAGCCATCAGGGAATCTCTTGAAAAAATTACCCATCCAGAGGTCAAGGTGCGGGTAATACACACGGCTGTCGGAGGGATTAACGAGTCCGACGTAATGCTGGCATCTGCATCCAATGCAATTATAATAGGCTTCAACGTCAGACCCGAATCAAAGGCAGCACAGGCCGCTGAAAAAGAGAATGTTGATATCAGGCTTTACACAGTAATATACGAGGCCATTGAGGATGTAAAGAAAGCCCTTGAGGGCCTCCTTGAACCAACCTTAAGGGAAAAGGTCATCGGCAGGGCCGAGGTGAGAGAGGTATTCACAATCTCCCATATCGGCACAGTGGCGGGCTGCTATGTGCTTGAGGGCACCATACAGAGGTCAAGTGACGGCATAAGGGTTATCAGGGACAACATCGTTATCTATCAGGGAAAGATAGCGGCTATTAAAAGATTCAAGGAAGATGTAAAAGAGGTTCAGGCCGGATATGAGTGTGGGATTACGATTGAGAAATTCAATGACATCAAGGTTGGAGACATACTGGAAAACTTCATAATCGAGAAGATCGCCGGGAAACTCTGAGAGTAAGACTGCAAAACCTGTCACCCTTACTGTTATAGATGAAATCCATAACAACCGAGCTTTCAGACATCATAAAAGACCTTGGCCTTTATGAAGAATTCAGGCTCGAATTTTTACGAAAAGACTTCCGGACGCTGTTTCCCCCCCCTATGGGTGAACACCTTTACCCCTCGACACTGAAAAGGGGACAATTGCTCATCATTGTCGACTCCCATGTGTGGCTCAATGAAATAAGACTTCATAAAGAGGAGATGAAAAAGCGCCTCTCTGGATATGGAGTTGAGTCAATCAGGTTCAAACTTGGAAGGGTATTCAAAAAGAAGAAGGGCAGGCCTGTACCTCCAGCAGCTCCCGGCAATATACCCGAAGAGCTGATTGAGGATGTCACCCTGAAAATAAAGGACCCCCATATACGGGAGTCCCTGTTAAATGCAATCAGATCATCCATGCGGCGGCATCCCAAAAGGATTTTTTAGAAAGCCATCAAGCCGATTCCGCTGTCTTTTCATAAATCAGGATCGGCCTTTCCAGACGTGTAACAACCTCTTCATTAATCACGCACTCTCTTATCTCTTTACGCGACGGAATCTCATACATCACCTCAAGCATTATCTCCTCAAGGATGGCACGCAGTCCCCTTGCACCGGTCTTCCTCTTTATCGCCTTCTTCGCAATGGCGCGCAGGGCCCCCTCACTAAAGCGTAACTTCACATTATCTATGGAGAGTAATCTCTCATACTGCTTTGTAAGGGCGTTCTTTGGCTCAACAAGTATCCTGACAAGAGCCGATTCATTCAGCTCACCCAACGTGCTGACCACGGGAAGCCTTCCGACAAACTCGGGGATCATCCCGTACCTTACAAGGTCCCCTGGCTCCACAATGCTGAGGATATTCCCTATCTTTCTCTTTGCCGTAGTATCGGCTCCGAAACCAACGGTCCTCTTTCCTATCCTCTTCTCGATAATCTCTTCAAGCCCCACAAAGGCGCCGCCACAGATGAAGAGTATGCCGGTTGTATCTACCGGGATATACTCCTGCTGCGGGTGTTTCCTCCCACCCTGAGGCGGGATATTTGCTACCGAGCCTTCAATAATCTTCAGCAGGGCCTGCTGTACTCCCTCTCCCGAGACATCCCTTGTAATGGAGGGGCTGTCGGCCTTTCTGCTTATCTTGTCCACCTCGTCGATATAGATTATTCCCCTCTGAGCCCTCTCAACATCGTAATTGGCTGCCTGAAGCAGTTTGAGTATGATATTCTCCACATCCTCACCAACATAGCCGGCCTCTGTAAGGGTTGTGGCATCCGCAATAGTGAAAGGCACATCGAGTATCCGTGCAAGTGTCTGAGCAAGAAGCGTCTTACCGGTCCCGGTCGGACCTATAAGGAGGATATTGCTCTTCTGAATCTCCACATCCGTCTTTACCGGATGGTGAATCCTCTTGTAGTGGTTATGAACCGCAACCGAGAGCGTCTTTTTTGCCTTCTCCTGACCGATTACATACTCATCAAGCACCTTGTGAATCTCCATGGGCGTGGGCAATTCCGGAAATGGCAGTCCTTCATTGAAGGACTCCATCTCTTCTGCAAGTATCTCGTCACAGAGCTCCACACATTCGTCACAGATATAAACCGTGGGCCCGGCAATGAGCTTCTTCACCTCACTCTGGGTTTTACCACAGAAAGAACACTGCAACTTATCTTCTTCCTTTTTAGACATCCTATAGCCTCCTGTCAGCCGGCTACCGGCTGATCCTTCCTATTTCTGAATATACAACTAACGTATATATTATTACTCCTCTTCTTTTTCTTTCTTGACGGAATAAATCACATCATCAACAATCCCGTACTCCTTTGCCTCTTCTGCAGACATGAAGAAATCCCTGTCCGTGTCTGCCTGAATCTTGTCATAAGGCTGGGATGTATGATTCGCAAGGATCCCGTTCAGCGTCTCCTTCATCTTGAGAATCTCCCGTGCATGGATCTCAATGTCCGTGGCCTGTCCCTGAAAACCACCCATCGGCTGATGTATCATTATCCTCGAGTGGGGGAGTGCAAACCTCTTTGACTTTGCCCCTGCCGACAGAAGCAGGGCTCCCATGCTTGCCGCCTGTCCAAGGCAATATGTGGCAATATCAGGCTTCACATACTGCATGGTATCATAGATGGCAAGCCCTGAAGAGACAACTCCGCCGGGGGAATTGACATAGACATGGATATCCTTCTCAGGGTCATCGGTCTGAAGAAACAAAAGCTGCGCAATCACTGTATTGGCCACATGATCGTCTATCGGTGTGCCGATAAAGATTATCCTGTCCTTCAGCAGCCTTGAATAGATGTCATAGGCCCTCTCGGTCCTTCCTGTCTGTTCTATTACAATAGGAATCAAACTCATCTTCTTACTCTCCTCTTGGTTTAAAGTCAGTGTCAGCAGATTAGTGCCGGTCTTCTACTTTTAGTTTACACGGATACTATTCACTATCACTGGTCTTCACATCACTGGTCTCTACCTTATCACTTTTATCTGCTTCCCTGACAGCTTTCTGAAATACAATATCAAGGGCCTTCTCCCTGACAATATTCTGCCTGAATCCACTCATGGCACCCTCATTCTTGAGGTACATGTCTATAAAATTCTCCGGACTGAGATACATGCTGCCTGCAATCTCTACTATTCTCTTTTTCATCTCGTCATCTGTAACTTCCACCTTCTCCTTCTCTGTCACATCAAGAAGGATGTTGGCCTTGACATTCCTGACGGCCTTCTCTCTCAGATCCTCCCTTGCCTTTTCAACATCGAGTTCCGGGTCCTTCTTATTCTCTTCACCAACGAGTGCATTAAGCTCCGACTCAAGGAGACTCTCGGGTATATCAAAATCATTGTCCTTCACAAGCTGCTCAATAAGCTCGGCCTTCTGCCTGTTCTCGGACATCTCTTTCTTTACATTTTCAAGAGACTCCCTGACGGCTTCCTTCAGTTTTTCCAGGTCGTCATATCCAAGGTCCTTGGCAAATTCATCGTTCAGATCAGCCTTTTTTAATCTCTTCACCTCATTAATGCTCCCTTTAAGGGTGAGGGTCTTTCCGCAGAAATTCTTGTTGACGTAATCATCGGGGAATGCTGCGGAGACCTCAAAGGGCTCCCCGGCCTTCCTGCCTTTTAATGCCTCGGATATCTCCTGGGGAATGATATCACTGCCAATCTTGATAAACTGGCCTGTGACCTTCTGGTCCTCCTCGACAATCTCGTAGTCAACCACCACAAGGTCGCCATCAGAGATTGTATCATCAACCACCTCATAAGTAGATTTCTCTGTAAGCAGACGTTTGGTGGTCTCCTCCACTTCCTCATCAGTTACATCAACGGTCTCCTCTTTTACAGTATATCCCTCATACTTCAGGTCCTTTATCTCCGGAAGGAACTCCACTGTAAAGGTCATCTTCAGGGGTGTTTTCCTCTTGAAATCGTACTCTTCAAAGACCGGGGCTGCAACTGGAAAGAGGGCCTCCTCCTTGATCGCCATTACATAATACTCTGGAACCAGGCGCTCAATCACGTCCATCTCCACATCTTTCCCATACCTCCTCTCAAGCAGAGAAAGCGGCACCTTACCGGGCCTGAACCCCGGGATCTTCGTGGTTTTACCAAGATTCCTGAGTGCCTCTTCTATCTTATGCTCAAGAACATCAGCAGGTATCTCTACAACAAATTTCTTTTTAGTGGGATTGATATCCTCAACAGTCTTCTGCATCTTGCCTCCTGCAAACAATATTTTGTCTTTTAATTTAAAAATATACGGGTATATTTGTCAATTTCAGGAATATCCCGAAATCCTTACAACTGAAAAATCTACAGGTTCCGACGGGACTCCCGGGCAGGGTTTGAGAAGATTTAAAGCTCCGCCTCCGTGAAAGAAACAAAGGCTTTATCAAAATCAAAGGAGGACCTTTTCAAAGAAGGCCTCCGCCTGCAGGCGTACTGCCTTTTATTCCTTACCTGGTTCTCTTTCTGCTTTCCTCTCTTTAATAAGCTTCTGTGCAATGTGCCCGGGGACATCTTCATAGTGAGAAAACTCCATGGAGTATATCCCCCTGCCGGAGGTGAGACTGTGCAGCTGGTTGGCATATGTAAGCATCTCCGCCATGGGAACAAGGGCCGTTATCTTCTGGTTTCCCCCGGCCTGGGGCTCCACGCCCTGAACCTTTCCCCTCTTTGCATTCAGGTCTCCGATAACAGAGCCGAGGGCGTCATCAGGTGTGGTCACCTCAACCCTCATAACGGGTTCAAGCAATACCGGTTTTGCCTCGGATGCAGCCTTTTTTATGGCCATGGAGCCTGCGATCTTAAACGCCATCTCCGAGGAATCAACAGAGTGATACGAGCCGTCAAAGAGCGTAACCTTTACATCCACCATGGGATAACCTGCCAGTGCACCCGCCCTCAGGGTCTCTATAACTCCTTTCTCTACTGCAGGGATATATTGCCTCGGGATCACGCCACCGACTATCCTGTTAACAAACTCAAATCCTCCGCCCCTTGGCAGTGGTTCTATCTCAATCCAGCAGTCTCCATACTGCCCCCTTCCGCCTGACTGCTTCTTGTATTTCCCCTGTGCCCTGGCATGAGCCCTTATGGTCTCACGATAAGGAATCTTCGGGGTCTTCATCTCTACATCAACACCAAACTTTCTCTTTAATTTCTGAATAGCTATCTCGATATGCACCTGCCCCATACCTGAGAGCAGCATCTCGTTTGTCTCCTCATCCCTGTGAAACCTCAGGGTCGGGTCCTCCTCAAGCATCCGGTGCAGACCAGAGCTGACTTTTTCCTCATCGCCCTTGCTCCTTGGCGCAATGGCATAAGGATATAATTGGCTCAGAAAAGCTCACTTTTTCAAAGACCACAGGGTTTGCCGCATCGCAGAGCGTGTCACCGGTATTGGTCGCCTTCAGTTTTGCCACCACCCCTATCTCCCCGGGCCCAAGGGTCTGGGTGGGAACATGCTTCTTCCCGAAGAGGTAAAAAACCTGCCCGATTCTCTCTTTAGCATCTGATGAGGAGTTATAGACGGTTGAATCAGCATTAAGGCTGCCCGAGTAAACCCTCATAAGGGTAAGCTTACCTGTAAACGGATCGGCAATGGTCTTGAAGACATAAGCTGAAAAGGGCTCATTCTCATCCGGCTGCCTCAGCACCTCAGAGCCGTCCCCGGGATTTCTGCCCCTGACAGGGCTTATCCGCGCCATCTCCCCAGGTGAGGGAAGACACAGGACTGCTGTATTCATGAGCAGGTCAATGCCCCGGTTCTGAGTGGCAGAACCACAAACCACCGGGATAAACTTCCTGGTAAGGGAGCCCTCTTTTACGCCCCCGAGAATCTCCTCTTCTGTCAGCTCACCTCCATCAAGATACCGCTCAAGAAGGGCATCATCGGATTCCGCTATCTTTTCTACAAGCTTTTTCCTGTAATTCCCGGCATCTTCTGCAAGCTCTGAGGGCACGTCAACCTCTTTTGTCCCCTTTTGTCCCCCCGTCTTCAAAACGATATGCCTTCATCCTTACTATATCCACAATACCCTCAAAGGAAGCACCCTCCCCCATCGGGATATTCAGTGCAATGGCCTCTGTCTCAAAAGATTTCTCCAAATCACTGATTGCACGTGTAAAATCGGCATTCTCCCTGTCCATCTTGTTAATAAATATAATCCTCGGAAGTTCAAACTCACAGGCATATTTCCATATCTTCTCGGTCTCTGCCTTGACGCCTGATATTGCGCTGACTATTATTAATGCCCCATCCGATACCCTCAGACAGCCCCTTGCATCCTCTATAAAATTAATAAACCCCGGCGTATCTATGATATTCATCCTGCAGGCATTCCAGTCACAATAGGCAACTGCAGAAGATATGGTGATTTTCCGCTCTATCTCTTCAGGATCAAAATCGGTTACAGTATTCCCTGCCTCCACGCTTCCCATCCTGTCAATGGCACCTGCACTGTAAAGTATGGCCTCCACTAAAGAGGTCTTGCCAGCACCACCATGTGCCACAATCGAAAAGTTCCTGATCATGGAAACATCATGTTTAGCCATACAACCCCCTGTTTTTAACGGAATTCATATAGTTAATTTACTCGAGTATCTCTTCGACAACGGGCTTGTACTCCGTATTTTTCTCCATTCTCAGACTGAATAGTCTGGCAGCAATGAACGTAAGAATAAAGAGACCAAAACCACCGACTGCAGAAAGCAGGTCAGGATCAACTCCACTGAAGATGCGGGGAAGGAACTCCTTGCCAAGGACCGCTCCGATTATGAGCGCAAGTGCAGGGAGACCATAAATAAGAATCGTGCCTTTCAGATATGTATAGGATTTAAATACAACCTTGACCTTCTGTCCCTCTTTTGCCTTGGCTATATTGAGCGCATCTATAAGTGCCCCGGCATCAGAAACATGACATAACCCCTCGCTACACTTGTCACAGGCACTCTTGCGCTCAACAAGAACCTTTGCAGTTACCCCATCAATACTCTTCACAATGCCGACTTCTTCCATAATATTACTATTTTAACATAAAGAACTTTATCTCTACCATAATACCAACACCCCAAAACAGAGACAGTAGGATGGAAAGGGAAACGGATACAGAGTTTGAACGGATTTAATTATCATTTTTGCCTCACCCGGATTCCCGAAGTACTTCGGGATCGGAGACAGACAGGATGTCTGTCGAGAATGAGTGAAAGCTTTGTATCTGTTTCCCCTTCTAAAAGCTGACCGGGTTTTCACCTGCAGTCCTGCTACTCACCTGATGACTCATAAAAGAATGTTACCGAAGCAACAGTTAATGTCAGTGATTATTCATGTAAATAATATTAAAGATTTTAGCAAGTTTCTTCTCCATGGCTTTTCTCAGCCTAAAAGGATTTAGTTGTTCGAAATCTTTTTTAAGAGAACTTTTTACTTCATTTGAGATATCAGTTGATTCCATAACTCTTTGATAGGGAGTTTTAGGTGTATCATATCTCTTAATAGTCTTGGAAGCAAGACATTTTTTCTC
>JAADGU010000079.1 GCA_013152195.1 Nitrospirota bacterium
ATGGGGCGGGGTATTCAAGACCATCCTGAGATTTACCGACGGCAAACTCACGGAGATAGTGAGCACGGAACCGGGAATTGCAAAGTAAGCAAGCGAGCAGGATTAAAGAATAAAACAGGCGAGCAAGCGAGCAGGCTAACAAGCTTAAAGGATTAAAAGCTTAAAGGACTGAGCATTTTGTCGTTTTGCCAGCTTGCTCGCTTGTTAGCTTGCTCGCTTGCTCGCCAAATATAAAAAACAAAGGATTCTTATGACAAGTAGAGAGATACGCGCAAGTTTTCTCCGGTTTTTCGGGGAAAGAGATCATGAGGTTGCATGAGGTTGTAAAGAGTTCGCCACTCGTTCCCCAAGATGATCCTACCCTGCTCTTTACCAATGCAGGGATGGTTCAGTTCAAGGGGGTGTTTCTCGGGATCGAGAGCAGGCCTTACAGGAGGGCAGCCTCCTGTCAGAAGTGCATGCGTGCAGGGGGAAAACACAGCGACCTCGAAAATGTTGGACATACGGCAAGACATCACACTTTTTTTGAAATGCTCGGAAACTTTTCTTTTGGAGATTACTTCAAGAAAGAGGCCATATCCCTTGCCTGGGAACTACTGACCGAAAGGTTCAAACTGCCAAAGGAAAGACTCTACGCCACTGTATATGAAGAGGATGACGAGGCAGAGAGGATATGGAAGGATGAAACCGGCATTGAACACTCCAGGATTGTCCGCCTTGGCGCAAAAGACAATTTCTGGCAGATGGCTGATACAGGGCCCTGCGGACCCTGCTCCGAAATACTTATTGACCAGGGTGAATCCGTGGGTTGCGGGAGCAAGGAGTGTGCACCCGGGTGTGACTGTGACAGGTTCCTTGAGCTATGGAACCTCGTATTCATGCAGTACAACAGGGATGAAAAGGGCAACCTCACCCCCCTGCCTCATCCGAGCATAGATACCGGGATGGGACTTGAACGTATCACAGCAGTGCTTCAGGGCAAACTGAACAATTTTGACACAGACCTCTTTGAACCCATCATCAGGGAGATATCCACTCTTTCAGGCATAAAGTACGGCTCCTCACCGGATACAGACGCATCCATCCGGGTGATAGCCGATCATATACGTGCAACAACTTTCCTGCTCTCTGAAGGGATTGTACCTTCAAATGAAGGGAGGGGCTATGTGCTCAGGCGAATAATCCGCAGGGCATCAAGACATGCAAGGCTTCTGAACCTGCATGAACCATGTCTTTATAAAATGGTCACCCCTGTCATTGACTCAATGGGCGACCTCTATCCTGAAATCACGGATGAACAAGAGAGGACCCAAAAACTCCTCAGGATTGAAGAAGAGAGTTTTACAAGGACAATTGAGCTGGGAATGAATATACTTGATGATGTTATTGCAAAGATAAAAGAACAGGGAGAGACCGTTATTCCAGGTAAAGAGGTCTTCAAACTCCATGACACATATGGCTTTCCCCTTGATCTTGCACGGGATATCGCAATGGATGCAGGTTTAAGGATTGACGAAGAGGGTTTTCAGCGGAAGATGGAGATGCAGCGCAAGAGGGCAAGGGCTGTATGGAATGCGGAAGAACGTACCCTGACCTCTGTCTACAGTGAAATCGTCAAAGAGACAGGTGAAACAGAATTCACAGGCTACAACGCTTTAAAAACAGAAGCCACTATTAAGGCCCTGATTAAAGAGGGCCGTTCAGTGGAGGAGTTGGCAGAGGGTGAAGAGGGAGAGATAATCCTTGACAGGACGCCATTCTATGCTGAATCCGGAGGTCAGGTTGGCGACACAGGCATAATGGACACAGAAGAAGCCCATGTATGGGTCCTTGATACCAAAAAACCGGTTCATGGCCTTCACGTACATCGTGTGGAAATAAAGCGCGGAAAGGTCAAAAAGGGAGAACGCGTTACCTGCAGTGTTGATGAAGAGAAAAGAAGGGCTACCATGAGAAACCATACGGCAACCCACCTTCTGCACAAGGCATTAAGGATAGTTCTTGGTGAACATGTCAGGCAGGCAGGTTCATGGGTAACCCCCGAAAGACTGAGATTTGACTTCACACACTTCTATGCCCTCCAAAAAGATGAGATAAAGAAGATTGAAGATACAGTAAACGAAAAAATACTCGGCAACCTCCCTGTCAGAACAGATGTCATGTCCGTTGAAGAGGCAATGAAGACAGGGGCGGTCGCCCTCTTTGATGAAAAATACGGTGAGACCGTCCGGGTCGTCTCAGTAGGAGACTTCAGCAGGGAACTCTGCGGCGGCACACACTGCAGGGCAACAGGTGAGATAGGGCTATTTGTAATTGTCTCGGAAGGAAGTGTTGCCTCGGGCGTCAGGAGGATAGAGGCATTAACCGGAAGTGAAGCCCTTGAATACTTCAGACAGAAGGCATATGAACTTGATTCGATAAAAGAGCTGCTGAAGACAGAGACACCCCTGCAAAAAACGGAAAAACTCCTCTCTGCCCTGAAAGCACTCGAAAAGGAGGTTCAGAAACTCAGGACAGGCACCTCAAGCGATGCAATTGCAGAGGCACTGAAGGGGGCAAAGGAACTGAATGGTGTAAAGGTCATAAAGACAAGAAAAGATGGCCTTAATCCAAAAGAGCTCCGCCTTCTGGCAGATAACTTAAGAGACCGCATTCAGTCCGGTATCATTATAGCTTCATCAGCAATTGACAGCCAGGCTGCCATAGTCTGCATGGTAACAAAAGACCTGAAGGACCGCTATAATGCCGGTGATATTGTAAAAAGACTTTCCGCCCTTGCAGGCGGTAAGGGAGGCGGCAGGCCCGACATAGCTCAGGGTGGAACAAAAGAGGTGGAAAAACTTGATTCTGTCCTCGATAAAGTGTACGATATAATAAAGGCCAATCAGGGCAAGGGATAAAACAGGTAATAGGCGCAGGTTATACCTGCTTTGCCTGAGAGAAATACAGATAACTGTACTCTTATAAAATGACTTTTATTAACCCGATTAACCCGTAATGGAAAGGAGGTTTTATGACAATTTTTGATGTTGTCAGGAATGCATTACTTGCCGGTTTTGGAGTTCAGGAAAAGATAAAGGAATCGATTGATGAACTCGTAAAAAAGGGTGAATGTGAATTGAGTGAAACACAGGGGGCAAAGCTCGTGAAGGAGTGGTCTGAGAAGGCTGAAAAGAGCTCTGACGAACTGACAAAGAGTATATCTGACGTCCTGGCAAAGACCCTGGAGAAGATGAACCTCCCTACAAAGGAAAACATCGAGGATTTAAACAAGAAAATAAAGGCACTCTCTGCGCGGGTCAAAAAGCTTGAAACTGTCATTGAAGGGTCTGAGCAGAAAGGCACTTAATGCTCCTTGAATTCCTCAGGCTAAAAAGAACATACAGGAACATCAGCAGGATCCGCCAGATTGTTAATGTATTCCTCAAGCACGGGTTTGGCCAGTTCATAGAACAGCTGAATCTCCAGAGGCTCGTACCCTTCAGAAAGAGGCTGAAGGTCCTTGGCGCTCCGCCCGAGTTAGCCGGCCATTCAATCCCTGCAAGGTTAAGGCTCGCCTTTGAAGAGCTTGGCCCGTCATTCATTAAGCTGGCACAGGTGCTTGCGTCAAGACCCGACCTCATAACAAAGCCCTTTGCAGATGAATTCAAGAAACTCCAGGACGAAGTGCCACCATTTCCTTTCCACCACGTAAGGGAAACCATAAAGGAAGATCTGGGGCTTTCTCCTGAGGATCACTTCGAAAGCATTGATGAAACACCTATTGCTGCAGCCTCTATTGCCCAGGTCCATTATGCAACCCTGAAGGATGGAAGTCCTGTTGTAATCAAAGTGCAGAGACCCAATATCGCTGATATAATAGAAACAGACATTATTATCCTGAAGGCCATCAGCTCACGGATGGTGAAATACATCCCGGAAACTGAGTTCTTTAATCCCACGGGTATCGTCGAGGAGTTTTCAAAGACTATCAGGAAGGAACTCGACTTTACAGAAGAGGGGAAAAACGCCTGCAGGTTCCGCAGGAACTTCTCAAAACACCCTCATATATTCATACCCTCGATATTCCCTGCCCTTGTCTCAAAAAGGCTCCTTGTAATGGAGAGGATAGAAGGGGTAAGGATTGATGACATTGAAGGCATAACCCGTCTCGGCCTTGACAGGACCGAGATTGCCAGAATAGGTGTGGATGCCTACTTCAAGATGTTTCTTGAGGATGGTTTCTTTCACGCTGACCCACATCCCGGCAACCTGTTTGTTATGCCTGACGGACGACTGGGCCTTGTGGATTTCGGTATTATAGGGTGGCTCTCCCCTGATATGATGGAAAGCATTGCCTCTGCCCTTGTCGCCCTTGTAAAAAAGGACTTCGACTCCCTGATTGATGAGTATATAGCCCTCGGCCTCGTCACGGAAGATGTGGACATAGAGGCGTTTAAGCGGGAATTCAAGGCTGATATCATAGACTTCCTCATTCCGCTTTATGACCTTACAATCTCCGAGATAAATATCGCCCAATACCTTGATACCCTGATGCACGTTGCCATAAAGCACCGCATGAAGATCCCCTCGGACCTGCTGCTGCTCAACAAATGCATGCTTATACTCGACAGTATCGGAAGGGAACTTGACCCTAACTTTAATTTCATAAGCATTGCAGAACCCTACGCATCACGCCTTATAAAAAGCAGGTACAACCCCAAGAAAATCTACAAACAGATGGAAAAGCAGATCAACGAATTAACAGACTTTGTAACAACAACCCCCAAACAGGTAAGAATCCTCATGAGGAAGGCCCTGAAGGACGACCTTCATATAAAGATGACCCCTTTGGGGCTCGACCGCCTGATAAGGGATATTGACCGCTCAACCAACCGCCTCGCCTTCAGTATTGTTATTGCAGCCATTATCCTGAGCTCTGCCATACTTACCCTCTCGGATACAGGCGGCCGTGTCTTTGACATACCCCTGCTGGGTCTTGCAGGGTTCCTTATGGCCTTCATGCTCGGGCTCTGGCTGCTCTATTCGATTATACGTTCTGGAAGGCTCTGAAAGTGGATAATAAACCACAGAGACTCAGGGACACAGAGTTTATAAACAGATTCCAACAGCCCTGAACCTGTTACTTCTTCATTATAAAATATTGGCTTCTCGGTGCCTCTGTGTCTCTGTGGTTTATCATGCGGTTTATTCTCCACATAGTTTCCTGAAGAAGTTAAAATTTATACCTGTAGCCGAATCCGACCATAAAATCAGGGGCTCCTGCGGTATTCGTGTCTTCCGAGAAGGAGAATTCCAGGAATCTTCCCGGATTAATCCTGTATCTGCCGCCAAAGCTCAGGATCGTAGCAACTTCATCTATTGCCCTGATACCTGTGTTCCTGAAAGGCGAACCCTGAATAAAAAACTGGGTATTGAGCGAAAGATTTCCTGAATAAAGCCACTCCACACCTGCTGCACCATAAAGATAGTCCTCAAGGTCGATCGTCTCTTCAGCCCTGAAACTGTCAGTAAAAACAGCCCCTGCATTAAAGTATGTCATGACACTGTCACCAATACCTTTGTTTACGAGCAGGGCAACGCCTGTATCAAGGGCCCCGTTTCCGTAACCGCTTTCCGGATCACCCGTGGGAAATTCGACAAAGCCGTAGAGACTTACATAAGGGTCTTTGACGTAAACAGCCTTTTTAATTCCCATTCTTATGTCACCCAGGGCTATCTCTCCGGATTTACCGGCAACAACCGTCCTGCCGTTATGAGTGACCTCAAAAAGGAAATCATTGGGGGGCCTGTTACTCCTGCCATAATCAGGAAATCCAAGGGCACTGTGATAGGACTCCAGGAAACCGTCCAGAAAAAACCCGCTGTTAAAACTTAAGACAGGAATATCGAGGCTTAGCTCTACCGAATCACCAAAAAAAAGCCTCTTTATCTGCAAATCAATAATTGCTGCCTCTAAGTCAAGGTTAAAAGACCACTCTCCTGATGTATTAACAAGATAGGTGCTTGAATACATAAGATTGAGGTCAACGGAGTTTTCAGCCTCAGCAGATATAATTGAAGGACTTCCAATTGAGAGAAAGAGCGGAAAGCTGTTTCTTATATTGAGGGGCCCCTCAAAACCCCTGACCGTGCCTGCTGTACCAAGAAAAAGAAAAGAGGCCAGACACAGAATAATGGCAATCAGGATTTTTTTATTGGTGCGAATCGTCATAAACTTTTTTTTGTTGTCACATCCTTCTATCTAAATCCAGGAACAAATGGTTGTTGGAAGCAATATGATAGAGTCTTCACTCATTCTCGATGGACATCGTGTCCATCTCTGATCCCGAAGTACTTCGGGAATCCGGGTAAAGTTACCGCGAAATTAAAACCGTTCAGACTCTATCATATCACTTCCTTCACATGTTTGAGGTTTTTATCAGTTAATCCGAGCTCTAATTTCTCGTACACTACAGAAATGAATTGATATAATAGTGCAAAAGAAATTATACTAAATATCAGTAGACTAATGCACCTCCTTATGCATATATGCTGTGCCAACTGTGCACTCTATCCACTGAAAACCCTTAAAGACAGGGGCATAGAGGTCCAGGGGTTATGGTTCAATCCAAACATCCACCCCTTCACTGAATACAGTGCAAGGCTTACTGCCCTCAGGGAACTGCAGAAATCCTGGAAACTCGATATTCAGTACATTGAAGATTATGGGCTGAGGGAATTCGTAAGGGAGGTCGCCTACAGAGAGGATAACCGTTGTTCATACTGTTATCAGGTCCGTCTCGAAAAGACAGCCTGGAAGGCCCGGGAACTTGGCATGGATGGTTTTACAACAAGCCTTCTTGTCAGTCCCTATCAGAAATTTGACATGATTGTAGAGACAGGACAGACCCTTCAGGAAAAGTATAATATTGAATTCTTCATCGAGGACTTCAGGCCCGGCTGGAGGGACGGTGTGAAGCTCTCAAGAGAACTCGGTCTTTACAGGCAAAAATATTGTGGCTGCATATATTCAGAGATGGAGAGGTATACGGGTTAGAGAGAATTGGAGTTATGGAGAGTTGGAGTTATGGAGTTAGAACCCGATACCTGAAAAAATGGAACCTTTTGAACAGATAGGCAAGTTTCTTATAATCACAGGGCTTATTATCATAGTGCTCGGTGCTATTTTAATGCTTGCAGGCAAGGTGCCTTTTCTTGGCAGACTGCCCGGAGATATAATTATTGAGAGAAAGAACTTCACCTTCTATTTCCCACTTGCCACAAGTATCATACTCAGTCTGATTCTGACCCTCATTCTCTGGATTTTAAGTAAAATCAGGTAATCAAGGGATACGAAGAATGGAGGGATGGAGAATTGGAGGGGTGCTTATCGTTAGACGGTTACGGTTACGAGGCCCGTATCGTAAGACGTCTAAAGGTTACGTGAAAATACGAAGGACGTGACCGTTGAACGAAACGGGCCTCGTAACCGTAGGACGTCACCGTATTGACAGAAGACAATGAGGGAGAAGTGGATGAAAACAATAGTATTGATAGTTATAATGGTATTGAGTTCCCTTTCCGTGAGTCATGCCAGGGACATACGGGTTCTTATACTCGATAAACGTTTTTCAACAACCCCTGATACTGAAACAACCATCAAAAAGATTGGAAATTTCAAGGGAGAGCTGCTTGTCAGTGGTGTCCGTTACCTGGGAAACATCGAGATATGGAAGGGGGAGAAAGGGCTTTATCTTATAAATGAGGTGCCTCTTGAAGATTATGTCAGGAGTGTAGTCCTCTCAGAGGTTGCCGACGGCTGGGAGATGGAGGCTTTAAAGGCCCAGGCCGTTATAGTAAGGACCTATGCTGTAAAGTACATACAGAAAGGCACCAACAGGCTGTACCACCTTACCTCATCCACACTCCACCAGCTTTACAGAGGAGATAATTCCGACAGTGGAGTCTCTTATGCTGTCATGCAGACAAGTGGAGAAATCCTGACCTACAACGGCAAACCGATCGAGGCCTTTTATCACTCCACCTGCGGGGGTAAAACAGAAGTGGCAGAAGAGGTATTTGGAAGGGCTTATCCATACCTGAAATCAGTATCTTCCGACTGCTCACTATCTTCATACTGGATCTGGCAGAGACGGCTCAGTACAGGAAAGATTGAAAAGAAACTGGGTCTCTCCGGACTCAGGGATATCAGGATAAGCAGTTATACAAAAACCGGACGAGTTAAGGATCTGACTTTTATTACAGAGAATGGGACAAAAGTGATACCCTCAAAAAACCTCAGAAGGTTTCTGGGCTGGAAAACCCTTCCAAGTACCTGGTTTACTCTCAGAAAGAATGGCAATACCTTTATCTTCGACGGCAAGGGGTATGGTCACGGAGTCGGGCTATGCCAGTGGGGTGCCCAGCAGATGGCAAAGGATGGGAAGACCTACAAGGAGATACTATCCTTCTATTACCCTGGAACGGTTATAAAACTGGACGATAAATTCATGCCGCTAAGTCAGAAGAAAGACTGAAACCCGGATTGTGTAATCTTAATGGTTCGCAGGCACAAGGGTATAGAGTTTTCACTCATTCTCGTCCCGGCATCCAGCCGGGACTCCGAGGTAAACATCACACCACACCATCCAGGTGAGGGGAATGTGATGTTTAAAACCGTTCAAAACTCTATCCCCTTGCACCATTTTGTACTTGATTCCCCTGTATTGAAAAAAGAATCGCTTAATTTAGGTAAAAATAAAAAATATGAATCTGAATAGTTTTGATTTTGAGTTGCCGGAGGAGCTTATAGCAAGGGAACCTGTCCGGAAGAGAGACAGCTCAAGACTCCTGGTCCTCAAAAAAGATGGCTGCATTGAAGACAGGGTCTTCACTGATATCAAATCCTATCTCAAAGAGGGCGATCTCCTTATACTCAATAATTCAAAGGTAACACCTGTAAAACTTTCGGGCAAAAAGACCACAGGCGGCAGGATCGACATACTGCTGGTCAAAAAGACCCCTGACAACAGCTTTTCTATCCTCTCACAGGGCAGGTATACCGGTAAGGCCTATTTTGACGGAGGGGTTGAGGCTGAAATAGTTGATGGAAGCTCTGCAAGGTTTAATACCGGAGAGGTGGAGGACTTCATCTGGAGATATGGTAATATGCCGCTTCCACCTTATATCAAGAGGAAACCCGATGAAAGAGACAGGAGCTGGTATCAGACGGTATATGCTGCAAAAGAGGGGTCTATTGCAGCACCTACGGCAGGACTTCACTTTACGGAAAAACTCCTGAAGGAACTCACTTCAATGGGGGTAATTGTAAAAAAACTCACACTGCATGTCGGCATCGGAACGTTCATGCCGATTAAAAGCCCGAATATCGGGAATCACAGGATGGAACCCGAAGAGTTCGAGGTAGAACCCGGGCTTATAGACCTGATAAAGAAGAGAAGAAAGGAAGGTGGAAGGGTCTTTGCAGTTGGAACCACAACCACAAGGACCATTGAGTCCCTGATGAATGGCCATTACAGGGATTGCAGATTGAAAAATACCAAATCCGTCCCTGAATCAGGTTCAGGACAGCCACTGACAGGCACAGGGGCTCAGGATTCTGAAAAGATAAGAGGGACAACCGACCTCTTCATATATCCCGGCTACAGGTTCAGGGGGGTTGATTGTCTGATAACAAACTTTCACCTGCCGAAATCGACTCCCCTTATGCTTGCAAGCGCCTTTGCTGAAAGAGAGAAGATACTGACGGCATACAGAAAGGCCATCGCATCGGGTTATAGATTTTTCTCCTATGGTGATGCTATGCTTATTTTATGAATCCAAAGTTCTATCACAAAATCCCTGCTGATTTTCTGACAGGCAAGGCAATATTGATTCTGATCGTAACACTTTGCAGTGCCTTCAGCTTTTTACTCGGATATTTTGTCGGCAAGAGCCAAATGGAGGCCCCCCCTGCCCTCCTGTCAATGAATACCTTGACAGCGTCTGATGAAAAGGCCCGGGAGATATCTCTACAGGACAAAAACCTGCAGACAGATGACCTGCTTCCTTCTGCAGCCATTGAAGGAAAGAAGAACAGGGATGAAGCCCCGGCCCCCACAGCTAAAACCGGGACAAAAGAAAAAGAGAAGCTATACAGAAATAACAGCAAAAGCACTGCTGAAATAACTCCAGGAAAAAAGAAGACAGAAGTCAGAAAAGAGACCGCCCTGTATTACACAATTCAGGTTGGCGCCTTCAGAAACAAACAGCAGGCCGGGAAGCTGAAGAACAAGCTCAAAAAGAAGGGGTATAGTGCAAAAGTCATTTCAGCCGGGAAAAAGAAGACCATCTACCGGGTATGGGTGGGCAGGTTCAAATCAAGAAAGAGCGCTGAGACTGCAGCCATAAAACTTACAAGGGCTGAAAAATTGAAGACTCTGGTTCTGAAGACAGAAAGATAGGGATATGGAAAGCGTAATTCTTGAAATCGAGATAGAGACTGATAACGAGGCAGACTTTTCCTACTCTGGAATTGATAAAAGCTTTAAACTTATTGAAGACAGCCTTGGTGTCCTCATCAGCGCAAGGGGCAACAGGTTATTCATAAAAGGTCCTGCGGAAGCAGCCCGAAAAGCGAAGAAGTTAGTTGAAGAGATCAAGGCTATCAACCGGCAGGGTTATGTCCTGAAACCGGATGATATAAGGTTTGCCATTGACGCCATATCAAAGGGAGAGGAAACGTCCATCAAAAACCTCTTTCTGAACCATATCCCCGTTTCATCAAAGAAACGTTTTATTATTCCCAAAACCGAGGCCCAGAGAAAGTATATAGAGGCTATCAGGACGTATGACATCGTATTCGGTATCGGACCTGCCGGAACAGGCAAGACTTATCTTGCTATGGCCATGGCTATAAATGCATTGCTGAAGAAGGAAGTGAGCCGCATAGTGCTCACAAGACCCGCTGTTGAGGCAGGCGAGAAGCTGGGCTTCCTGCCAGGGGATTTATATGAAAAGATTCACCCCTATCTCAGGCCCCTTTATGATGCCCTTTATGACATGATGGACTTTGAAAAGGCAACCGGACTTATAGAAAAAGGTATAATAGAGATAGCGCCCCTTGCTTACATGAGGGGAAGGACACTCAATGATGCATTTGTAGTCCTTGATGAGGCCCAGAACACCACATCTGAACAGATGAAGATGTACCTTACACGCCTTGGGTTCAATTCAAAAACAGTCATAACCGGGGATATCACACAGATAGATCTCCCGAGTGGAAAGACCTCGGGACTGATAGAGGCGGAAAAGATACTATCCTCCATAGAGGGGATAAAGCTCATCTACTTCACGGAAAGGGATGTAGTAAGACACAGACTTGTACAGGATATAATAAAAGCATATGAGAGATTTGAGAAACGGACAGAAAAAAGAGTCAGCAATCCGGAAGATAGGCAAGAGTTATACAGGGAAATTTAACAGAAGCCATGCCGTAAAACTACCACTGATTCTCCTCTTCGGATTCGCCGCATCACTTACTGTCCAGGGGACTTTCGGACTTCAGCATATAATCGGCGGCTTCTTTATAACGAGCCTTCTATTCCTTATCTTCTACAGGGATATACTGCGTTACAAGCCTGATTACATAAAAAAATACAGGCTGCTTCTCCTCCTGGGCTCCCTTGTTATACTAACGCTCGTGCTCGGCAGGAGTTTTCAGTACTTTTTCCGGCACTTCACCCTGGGATTGGGTCTCTTCCCTTCGGGAACCGCAATTTACGGGATGCCTATCGCTGCAGGTGCCATACTGGTAGCGCTCATCTTTGATTTTCATACTGCCATTATCTTCTCGTTTATAGTCAGCCTTCTTACAGGATTATGGACGGGGGAGCCCCTGTATCCCATTTATGCCTTTGTTGGCAGCCTTGTGGGCGCATTCAGCATTATGAAATGCAAAAAGAGGACAGATATACTGAGGAGTGGAGTCTATGTCAGCGTAATTAATGTATTCACTGTTATAGGTATACTCCTGTTTACCGACAGGCTGTTTGACGACTACGCACCCATAGCCCTCCTCTATGCTGCCACATCCGGCATAGTAGTCTCTGCCGTGGTCTCCCTTGTATTGCCAGCTATCGAGTATTTTTTCAAGGTAACCACTGATATCACACTGCTTGAGTTGCTCGACCTCAACCAGCCCATAATGAAAAACCTCCTGATAGCCGCTCCAGGAACATATCATCACAGCATTATAGTGGGAAACCTTGTTGAGGCAGTTGCCGAAGATATCGGGGTTAACCCGCTGCTTGCAAGGGTCAGCGCATATTATCATGATATCGGCAAGATGAAGATGCCTGAATATTTTGTGGAAAACCAGAAGGGCACGGTCAGCAGGCATGACAGGATAACCCCGCACATGAGCAGCATGATACTGATGGCCCACGTGAAAGAAGGTGTGGAGATCGCACGGGAATATAAACTCCCCGAACCCATTGTGGACATCATTCAGCAGCATCACGGCACCTGCCTCATGACATATTTCTACCAGAAGGCCAGAGAATCCGAAAACGGGGAACCGGTTGAAGAAAATTACCGTTATCAGGGTCCAAAGCCCCAGAGCCGTGTGGCCGCACTTGTGATGCTTGCCGACGCTGTTGAAGCAGCATCAAGGGTGCTTCAGAACACCACACCGGCAAGGATAGAATCCCTGGTAGACACGATAGTTAATCATATATTCCTTGATGGACAACTGGACGAATGTGAGCTGACACTGAAGGATATATCCATCATAAAGAAAAAGTTCACCTATGTCCTGACCGGGATACTGCACAAAAGGATTGAGTATCCGGGGTTTAATTTTGAAGAGAAGAAAAAAGACAAAAACTTACCCGTAGAAGAGGCAACTCTTAACAACAAAAACATCAGGATTGAGGTGTCCCCTCCGGATGAAGATTCTAATAAAAAATCTCCAGAGAAGAGTAAAGGTCAACCGGAAGAGAGTAACCCGTCTCTTAAACCAGCTCGGTAGAGTACTGGATATTGACAGGGTTGAACTGAGCATTGTCTTTGTTAACGACAACAGGATGAAAGAGTTGAACCGGACCTACCGGTCCCTTGACAGGACAACGGATATTCTCTCTTTTCCCCTGTACAATTCAATGAAAGATATCCGGCAGGGTTTAAAAACCCTCCCCGGAGGAACCCTGCTGGGGGACATAGTCATAAACCTCCACAGGACCGTTGAACAGGCCAGGGAACACGGCAACACCTTTTATGAAGAACTCACCTTCCTTTTAATTCACGGACTCCTCCACCTTATCGGATACGACCATGAGGTAAATGCATACCAGGCAAGAAAGATGAGGAAAAAAGAACTGGAGCTTATAGATGCCCTTAAGAAAATGGGTTAATTCCGCAAATCATGCCATAGAAGGAGTCCTGCATGCGGCAAGGACACAGAGGCATGTGCGATTTCATCTCCTGGCAGCCTCAGGAATATTAATATTGAGTTTTATCCTTGGGGTCAACAGGGATGAGTTTATCCTGATCTCACTTATTGCAGTTATGGTAATCCTTGCAGAGATGCTGAACTCTGCTTTAGAGGTGACCGTGGATATTATATCGCCCCAGAAGAGCGAGAAAGCCAGGGTGGCAAAAGATACTGCCGCCGGAGCAGTCCTGATTACAGCCTTCGGGGCCTCTATCATCGGATATACCATACTTGCCCCTTACATTAAAAAAGCATTCTCCGAGGGCCTCCACATTGCAAAACATACAGGTGAGGATATCGCAATCATTGCCCTGGTCATAGTCCTGATCCTGGTGGTGATAACCAAGGCACATTTTGGCAAGGGACATCCCCTGAGAGGTGGAATGCCAAGCGGACATGCCGCACTGTCATTCTCTGTATGGGTATCTGCGACTTACATCAGTGAGAACTACATAATTTCGATCCTGACCTTTATAACTGCTGTGGCAATCGCCCAGAGCCGCCTTTCAGTCAAGGCCCATAATGCCTGGGAGGTTATTCTGGGCGCACTCATGGGATCGCTGGTAACATTCGTGCTTTTTAAGGTGTTTTATTGAGGAAAGGCAGGCAAGCTAACAAGCGAGCAGGCTAACAAGCTGGCAAGCTGGCAAGCTTACAGACTAACTGAATTAACAGACTAACAGAATTAAAGGATTACGGACTGAGTATTTTGTCGTTTTGCTCGCCTGCCAGCCTGCTCGCCTGCCAGCTTGTTAGCCTGCCTGCTTGCCTGCCAGCCTGTCAGTCCGTCAACGGCATCCTCACCAAAAAGGTCGTCCCTTCTTCCGAGGATACAAAGTTTACTGTTCCACCCAGAAGACTGACATTCTTGTGAACAATCGCAAGACCAAGCCCTGTACCCCTTTCCCTTGTGGTATAGAAAGGCAGAAAAACCTTCTCCCTTATCTCTTCAGGAATCCCCCTGCCGGTATCACTGATTGCTATCAGGAGGCTGTTGTCTTCCCGTCTTGCTATTATTGTAAGAATGCCCCCATCCGGCATGGCCTCAACAGCATTACGGATAAGATTGTAAAGTGCCTGCCTCAGCAGGACCTCGTCACCTTTAAGTGTATAATCCTTAAGTATGGCATCCAGTTTAATATCGTCCCGGTCTTTCAGAAGATGCTCAACTATGTTTTCAACAATCTCCTTTATATCCACATCCATCATATTGGGGGTTATCGGCTTTGCAAAGGATAGAAAATCTCCGATTATCCTGTCCATAACACTTATCTCCTTCATTATGGTCTCAACCTCCGGGATGGAGCTGATATCCTTCTTCCGTGACAGTATCTTTGCATAACCTGAGATAACAGCCATGGGATTTCTGAGTTCATGGGCTATCCCGAGGGATATCTCGCCAAGAGAGGAGAGCCATTCCCGCAGCCTTATCTGTTTTTCAAGGGATTTCAGCTCGGTAAGGTCTGTAAAGATGAGTATCTGTCCAATGGTATCACCGTTACGGTTAAAGAGGGACGACATATTGAGACCTATCCACCTCTTCTCCCCCGCTGCATTCTCATAGAGATACTCTCCGCGCTTGAGGCTCTTTCTCGTTTCAATAAGTTCCTTCAGGGGAGAACGGAAGACCTCGTGATAAGGTCTTCCGACAATGTCTTCAGGTCTGTAGCGCAGTATCACGGCTGCCGCATTATTGACCTTTGTCAGTCTGAGGTCGTTATCAAGACTTACAACACCGCTGGGAACACTCTGGACGATGTTGTCACTGTAACTCTCCACCTCCTCTGCATGGTCCTCTGCCCTCTTCCTGAGCTGGTCCAGCTCCCGCTCGTTCTCCTTGAGCCTGGCAACAAGTTCATGAAAGGTATCAACCACAAAGGTGACATCCGAACGGTCCTCTTCGGGTTCTTTCTTCTTTTGCCTGAATATCCGTATAAAGAAAAAGAAGAGGAAAATTATTATCACTAAAAAAAGCAGCAGGGAGAGTACAAATGTCTGTTCAGTAAAGAAATTCACTTTATTCATGGTTTAGGAATACCCCCTCAGATAGAGCTTCAGCAGCTCCTGTCCCCACAGGACAGAAATTGCCGAGCCAAGGGCAAGAAAGGGCCCGAAAGGTATCCTGGTCTTCCTGCCCTTTCCCTTAAAGAGCATAAGGCCGATACCGATAAGCGAGCCTGCGAGACTTCCCAGGAAAGTCGTCAACAATACACCCTTCCACCCTGTCAGAGCGCCCACCATTGCCATCATCTTTATATCACCACCGCCCATACCGCCTCTACTCAGCACAGCCACGGCATAAAAGAGACCGCCCCCGAGGAAAAAACCCGTAATGGACTGAACCATCCCGAGATTAGTCCCCCTGTCAAAGGGGTCTGAGACCAGAAATATCCCCAGAATCAGGGCTATGACTGCACCGGGAAGTGTGATAACATCAGGGATAATCTGAAAATCAAGGTCAATGAATGTGATGACGATCAGGGTTGAGAAATACACCATAAATACAAGACTGCTCAGGCCGGGGCCAAACCTCCAGAGCACAAGGACGTAACAGAGGCCATTGAGAAACTCGACTACCGGATACCTGAAAGAGATACGCTCTCCGCAGTATCTGCACCTCCCCCCAAGCAGGATAAAGCTGAGCACGGGTATGTTGTCCCATGGTTTCAGGCCCTTGCCGCAGGAAGGACAACGTGAGGCAGGTCTGACAATCGACAATTCTCTCGGCATACGGTATATGCAGACATTGAGAAAAGAGCCTATAACAAGACCAAATGCAAAAACAATAGCGTATATCATAAGTTATAATATCGAAAAAAGAGGGATAAACTCCTGCATTTATCTGTAATTAATCCTCCAGTTTGCTCAATTCACTTACCCTGCTCTTTACTGTTTCGATCTCCTCGTTTATAGCCTCAATCTCTTTAAGGATAGCCCGGATCTCCTGGTCCGTGAACACATCGGGGCTGGGAGATTCCTTTAGTTGCAACATTCTCTCTCCCAGGCGCAGAACGACTTCCTCACGCTTTTTCCTGAGAACCTCCATGTTATTAAGGAGCTTGATAATGGCAAGTTCAATATGGAGTCTCTCACTGAACAGTGAGGCAAGCCATCTGAGTCTCTCCACCCCATTGTGAAACCATTTTTTAATACGCAACCAGTGCATTCCGCCTCCTCTTCCAACAATGGAGGAATGGAGTGTTGGAGAACTGGAGAGTTTGGATTAGATCAATACTCCATTCCTCCATTGCTTCACATCTCCATCACTCCAATGTCCTTCTCTTACTCCATTGTCTTTTCAACTCGTCCTGAATATATCTATTTTACCACGCCAGAACCTCTCAACCCTATCCCTGAGTAAAGGATAGCCCGACAAGTCAGGGTCCTGCCCTACTATTTTAAAGGATTCCTTCCTCGCCATACCGAGGAGCCGTGCATCCCTTATCAGATTGGCTACCTTCAGATCAGGCATGCCCGACTGTCTTGTACCGAAAAACTCCCCCGGCCCCCTGAGTATAAAATCCTCTTCAGCAATCCTGAATCCGTCGGTATGGCCTACCATAACATCAAGCCTCCTCCGAGCCTCCTCTGAAAGCTTACCATAAGCCAGCAAAAAACAGTAAGACTGATGAGCACCCCTGCCCACACGTCCCCTCAGCTGATGAAGCTGGGAGAGTCCGAACCTCTCTGCATGAACAATCAGCATCAGAGATGCATTTGGGACATCCACACCAACCTCTATAACAGTAGTGCTTACAAGAATATCCATTTTACCGTTTTTGAAGGACTGCATTATCTCTTCACGCTCATCCGGCTTCATCCGTCCATGAATGAGGCCTGTCCTGAAATCAGGGAATATCTTCTCAAAGGCCTCTTTCCCGGGGATGGCCGACCTTAGAGGCGTCTTTTCAGACTCCTCTATCAGTGGGTAGACAATATATGCCTGCCTGCCCTTCTTTATTTCAGACCTGATCAAACCGTACAGCTTTCTCTTCTCTCCCTCCCTGAATAGCCTTGTAACTACCTCTTTTCTCAGGGGTGGAAGCTCATCAATTACAGAGCAGTCGAGGTCTCCGTAAAGTGTCAGTGATAATGTCCTTGGTATGGGCGTAGCCGTCATGACCAGCACATCGGGATTCAAACCCTTTTTCCTCAGCATGGCCCGCTGCATCACGCCAAACCGGTGCTGCTCATCAATAACCACCATGCCAAGCCTGCGGAACTTCACATTCTCCTGGATCAGGGCATGCGTGCCTATTATTATATGAACATCTCCGGACTCAATCTCCTGAAGGGGTCTCTCTTTCCTGCTGCCGGTAAGGAGCACACACCTAAGACCCAGCTTCTCCACAAGACTGCGGACGTTCAGATAATGCTGCTCGGACAGTATCTCCGTGGGGGCCATGAGTGCAGCCTGATAACCCGACTCAACTGCCACAAGCATCGCCTTTAGTGCAACAATGGTCTTGCCGGAGCCCACATCTCCCTGAAGGAGCCTGTTCATCGGTCCCGGACTCCGCATATCCGCCTCTATCTCCGCAAAAACCCTCTGCTGGGCATTGGTAAGCCTGAAAGGAAGCATCTCCTCCACTCTTTTAACCAGCCTGCCCCCTGCCCTGAAAGATATTCCTTTCTCTCCCCCCCTGCCCTTCTTTATGACGGCAAGCCCTGTCTGCAGCAGGAAGAATTCCTCAAATGCGAGCCTCCTGTGATAGGCGCTCACTCCCCTGTTTAAATCATCCAGATCAGCTTCCGGCGGAGGAAAATGGATGTACTTGAAAACCTCCTGGATCGGAAGCAGGGCATGCCTCTCTAAAATCTCTTCAGGCATACACTCTGCAAGAAGGGGAGAAGCAACTTCAACTATGTTGTACATCATTGCCCTGAGAGCCCTTGCCCCAAGGCCTGCAGTTGTCCTGTATATGGGGACAATCCTTAACGTGTGTATATTATCCCGGCCCTGCTCATTCCCCGGGATTTCGTAATCAGGATTCTGCATCTCAAACCCGGCTCCCGAGTATGAGTCCCTCCTGACAATACCGCTGAGAATAACTGTCCTGCCGGGGGTAAAGAGTTTCTTCATATAGGGCTGGTTGAACCACTTCGCCCTCAGAAAACCTGTCTCATCAGTGACAACAAGCTCAAATATCTTCATATTTTTTCTGGGGGTATTGATGACATCGGCCGAGATGACCTTTGCGGTTACAGACTGAAGCAGTTCGTATCTGAGAGCGGCAATCCTGCAGTTTAACCTTCTGTCTTCATATCTGCAGGGTATGTGGTAAAGGGCATCAGCTACCGTCTCTATTCCGAGTCTTGCAAGTAATTTTGCTTTTCCGGGACCAATGCCCTTAACAAACTGGACGGGATAATCATGGAGGTCTTTATTCATGAATGTGAAGGCACATCTAAAACAGGCAACGGCAGGGATAAAAAAATCCTGCTCTTACTCAGTCCAGCCCTGCCCTGACCTGACCGTTGCCTGAGCATAATACATTTATTTACTGTCTGTGTATAAATATAAGAATTGAGCCGTCATTCCCGCGGTCTGTTGAGCGGGAATCCAGTCTTTTCAGTGAGTTCTGGATACCCGATTAACAGACTTCGGGTATGACAAAAACAAAAAACAGCAGTTTATACACAGACTCTATTTAATCCGCTGGCTTATCGTCCTCGTTCTCGTCCTCATCCTCAACTCTGCTCTCCTCTATCGTCTCTCCAAAAACAGACTCAGCCTCATCCTGTTTAATCTTTGAATACTCGGACTCGCTGATTATGTCAATCTCCCAACCCGTCAGCTTCATTGCAAGCCTGACATTCTGCCCCCGTTTTCCTATAGCAATGGAGAGTTGCTGGTCATTGACAACCACCATGGCCGTGCGGTCCTCTTCATTTATCCCTATTCTGTCAACTGCAGCAGGGCTTAAAGCTCTTGAGATAAGCATCCTTGGGTCATCACTCCAGGGGATAATATCTATCCTCTCACCCCTCAGCTCCCTGACAATGGACTGAACCCTGGTACCCTTCATTCCGACACAGGCCCCTACAGGGTCTATGGAGGGATCGTTTGAAGTAACGGCAATCTTTGTCCTTTCGCCAGGCTCCCGCACTATATTCTCAATCACTACAATCCTGTCATCTATCTCCGGAACTTCCGTCCTGAAGAGCTCGGCAACAAAATCCGGGGAAGTTCGGCTGAGGAGTATCTCCGGCCCCTTTGGTGAAACGCGTACTTCCAGTACAAGTGCCTTGATGGCATCACCCCTTTTCAGGTTCTCACCCGGCAGGGTCTCCCTGTAGGGAAGCTGGGCCTCAATCCTGCCAAGATTTACGAAATAGACTCCCCTTTCCTTACGAGTCACAACCCCACTGACAATCTTGCCAACCTTATCCTTGAACTCATTGTAAACAATCTCCCGCTCCGCCTCTCTGACCTTCTGAACGATAACCTGTTTTGCCGTCTGTGCAGCAATCCTGCCAAAATCATGCAGCTCCAGCGGGATGGCAACATAATCACCCACATTCTTTTCGGGATCAATCTTCCGGGCCTCCTCAAGAGATATCTCTTCCTCGGGGTTGTTAACCACCTCAACAACATCCTTGAGTACCGAGAGATGAATCTCGCAAGTCTGCGGGTCAATACGTAACTCCACATTCCTCTTGCCACTAAACCTCTTCTTGACAGCACTCAGGAGAGCTGACTCAAGCGCCTTAAGTACAGCATCCTTTGGGATTGCCTTTTCCCTGCATATCTGTTCAATGATATAACAAAACTCTTTATTCATTAAAATTCTATCTCCAGTCTTGCCTTTGAGACAATTTTATAGGGTATCTCAACCTCTTTATTATCAAGCTCAAGGACTATTATGTCCCCCTTTACGGACTTTATCCTTCCGACAAAAAATGTCTGATTATCTATCCTCTCTGTGGTTACCACCCTTGCCAGCCTGCCCCTGAACCGCTCAAAATCCGATATTCCCCTGAGTGGCCTGTCAAGCCCCGGGGTGGTCACCTCCAGGGTGTAAGAGCCCTGAATCGGGTCTTCCACATCAAGCAAGGCCTCCAGTTGTCTGCTGACACGTTCACAATCCTTTATGCCGATCCCCTGCTCATTGTCAATGGTAACCCTTACGATCATCTTTCCCCTCTGTCCAAGCAGCTCCACATCAAAGAGCTCAACACCTGCTATCTCTGTGGCTTCCCTTGCCAGTTCCATTACCTTCTTCCTTATTATCTCCTTGGGCATCATGTTATTTAAAAACAAAAGAGTGGATTAACCACTCTCCAGAATCAGCTTCCGCAACAGACCCGCAGAAGCGCTACCTGACCCTGAATACTCCACTGCTGAGAATACCCGGGGCCGGATGATGTAAAAAACGTACATATTAATTTATCAATTTTCCTTATAAAAGTCAAATCAGGGCAGATTTTCTTCCGGTATTTCTGTGGTTTAGTTACCCTTACTGATTCTCAAATACAACCTGCTTTATAGAACCAAAGCTGCATTTCAGAGGTAAAGGAGGTAAAGATAGATAATATGAAATAAGTACCTGATAAAAATTCCCGGGCCACATAACTCAGGGGATGAAGATAGCCGGGGCCTCGGCAGTAATCCGGCACAAATAATATTCCCACGCAGGGATATGTGCTTCTGAATCGTTAAGACAACATTATGACTGTGAATCTACACACAACCTGTCAGGCTAGGGATTTATTCCCTTGCCCTGTTATGTTAATATACTTGTTATGTTAATATATACGTATCTTAAATACCTGGGTGTCCGGAAACCCGGAAACGCTTAATTTAATAAAATAACCTAAATAATAAAATAATCTAACAATTAAAGAAGCAGCAAATCCCTGGTTCAGGTGCTTCACCTCAGGGGGATCAGGAGGCAGGATGGTCACAGGCAAACCTTTTTTGACAGCAGAAGAAATTCAGGCAAAGGTAAAAGACCTCGCCCAACAAATCTCAAATGATTATGAGGGCAGGGAGCTGCTCGTGGTGGGCTTGCTGAAGGGGGCATTCATGTTTTTTTCCGACCTTGTCAGGCATATTCAGGTCCCCCTAACCATTGACTTCATTATAGCCTCAAGCTATGCAAAGACGGACACTACCGGTGAAGTGAAGATACACTGTGATATGAGGGAAGAGATTGAGGACAGGGATGTCCTGGTAGTTGAGGATATCGTTGACACCGGAATAACCCTGAACTACCTCAGGGAGAGGTTTCTGGCAAGGTTGCCAAGGTCACTGAAGATTTGTGCCCTTCTCGATAAAGTTGACAGGCGAATTGTAGATATACCGATTGATTACAAAGGCTTTGAAATACCGAACAAATATGTTGTGGGTTATGGCCTGGATTACGATAACAAATACAGGAACCTTCCCTATATCGCAATATTTAAAAGAAGTGACTGAGTCCGTTAATCGTTAACTGTTAATCGTTAACTGTTATATGAACTCTCGTTTTGTCATCATGGGTGGAGAGAACTTTAAATTATGTATGAACTTACAATAGAGACTATTTTTTCAGCGGCCCATCAACTCAGGGGCTATAAGGGCAAGTGCGAGGCCCTCCATGGGCACAACTGGAAGGTTCAGGTCCATATTCTTGCCGAGAGGTTGAATGATATCGATATAGCAATAGATTTTCACGACCTGAAGAGTTATACAAACGAGATTGTCGAACAACTTGACCATGGGGCCCTGAACGAGATATTCCCCTTTACTGAAATAAATCCTTCATCTGAAAACATTGCCAGGTGGATATTCGACTCCCTCAAGAGGAAGATTGATGATGAAAACATCAGGGTCTCGGCAGTCACTGTCTGGGAGTCAGATACTGCATCAGCCACATACTATGAAGATTGACACAGACTTAGCAGAAGATATTTTAAAGAAAGCAATAAAAAACGGAGCAGATCTTGCCGAAGTCTTTATGCTGTCTGCAAGGTCACTCTCTGTAGAGGTGAAGTCCCGGGAAATTGATGCCCTCGAGACATCAATGGACTTTGGTTATTCCCTCAGGGTCATAAAGAATCAACGCCTCGGCTTCTCCTATTCAACCGAACCGAAGGACCGGCAGAGAGTCGTTGACGATGCCCTTGAGTCTTCCCTCTTTACAGGAGAAGACCCCTGCCTTGATATTGCCAGGCCCGCAACCTGCCCTGAAGTTGATACATATGACGGAACAATTGCGGCTATTTCCGAAGAAGATGCCATTGACAGGGTGAGACAGATTGAAGATGCCGCACTCAGAAGAGACAAGCGGATAACCAAGGTAAGGAAGGCATCCGGCAGCTTTGCTGAGGCAGAAATCCTTATCCTCAACTCCAGGGGGCTTAAGGCCGGATACAGGGCAACATCTGCAAGCGCCCAGATAATGGTTGTAGCAGAAGACGGCCATGATGCACAGATGGGCTGGGGATATGAGAGCAACAGATTCCTGAGGGAAGTGGATTTTGAAATGGCCGGCAGGGAGGCCGCCGACAGGGCCTTGAGGCTGCTGGGGGCAAGAAAGATCAAAACCGGGAAGGGCTCCGTCCTCCTGGACAGTTCCGTGGCATCCGAGTTCCTGAGTGTGCTTGCATCTTCTTTTTCCTCAGAAAATGTCCAGAAAGGAAAGTCCCTCCTCATCGGCAGAAAGGGTGAGCAGGTGGTTTCCGAAAAGATAAATATTGTGGACAACGGCCTCATGCAAGGAGCAGTCGGCAGCAGACCCTTTGATGCTGAAGGCACTCCTTCCCTTGAAAAAAGGCTGATCCGGGAAGGCCGGCTCATGGGTTATCTGTACAATATCTACACAGCCGGGAAAGACGGTACCGCCTCAACAGCCAATGCCGTCAGGCAGGGAATACACGGCGTACCGGGAGTTGGAATATCAAATCTTTACCTTGAAGGGGCCTCGGATAAATTCATATACGGCTATGATGAACTGACCGGGCAGATGGAGCAGGGACTGCTCGTCACAGAGGCCATGGGTATTCATACGGCAAACCCGATAACCGGGGAATTCTCCATAGGTGTCACAGGGTTATGGATTGAAAAGGGAGAGGTCAGACATCCTGTAAAGGAGGCTGCCATCTCCGGAAACATACTCGAATTCTTTGCCAATATTGCGGGAGTCAGCCGTAATCTGCGGTTTTACGGAAAGATAGGCGCACCTGATATCCTGATAGAGGGCGTTGACATAAGCGGTTGAGATGGTCATTTGTCACTGGTCACTGGTTATTGGTCAAACGGCCAACGACTAATGACTATTGACTAATGACTCTTACTACAGGAGGAGACCATGAATTATTTTCTTACTGAAGAACAGCAGATGCTCAGAGAGCTGACAAGACAGGTTGCGGAAGAGAAGATCGTACCTGTAAGGGCAGAACTTGATGAGAAAGAAGAGTTTCCCCACGAAATTATGAAGGTACTTGCCCAGTCAGATATATTCGGGATATTCATCCCTGAAGAATACGGCGGACTCGGAATGGGCTCTTTTGAACTCTGCCTGGCAGTAGAGGAATTGAGCTGGGCATGTCTCGGGGTATCCACAACCTATGCTGCCAATGCGCTCGGCACATACCCGATATTAATGTTTGGTTCAGACGGACAAAAGGAAAAATATCTGCCTGATATAGCTGCAGGCAAGAAACTCGTGGCCTTTGCACTCACAGAGGCCAATGCCGGCAGTGATGCCGCAGGTGTACAGAGCACAGCGGTAAAAGACGGCGATTACTACATCCTTAACGGCACCAAACAGTGGATTACCAATGGAGGCGAGGCTGATATATATACAGTAATTGCCATTACCGACCGCACCAAGGGTGCAAGGGGCGCAAGTGCCTTTATTGTGGATAAGGGGACTCCGGGTTTTTCATTTGGCAAGAAAGAGAAAAAGATGGGCATAAGGGCTTCAGTAACAAGTGAGCTGATCTTTGAGGACTGCCGCATACCAAAGGCAAATCTCCTCGGCCGTGAAGGCATGGGTTTTATTGTCGCCATGAAGACGCTTGATCAGTCAAGGGTCGGTGTTGGAGCTCAGGGACTCGGTGTTGCCCAGGGGGCAGTAGACGAGGCAATAAAGTTTGCAAAACAGCGAGTACAATTCGGCAAACCCATCATCAGCTTCCAGGCAATCCAGCACATGCTTGCAGATATGTCCACCCAGGTAGAGGCATCAAGGGCACTGGTATATTCAGTGGCAAAGCATATTGACAGCGGCGCAAAGGATTTTTCCAAGGTATCTGCAATGGCAAAGGTCTTTGCCACTGATACGGCCATGAAGGTGACCACAGATGCCGTACAGGTGATGGGTGGCTCCG
>JAADGU010000002.1 GCA_013152195.1 Nitrospirota bacterium
GGGGGATGGCCTTTTCATGTCTGTATATCCTTACGAAATCCGGAGAGACATCAATGCCCATAATATCCCTTAATTCATCAAGCACAATACCTGTCACTCTTTCTTCATCCTCCAGTGCGAGTTCAGTGGCCCTTGCACCACCAATCATGCTTCTAAGGAGGACGTAACCCTCTGGTGCCCTGTTGGGGAATATGCTCGAGTCCCAGAGGGTGCCGAGGATCTTTCTTTTTTCAGATGCAGGCACAAGAAAGCCGAACCCGTTGATCTTCTGACCTATGTCTTCCTGCCTGAACCCCAGACACGCAACAGAGACAGCAGGGTAGGGGATTTCAGACAGGTGAGCTGACAGGGCAGGGTCGAGGTCTCTTAATATCTCTGAGGCTGCATATGCAGGACAGGCAAGTATGACCATATCTGATTCCATCACACTGCCGTCCTCAAGATAAATATTATAACCGTTTTCTCTTTTATCAATAGCCGTAACCCTTTTGGATACAAGGAGTTTCTGCCCCAGAAAATCCCTTAGAGACTTGACGAGTGTCTCCATTCCATCATAAAAGGATGTAAGTCTTCCACCAGGTCCAGGTCCGACGCTTTTGCCGCTCTTTTTTGCCGCCTTCTGCAGCTTAAGAAGTGCTTTTATAAGACTTCCATATTTTCTTTCAAGTTCGTGTATTCTTGGAAAACAGCTCTTGAGACTCATTCTTTCAGGGTCCCCGGCATATATACCTGATGCCATGGGGTCAATCAGTTTTTCATAGGCCTCTTTACCGAGCCGTCTTTTGGCAAATGAGGCGAGGGTTTCGTCTTCATCCTTTCCTTTCGGGCTCAGTACCTCATAAAAAATCCTTCCCCTCCCGCATGGACTCAGCAGGCCTGAGAATAAAAATGCCTGGGGTGATTCCGGAAGAGGATATAGCCTGCCCCTTGAATATATAAATCTTTTTTTGGCAGCGTCATTACTCCTCAGGGGGTTGAGTGAGAGACTTCTTGCAAGCTCAAGAGTAAGAGGTTTGTTATCAAGAAAGCCGTTTACGCCACGTTCGCAAAGGAAACCGTCAGTGCTGTCAGAGCAGATCTTGCCGCCTGGTCTGTTCTCAGCCTCAAGTACCTGGATCTCCAGGCCCGGGTCTTTTTGCAAGAGAAAATAAGCTAATGAGAGTCCCGAGATACCACCACCCACAATGGTAATACTCATCCCGGGACCTCCGTATCTGAAATGTTTTCTCTCTCCATCTATACAATAAATTATACCAGCTTTCCGGAATAAATGCTATCTCTCCAGGATTGCCGATAGAAAAGCAGTCAACAATTGGGAATAGAGACGGATACTGAGTTTGAACGGATTTAATTATCACTTTTGTCTCACCCGGATGGTGAGTCGTGATAATTTCCTCGGAGACAGACAGGATGTCTGTCGAGAATGAGTGAGAACTCTGTATCCGTCTCTATTCCCGTCTCTCTATCGGCTAATTTGGTGCTATCCTTCGATAAGCGCCTCCATGTACTTCCTCAGCTCAATTACCGGTATCTGGCCGGGGGCCTTTGAATCACCGATGGAGGCAAAGGTGAAGAGTGAGCCTACGGATGGGAAGAATAGCCTTGATATCAAGCCCTTCACTCCCATGCATATAGTGATGATGCCATCCTGATAGTGATCAATTGTAATACGGGTCATTGTCCGCAGGTCGTCCTTACTGTTTGCTGTTGTAGCGATTTTTACAATATCTGCGCCCCTCTCCTTATATTCGGCTATAAAAACGGAGAGCTCGTCATAAGTGGGGGTGTTTTCAAAATTATGGTATGATGCTATCAGGGTGACCCCGGCATCCCTTGCAATTTCCCTTACTTTATCAAATATCTCTGCCCTTGCCTCAATGTCGATGAAGTCTGCAGAATTCCTTGCCATATTAAAGAGCCTTATTCTTTCGCTGTCGGGAATATCTCTCTGTCCGCCTTCTTCTGTAGCCCTGACCGTTGCTATCAGTGGCTTACCCAGGGTTTTGGCCTCTTTGAAGACATTCTTAATGTGTCCATCTGTAAGGTTTGAGAAGTGGTCAACCCTGAGCTCAATGAGATCCAGAGCCTTCAGTATGTCTTCCGAGATATATTTTAAGTCGCTGTCTGAGGCAGAGCACCTGCAATTGCAGGCCTTTCGAAATCAGGTCTCATGCTGTTGACCCTCCTTAACCGTTAAATATCCTGACAGAAGTATAAGACCTCCGCCTATGTAAGCATTCATGGGGGGGAATTCAGATAAAAAGATCATACTGAAAATTATAGCACCAACCGGTTCAAGATAACCAAGCACTGCTGCCCTGTTTGCCTGTACTGAGCTCATTCCCTTGTAATAGAGAAACGGGGCTGCAGTTGAATGCAATATGCCCATAAGTGCAAAAATCCACATCTTGTCTGCCGGGAATGAGCTTACAAATGGCAGCAATATAAGGGCCATGAAAAAATTCTGAATAAATACGAGGACGTAGGGGTTGAACTTCTGGGTAAAGACCCTGACGAGTATGACGAGTACGGCGTAGGCAACTCCTGACAAAAGCCCTGAAATTATTCCTATAAGGTCAGGGGTGAGGTGGAGGCCCTGTGAAAAGACATTTCTTAAACACTCCATTATGGTGGCACCGCCAAGCATTATCCAGAGGCCTGTTGAGGCAAGGATAATGGATATAATAACCTTCCTGGTTATCCGCTCACCAAGAAACATGACTGCAAGAAATGCGACTATTACAGGGGCAATGTAATGGGTTAATACCGCATTTGCTATTGAAGTTTTTGAGTAGGCAAACAGGAATGTAAAGGTGTTCAGCAGGAGGCAGACGCTTAGCAGAAATATGAAGGGCAGTTTGCTGAAAGGAGGAAATGCCTGTCTGTAACGTCTGCCTGTAAACATAAGACTCTGAAAAATAAGGGAAAAACAGGTAGAGTAGAAGATGAGGATATGGACTTCCACCCCTGCTAACCTTACTATCAGGCCAAGGGAGCTCCAGATCAGGATGGCTGCTACAATATACAGGGATGGCATCAGGAAAGACTCAGCCCTTCTATCTGCTCCAACACGCTCTGTCTGATTCCGGAGGCTGATTCTTTATCAATAAGAAGCTTGCCTGAATCGAGGACAGGAATGAGGATGTCCTCAAACTCTCCCTTGCAATCGCAAAGTGGTGTCTCTGTGCCGCGGTACAATACGGCTTGAGCCGCATGAGCGGCACCTGAGTACCCTCTTGCTCCCTGAGCATTTTCCCCTCTTGGCCAGGGGGGTTCCCTCTACCTCCATGATATCCATGGCAAAATCCACCACAGGTGCATTACTGATGGAGGTTCCAATGCCATAGGCATCAACCAGGGGGTTTAGTACAGGGACATTCTCCTCCTTGATCCCGCCGCTCACAAAGAGCTTTACGTGTTTAAATCCCCGCAGGTCAAGTTCCCACCTGACCTCTTCAAGGATACGGTAGAAATCTCCACGCCTTGAAGACGGGGTGTCGAGCCTTACGGCAAATAGCTTGTCCCCAAGTGCCTCGGCAACGTTAATGGCCTCAAATTTCTCATCAAGAAAGGTATCTATAAGTGCCACCCTCTTGAATTTAGGCTCCAGTATTTCGTCATAGGCCCTGACGGCTTCAACAGTAGATCCCATGCAGATTATAAGTGCATGGGGCATTGTCCCGATGGGATCCTCTCCAATCATCTCGCCACTCTTGATTACGGCAACTCCGTCGCATCCTCCGATGTAGGCGTTTCTCTCTATCATCGGGGCCAGGATAGGGTGCATCCTCCGCGCCCCGAAACTGACGACGAGACGGCCGTCGGCAAGGCTCTTGAATCTGGCAGCCTTTGTTGCAATCCCTGAGGCCTGACATATAAGACCAAGGATGGCTGTTTCATAAACACAGAA
>JAADGU010000134.1 GCA_013152195.1 Nitrospirota bacterium
AACAAAAGGATAAAGACTGACAGAAACATCTTGCGGGTCTTGATAATGGATTTCATCAGTAAAACCTCCTTCCTTGTTTTTGTGAGCCATTCAGAGAATGGCGGTTTTTTTCTATGCCAACAGAACAATCAGATAAGGAAGAATCAGGAGGAAGACCACAACTGCAGTGGCAATCCAGAGTCCAACCTTCTGAGCCTTCTTTGTCTTAGGGTTGGCACACAGGCTGCCGGGTTCACACTCCTCCTTCGGTTTTCTGTAGACACTATAAAATCCTGCAACAAGAAAGCCGATAGTGAAGAGGATGAAGACCGGCTTGTAGGGTTCGAACGCCGCCAGGTTTCCGATCCATGTTCCGCTAATACCAAGCATTACCAGGACAAATGGCCCCACGCAGCAAACAGAGGCCAACAGGGCTGCAATAATCGCCATAGGGCCAAAGGAGGTAAAACGGTGCTTTGCCTTCCTCACGCCCTCGGTAGTCTCTATCTCTGCCACGGGAGAAGAGGCATCCCCGGTTATTCCGTGCAAGTTTTCTTTCATAATATCAGCTCCTTTTATTCCGGCCTGCAGCACTCCTTTTTACCGCTTCCGCGTCACTGTGCAGTGCTTCCAGGATTGGGCACTTACTGACCGGACCACTGCCTTTGCATTCCATTGTCAGTGTTATAAGGGCCTTTTTCATCCCCTGAAGAATTCGAATCTTTTCTTCGATGTCTGCAATCTTTATCTCTGCCCGTTTTTTAACATCAACGCAGGTGGTGGCAGGATCGAGACTTAAAGAGAGGAGTTCCAGTATCTCCCTGAGAGAGAATCCAAGCTCCTTGGCACGTTTGATGAATTGAATACGGGTGACTGTCTCCCGTGTATACTGACGATAACCGGATTCCCGCCGGGAAGGCCTGGGTATAAGTCCCCGCCGTTCATAATACCGGATTGTCTCAATATTAACTCCTGCTGTTTTCGCCAATTGGCCTATGCTTAAACTCTCCATCGCTTCACCTCCAGCATACAGTAGTATAAACCCTGTACCTAAGTACAGAGTCAAGCCTTTTTTAACCCGGATTCAGCGATAAGGAGTTTTACGTACGTTCCCCGGTGCTGTTTTTATCTCTTGGGTTAAGGTTTAAATATCTTAGGGAACAATCTTGACAAAACATGATGGAAGAACCCATAATTCCACAGTTGTCAGTATAAAAAGTTTACCCCCTGACGAAATTGTTTATGCAAAGTGCTGTTATTATCGGTGCAACTTCAGGTATCGGAAGAGAATTGGCAAAAATTCTTTCCGAAAATAATTATGTTGTCGGAATTGCGGGAAGAAGGACGCATCTGCTGAGTGAACTACAGAAAGAACTTCCCAATAAATCCGTTATAAAATACATTGATGTTTCCAGCCCTGGCGATGCAATGAGTCAACTCAAGGAACTCTTCTCCGAGATTGGGGGAGTTGACCTTTGTATAATCAGTTCCGGTGTAGGCTTTATCAGTCCGGACCTCCAATGGTCTCTGGAAAAAGAGGTTATTGATGTCAATGTTTCAGGTTTTGCAGCCATGGCGAATGTGGCTATGAATCACTTTTTTCAGAGAGGCTCAGGACACCTTGTTGCTATCTCATCGGTGGCGGCAATCAGGGGTGACGGAGATTCTCCTTCCTACAATGCATCCAAGGCCTTTATTTCAAACTATATGGAAGGGTTGCGCAAAAGGGCCAGGAAACTGAATCTGCCCATTGTGGTAACGGATATCAAACCGGGTTTTGTGGCCACTGCAATGGCGAAAGGGGACGGACTTTTCTGGGTTGCACCACTACCAAAGGCTGCACAGCAAATTTTTAATGTGATAAAGAGAAAGAAGAGTCATGCCTATATCACCAAACGCTGGAGACTTATTGGGTGGTTATTAAAGGTTATACCTGATTTTATCTATGACAGAATCTGATTTATGCGGAATGGGGGAAAGTGAGGACATTTTGTTGCTGAGTGGATTTCCAATGACCGTTTATTTTAAGCTTTATCAATCAGGGGATAGAGGATATTGTTTTCACGGTCTATCCTGTTTTTCAGTGCATTGAATAGATCACGGGTTTCATTTATAAAATCCGAGGGGTTACTTTCTATGGAAGCAGGGTTGGGCCATTTGTTGAGGTAATTGTTGAAGGCCGGTGCAATACCGCCTATTTCTTCAATAAATTGCTTTGCTATCTTCCTGATTTTTTCGTCTTTGCTTGCCAGTAGTCTTGGATATAATGAATTATCCTCCATTGCAAGATGTACTTTTAGCGCTCCTGATAATTTCGATAATTCGATAAAATCTTTCTTGTTTCCTGTGCATCATTTTGCAGTTTCTGTTCGTTGAGGTACCCGGACAGTTTATTTGCCAGTTCCAGTATTTCTTCATGCTGTCTTCTGTACTCGTCTGTAATTAACATTGCTTTTCCTTTTACCGGCAGGATAACAGTACTGTTTTTTAAGTATAGCATAGAAATGTATTAAATCGAGAGAATGTATGTAAAAGGGTTGCGGGAATCGAACCCGCCAATGGATGCCCCGAATAGTTCGGGGCATGATGACAAAAAATATGGTTACAGACTCATGGCCTCAAGGCGTGCAATCCTCTCTTCAACCGGAGGGTGAGTGCTGAATAACTTTGCGACCTTCTTCCCTGAGAGCGGATTTACAATGAAAAGGTGTGAAGTGGCTGGTGTTGCATTCATCGGGATCCTCTCTGATGCCATATGAAGTTTTCTCAGCGCACTTGCAAGATACCTCGGATTGCCTGTTATCTTTGCACCACCTGTATCAGCGGCAAATTCCCTTGACCTCGATATGGCCATCTGCACTATCATTGCAGCAATTGGGGCCACGATCATCATTATCAGCGCTACAAAGGGGTTTCCTCCCCTTTCGTCATTGCCACGCCCGAAACCACCGAAGATAAAGGCCCACTGTGCCATCTGGGCAAGATAACTTATGGCGCCTGCTATGGTTGCAGCAACACTGCTGACGAGTATATCCCTGTGTTTGATATGAGCGAGCTCATGCCCGATTACACCTTCCAGTTCCTCACGGCTCAGCAGTCTCATGATGCTGTTTGTTACGGCTACGGCCGCGTGTTTCGGGTTTCTCCCTGTGGCAAAGGCATTCGGCTGATCTGCATCGATAATATAGACCTTTGGCATAGGCATTCCTGCCTTCTGAGTGAGTCTCCTGACAATGGAGTAAAGCTCAGGGGCCTCTGCCTCTGTAACTTCATGTGCCTTGTACATCTTTAGGATAACCTTATCGCTGAACCAGTATGCAAAAAAGTTCATTCCGGCAGCGAAGATGATGGCAAAGGTCATTCCTGTTCTGCCACCTAAAAAACCACCGATCCAGACAAAGAAGAGTGTCATTATGGTCAGCAGCATAAATGTCTTTAAAGTGTTCATTAAAGGTGTTTCCTCCTGTAATTTATCTACCTGTATTTAAATTTTAAAATAACATAAGCCTAAGGCTTTGTCAATACAGGGGATTAGCGGAAAACAGGGATAAAACAGCCGTCAGGTTGCTCTATCTCTATTTTAGGGGTTGAAAGGGTACAATAGTTATATGGACAGAAAAATCAGGGTCTCTGCATATTCAGGCGGTAAGGTGGATGAGAGACCGCTTACCCTTTATGTTGATGACAGGGTCATGGAAGTAGAGGTTATGGAGAAGTGGGTAACAGAGGATTTTAATACGGGAAAGAGGCGGCGCTACTTCAGGCTGCGGGACCCTGAGGGGTTTGAGTATCTGGTGTATCAGGAAGAGGAAACATCTGACTGGTTTTTAAGGATGTGAATGAATTGTTTGAGGGATGTCTTCCAGTCCGGTGGGCTGAAGCCTGTGGAGGCTTCTGTGTGAAACGTATCAAGGACTGAATATGCCGGCCGTTTTGCCCGGGTTGGATATTCAGCTGTTGATATGGGTATAACCTTTACAGACGCACCTGAGAGCCTTATAATCTCAGTGGCAAGTTCATACCAGTTGATACCCCCTGCTGTCCTGTCGGTTATATGATGTATGCCAAAAACCTCTGAGTCAATAACCTTCCTGATGCCTTCCGCAAGGGTTACGGTCCAGGTGGGTGAGCCCTTCTGGTCGGAAACCACTTTTATCTCGTCTCTTTCGCCTGATAGCCGCAGAATTGTCCTGATAAAATTATTGCCGTGCTGGCCGTAGAGCCAGCTTGTCCTGATTATATAGAACTCATGCATCAGCCACTGGATGTACCGTTCTCCGGCAAGCTTGGTCTCACCGTAGGCATTTACGGCTGATGTGTTGTCAAGGGGGGTATATGGTCTTGTGTTTGTGCCGTCAAAAACATAATC
>JAADGU010000137.1 GCA_013152195.1 Nitrospirota bacterium
GTATCGCTGGCAAGTCCCCTTCCGGCAGAATTGGCTGCGTATGCCCTCCAGGTCCAGGTAGTAGAGTTTGGTATGTCAAACGGATAGGAAGAGGCATCAAATGTATAGTCTGTCCAGATGACACCGGCTGCAGTATCATCCAGGCTGTAGGCAACCTCACTCCCCTTGTAACCGCTGTCAAATATCTGCAACGAAACCCTGGTTACTGCAGGCTCTGTAAAGAGGCTGCTCGAGCTTGGCTCAAGGACGCTGACTTTAAAGATACCGGAGCCGTCATACGTGGCAAAAACTGTTGGTGGTACCAAGGTAGCACCAGCCGCGGTAGAGACCCTGGCTGTTCCCATGTATACAGGCAGATTGTTGGCATTCCACTCCTGCATACCGCCTGCACCATTTGCAGGGTCACCATCGGCATCAATATCAATAAGGTTGGTAAAGGCAGCCGTTACGCCGGTCTTGGTATTAGTAAAGGTATTTGCCTCAATCCAAAGCCCCATATAATGACTCCTGTAAGCAGTTTTGCATAGGAGATATATGGGTGTATCGAAGTCTATCACACCCCTGGCAAGCAGGCCTTCTATTATAGTTCTCACCTCGGTTGTGTTCTGGGGCAATGTACCGGAGCCAGTGCTGTCAATCCAGAAGGGCACGGGTATCGGCAGTTTTGTGGCACCCGACGTTGTAACACCCGACCTCCATTTCGGGGTACCGTTAAATGCAGCATCAGTGTCTATAGTATTCGAACTTGTTGTACTCCAGGGCGGGACAAGACCGTTGTGTTCATCCACCGAGCGTGTATCAAAAATGACCGCTGTCGGGTCTGCCTGCAGGGCGTTGTATGCATTGACTGCCGACATCTCACTCAACGCATAAACCGACGGCACTGCAAAGAGGAACAGCCCTGCAAGGGCCAAAAAAACCGTGAATAACTTTTTACTCCTCATAAAAATACCTCCATTATAATTTAATGAGCTGGAAAGAAATCTTGAATTGATAAGTTTTGTTTGTATATATTCTTCTTACCCCGACCCCCCTGCCCTGTTGATAGGCAGGTCACTTCTTTTATCTAGGGTTATCACCTCCCTGTTTCGTGGATATTCTGTAAACGTTTTGGTACGGAAATACCATAATTACGAGCTTGTGTATCTTCTGTCGGGGATAGTCTTAAATTTCCGAAGCGAGTAGTGGCTTTGGTAAGAAAAAAAGAGTTGTTTCTATTGTCCTTAGATGTGTCTTTGCTTAAACAATAACCTCTTTACCATCCCCACCCTTATTATTTATCTATATAATAATATTAAATTATATCATTGTCAAGCCCTATATCAACAAAAGGTCTCTTTCAGATAGGACTCATAAAGACATAACAGGTTGAAATATAAGAGAAAACATAATTACTGGAACAGTTATAGCACTCTTTAAAAAAAATTCAATAAACGCGCTGCCTGCTCTGTCAGGAGAGTGAATCCAGGTATCTCTGAAACTCCTCTTCAAAATTATCGCTTAAAATACCCTTGCCAAGTCTCTCTTTAATCTCATGCAAAGACCAGAACCTGACCTCGTCAATCTCTTCCCTGCTGAAATTGAAAGGCCCGTCATGAAGACACACGTATGAAGAGACAAGCTCCGACTCGTAGGGATTTGAGTGGATGTAAGAGTAGAGAAACATTATATCCCCACCTGTAATCCCAAGCTCTTCCTCCATCTCTCTCCTCAATGCATCCTCTACAGTCTCCCCTGCATCCACATGTCCTCCAACGGATGTATCCCACCTGCCGGGGGCAACATCCTTGTTCATTGATCTCTTCTGAAGCAGGATATCCCCGGCAGAGTTTACAACAAGAACATGCACCACCCGGTGAAGGAGGCTGTTATTGCCATGTATCACGGCCCTTGACGCACGGCCGATGACCTCACCGGTCTTATCGACTATCTCCAGAATCTCTTCACCCATGGTCTAAGATAACAGACTTCCATGATGTCTTTCAATAGCAAATCACGGGTTAAAGTTTGCCATGGAGAAAATTTGACAGGATAAGAGAGTTAGGGAGTTCAGGAGTGGCGGAGTTGAGGAGTATATACTTTCAGGATAAGAAACAGAATAAGAAACTTTTAATCCTTTTAAATCGTGAGGCTAAAGAAAAAGTTTTTGAGCTTCACGATACCTTCGAGATAACCTCAAGAGAAGGAACAGAAAGAAGAGACTTTAGTTTTTTAAATCGAGAGAAATCTTGAAGTAATCGCGAGGCTGAAAAGAAGTTTCTGAGCTTTTCTATATGTCAGGATCAGGATTTTAGCCTGACTTATCCTGTAACCCTTTCTAAAAAGTAGCTAACCTATTACAATCGCGTAACATACCTATAGTCTCCCCGATATGATATAATCAGGGATTTTAAAACCCTTTTTAAGGATTAGAGATTTTTACCTGGATACCTAAACAGATCAACCAATAACAAACTACAGGAGGCTATATGAGATTCTCAAGGACCTGTGTTCCAACCCTGAGAGAGACACCCTCAGAGGCAGAGGCAGTAAGCCACAAGTTATTACTCAGGGCAGGTTATATAAGACAGCTTGCCGCAGGCCTTTATATATTCATGCCCCTTGGCTGGAGGGTGATGGGAAAGATAAATGCCATCATCAAGGAAGAGATGGCACGGATAGACGCCCAGGAGCTACTGCTGCCCGTGCTGCATCCTGCCGATATATGGCAGAAGACAGGCAGGTGGTCTGAGATAGGGGATGAGATGTTCCGGCTCAAGGACAGGACCGGCAGGGATATGTGTCTCGGCATGACTCATGAGGAGATAATGACATGGCTGGCATCCCGGGAGATACGTTCATACAAGGCCCTTCCCCAGATATGGTATCAGATACAGACAAAACTGAGGGATGAGGCAAGGCCAAAGAGCGGCATTCTGAGGACAAGAGAGTTTATCATGAAGGACTCATACAGTTTTGACCGCGATGAAAACGGCCTCAGCCGGAGCTACCGCCTTCATGAAGAGGC
>JAADGU010000065.1 GCA_013152195.1 Nitrospirota bacterium
CCAAATCTACTGAATCCACTGACTGTATCATATCAAAGAGTTGAACTGCAAGCTTTGCCTTATTGCTCTGGAGGTTTCCAATCATGTGCCACGAGACCGTATCAGGCAAGACTCCTGCCAGAACAGCAATCTTCTCCCTTGCCTCCTGCACCCGGCTTTCGCCAAGAAGTCTCACCCCGGCATCTACTGCCTCTTTTATTGCATCGGGAGAGACCGTCTTGGTAACCGCGACAAGCTTCACCTCCAGGGGGTCTCTGCCCGCCCTCATCGCAGCATGCGAGATTCTCTTGTATACACTACTGATAGATTCGACAATATGATCTGACATAAGGAGACAAAGACCTAATATGGCACAGATATTCGATGACTAAAACAGAAACGCATATCACCTAAACACTCTAAAATACCGGCTGGCAACTCTGCAAGCTTATAACTTCTTATTTTATCACAAAGGCAAACAATTACTTCAGCTTCTCACTCTTCTGTTTTATGGTCCTGGAATAAACTCCCCATATAACAAAGAAGGAACCTATGCCGGAGGCATTGGCAATTATATCACCTACACTGAAATCCCTGTACGGCAGAAAATACTGGACGACCTCTATTGCTATACCGTAAAGAAAGACTGCAATACCCAAAAAGACAAGAAAAGATAACTTCTCCCTCTTAAAGGCACAATAACATAATGATGCAGTTATGAAATAGGCAACAAAATGGGCAAACTTGTCCGATACCGAAACCACCCTCTCCGGAGAGGGGATGACAGATAAAACACCAATAGTTCCGACCCAGAGAAAGAAGACTATTCTGTATACTGTTTTCCAGTTCACACATAAAGTATAAACATTTTTATCGTTATCTTTTCAATCTTCCCTATGATTGTCGACAGAAAACCTTCTACTTTTGGCAATAGAGAAGGACACAGAGTTTTCACTCATTCTCGATCCCGAAGTACTTCGGGAGTGAGCCATATGTGATAATTAAATCCGTTCAAACTCAGTGTCCGTCTCTATTGCCAACCCTCTATTGCCATTCCGGCGAGGAACATTTTTACTTGGCAATAAGCACCCCAACATAATATAATATCATCATGAAGAAAGCACTGTCAGGTTTATTACTTGTAATGATCTTCTTTCTTGCCTTTTATCTCAACAGCCTTTTTGGAAGAGAGACCCCGGCTGGCTTCTCAGGACATCCGGTATCACTGCCTCTCCCTGAAATTACAGAGATAACCGGAATTATAAAAAAAGGAGAGACGCTCTTCGATATCTTTAAAAGACACGAGCTAGACATGCAGGCGCTTTACAAACTGACCAGGGCATCAAGGGAAGTTTATAATCTCATCAAGGTAAAGCCTAACCACTCCTATGTGATAAATACTCTCAGGCTGGACGGATCTGACAGGGAAGAGATAAAGAACTTCAGATACTCAATAGACGACTCCCATTACCTGAAGGTAATAAAAGGGCCTGAAGGATTCACAGCAGAAAAGGTCAGGGTTGCATACGACAGGCGTCAGTCAGTTATTACAGGGACAATAAGAGACAACCTCATCAATTCCATCGGCAACGACAGGGAACACGTGCGGATTGCCTTTGACATGGCCGAGATATTTGAATCCAGCATTGATTTTGTTACTGAATTGAGACAGGGAGACAGTTACAGGCTGCTTGTAGAAGAGCTATGGCTCAATGGTGTCTTCAAGGGATACGGCAAAATACTCGCTGCAGAATTTACAAATAACGGAAAAACCTACGAGGCTTACGGATTTGAGGTAGACGGAAGGTCCGACTACTATGACAGTAAAGGAAGCTCTCTCAAAAAGGCCCTCATGAGGGCCCCCCTCAGGTTCAGATACATAAGTTCCGGATTCACTTACAGGAGAAAGCATCCCATCCTGAAAACATACAGGGCTCACAGGGGAATTGACTATGCGGCACCCCGGGGAACGCCGGTCTCAGCTGCGGGTAACGGTACCGTCAGGTTTGCAGGCTGGAGGGGTGGATACGGCAAACTCGTAATAATAAAACATCCCAACGGCTATGAAACATACTATGGACACCTCTCAAGAATAAAGAAGGGAATAAGAAAGGGCAAGAAGGTCAGCCAGGGCAACATCATAGCTTATGTTGGCAGCACAGGGCTTTCAACAGGCCCGCATCTGCATTACAGCATAAAGCGTCAAGGCAAATTCCTTAACCCTCTGAAGATCAAGCTCCCGAGAAATCAAACCATTCCTGCCAAATTGCGTGCTGACTTTAAAAATCATGTAGAAAGCCTCAGGGCTGAGTTAAAACAAGAGAGAGACAAGGAAAGGATTGCACAAGCACAACGATAAGAGAATGCTACGTGTTCTCATCAAAAATCTTTTTAAACTCCTTATGTCTCCTTAAAAAGAGATCGAACATCGAAGGGTCGAAATGATCCGGCATTGTCCGTCCATCCCCCACAGTGATAATCTCATAGGTATCCTCGTGACTGAATCCCCTCTTGTATGGTCTTGTAGATCTTAAGGCATCATACTGGTCAACAAGCATCACAATCCTGCCCTCAACAGGGATCTCTTCTCCTCTGAGTCCCGAGGGATAACCTGTTCCGTCCCATCTCTCATGGTGGGTTAATGCTATCGAGGCCCCCATCTGTATGACGGGATAGGAAGACCCCTTTAAAATCTCATATCCTATGTCGGCATGTCCCCTCGCAATCTCAAACTCCTCCTCTGTCAGCTTTCCGGGTTTAAGGAGTATACCGTCAGGTATTCCTATCTTTCCAACATCATGCATGGGGCTTGCGTATGTTATATTCTCAATAAAATCCGGGGGCATACTGAGTTCTTCTGCAATAAGCCTTGAATAAAGACTTATTCTCCGTATATGACTTGCAGTATCCTCATCCCTGTATTCAGCCGCCACAGTGAGTCTCTCTATTATCTCCATACTCGCAGCCTTTATCTTCTGGAGGGCCTCCCGTAGTTCCGCCGTCCTTTCTACTACTGTATTCTCAAGCCTCTTATTGTATTCCTTCTGAAGCCTTACCCCTTCACAATAATTCAGGGCCTTTTTTACTGCATGCAGTACGTATTCCAGATTAAAGGGTTTGATAATAAAGTCATGGGCGCCGTGTTTTAAGGCCTCGATAGAAAGCTCAAGGTCGGGATAGGCAGTCAGCAGTATGACGGGAAGATCGGAGACCTTGAGATGAATCTTTCTCAGAAGTGTCAGGCCATCCATCTCCGGCATGAGAATATCTGAAAGCACAAGGTCGAAAGACCTCTCTGAGACCAGTTTGAGCGCTTCCTCAGGACTACCCGTATCGCTGACATTATAGCCAACATCCCTGAGCAACGTGACAAGTACATCCCTCACGGCTGCGTCATCATCAACTACCAGAATTGAATATTCATCATTATTTTTCATAGCTGTCCAGTACCTCTCTCACCTTTCTCACGAGTGTTACAGGCCTGAAGGGTTTTGTAAGAAAATTGATAGCCTCTTCAAGGATGAAGTTCTGTATTGTATTTATAGTGTACCCGCTTATAAAAATCACTTTCCCCCTGAAGCCAACCCCCTTGGCCTTTTCATACACTTCCTTCCCACCTTCTTTCGGCATGACAACATCAAGTATCATGAGGTCAATTTCTCCGGATTTCTCATGAATAAGTGTCATTGCCTCCTCACCGTCCCTTGCAACAAAAACGGTGTACCCATATTCCTCCAGCGCCTCCTTGATCGTCTCCCTCACGTTATCTTCATCCTCAGCCAGCAGTATGGTCTCGGAACCGCCACTTATGGGAGACTCTGAAACGTGGCTTACATCTAACGGCTCTGATTCTGTTACAGGAAGGTATACCTTAAAGGTTGTCCCCCTGCCCTTCTCCGAGTAAACATGGATAAAACCATTATGCTGTTTGATGATACCGTAAACAGTCGACAGGCCTAATCCTGTACCCTTACCTATTCCCTTTGTGGTAAAAAAAGGCTCGAAGATATGCTCTTTTACAGCCGGAGCCATCCCGTCACCAGTGTCACTGATGGAAAGGCAGACAAAGCCGCCACCCTTATTGACCCAGGAATGCTTCTCAATATAAGCCTCATCAAAGGCAACCTCAAATGTCTCAATAATGAGTTTTCCGCCCTCTGACATGGCATCCCTGGCATTTGTGGCAAGGTTTATTATCACCTGCTCTATCTGCCCCTGATCCACCATTACGGCCCTTGTGTCCTTGAGGTCTATAACAAACTCTATATTTTCAGGAATAACCCGCCTTAAAATCTTCTCAAAATCCCTTATTATCTTCCCGAAATATACCGGCTGTGGCTGAAGCAGCTGTCTGCGGCTGAAGGCAAGGAGGCCATGCGTCAGGTTTGCTGCCCTGTCAGATGCCTTCAGTATCTGATCTACATGGTTCCTGAGCACTCCGTCTTTCAACTTCATATTCAGAAGGGAGGCATATCCTGTTATAGCCATAAGGATATTATTGAAATCATGGGCGATGCCACCCGCCAGCAAGCCTATTGATTCAAGTCTCTGAGACTGTCTCAACTGCTCCTCCAACCTCTTCTTGTCTGCTATGTCAAGAAGCATTCCTATAACTGCTGGCCTGCCGTTGAAAAGGGTATTCGCCCCATACACCTCAATATCAAAAACCTCACCGTTAGCCTTTACTGCCTTGAGGACATAGTTTATTGACTCAACCTCTCCTTCGTGTCCGTCAGGCCTCCTTCCGGGGATTTCCTCAACCACCGGCCAGTCAGACGAACGGGTAAGGTCCAGAGGTCCCTTCTTGTCAATTATCTCTTCCGGAGAATTATAACCAAAGACCTCACAGAACCTCGGATTAACATACCTGAAGAGACCATCCTGAATCAGATATACCCCTGCAAGGGAATGTTCGACAAGAGAGCGGAATTTTATCTCGGACTCCCGTAGCGCCCGGTCCTTTGTCTTGAGTTCAGCGTAATGTCTCTGGAGTATATAAACAGCATAGGAGAGTGCGAGCGCCATAAAGGGCAGCCCTATCAGGATGGGCCACTGCCACCTGTGTGTTACCCTGTAAAGTCTTATCAACCTCTCTGTTGGCCACATCCTGAGGGTCAGAGACAGACCGGAAATACCGACAACATCTTCCGCCATGCTACTGTTAATAAGAGAGCTGTTACTATTTACTGACCACCCGTCTTCAACTGGTTCACTAAACGATGAAAACAGAACCTTCCCATCCTGCATCACCATGAAATCGACATCAAGCCTGTCTGTAACAGAAGCGTCAATAAGGGATTTTATCTCAAAAACACCATCTACATACCCCTTGATTTGACCCTTCCTGTCAACAACAGGGTAATATACTGCCACTACCGGCTTGTTCCCCGCCGTCTCTATAACCGGCGTAATACTGAACGAACGGTATTTCTCAGCCTTCCGTATAGCTTCCTGTGAATAGTCACCGGCCATTGCCTCCACAAGATATTCACCTTTTAGGGGATACGTCCACTCGATAGTACCATCCCTGTTAACCCAGTTAATGGACTGAAACCCTTCAAAAGTTCTGTATACAGGGTCGGAGATCATGATAAACATCTCCCTCATCTCTTCAATCGGGTCTCCCTTCCAGAGATGGCCCTGGAGGTGTTCTGAAAGTGCCTCAATGGCAAGAACCCTGGTCTTGATGGTCTCGGTAAGTCTCACCCTTGAACCTTCCAGCAGAGAGAGGACATGCCTTTTCAGCATCTCATCATTGTGTTTTTTTCCTGAATAACAGAGCAGCATTAGTAATAAGGCAGTGAAGAGAAGGACTAAAAGCGGGAGCAATCTATTTAGATATTTCATCAGCACAGTCTCCCCCTCCGGTTGAAGTGGATACTATTCAATAAAGCTCTCGATACTGAAGCTAAGAGTAAAAAGCAAGGACATCCCCTTGATATTGTAACATTTTTTTCCGACAATTGCAGGGGAGGTTTACCCAAAACCGTAAAAACTACCTGCAATGATTATTAAATACCCTCAAACTCCCATGATTGAAATTCCAGCATCATTTGCCGTGGAGATCATCTCCTGACGCTGAATGATAAGTGCGCTTCCTGCCTCAACAGCAAGAACAGATGCCTTCACCTCAATCATCACCCTCAGGGTATCCAGACCAACAACAGGGACATCGTATCGCATATCCTGCTGGGGCTTGCTCACCTTCACAACTACCGCTCCATCTCCAGCAAGCACACCCCCCCTGCGGATTGCCTCATCAGTCCCCTCTATAGCCTCAACCGCCATTACAGCCCTGCCTTTAACCACAACAGTCTGCCCGATATCAACCCTGCCTATCTCTTTTGCAATACCAAAACCGAACGCTATATCCTTATCCTCTGCCGTGGTGGTTTTACGCTGGGTAAGAAGCCCGGCAGGCATAAGCATATCCCTGGCAAAGTCCGTTGTCCGCATCATTCTTATTCCTTCTGACTCGATCTCATCAGTGATGGCCTGAAGAATGGTATCGTCCTTCTTGTCCTTCAAGGTGAAGAGCAGCTTTACTGCCCTCATATCAGGCGTGATTTTACCCTGGTAAATGAGACTCTTGGAGACCTTTCCTGCCATTATTGCCTCCTGAACACCTGAGGCCTTCAATGCCTTTATTATCTCACCAAGCTTACCCACATTGATTCTCTTCACCTCATCTGCACACCCGTTCATAGGGCCTGCAATAGGGTCAAGGGCTATCATTACTACATAATAGCCAAGTCTCCTTGCCTCTCTGGCAAGAAGGCAGGGAAGTTCACCTTTTCCGGATACAATACCGATTTTTTTCATTTTATTCTGAAAAGAAAAATCCTGAGTCTTTACTCAAAATATAGATTCCTACAGGTTTGTCAACCTGAAACCGTTTCAGGCCTGGCAAGACGAATAGACTTAATCTCTTGGTTTTATTGGATTTCCCGAATCAGATTCGGGATTCTGAAAATCATGACCATCTGCAACGTCCGCTGATTATTCGGCTCTGTTTCTCTCCGGAGACTTTTTGCCGGGCCTGCAGATACCCCTCCTGTTTTCATTAATAAACTCGATAAGATGAGCTATCTCTTCAGTATAGGGGAGTTCTTCCTGCACTTTTTTTATCGCATCCTTGAGGGTCAAACCCTCTCTGAAGAGGATATGATAAGCCCTCTTTAACTCTGAAATCGTCTCAACAGAAAACCCATACCTCTTGAGCCCGACCACATTAAGCCCATAAAGTCTTAATTTTGAACCAAGGGCCGATGAAACCGTATAGGGAGGAACATCCTGGGTCACACCGCTGAAACCGCCTACCATTGCATATGCACCAATCCTGTTGAACTGGTGTACTGCCACAATTCCCCCGATTACGGCATAATCCTCCACCTTCACATGCCCAGCAAGGGTGACTGAGTTTGCCATTACAGTATTGTTTCCAACCTTGCAATCATGTGCAATGTGGATATAGGCCATCAGGAAATTGTCATCACCTATCACTGTATATCCGTCCCCTCCCACTGAACCACGATGGATGGAGATATACTCACGAATGATATTTCGATTACCGATCCTTACACCGGTAGGCTCATCCTTGTATTTAAGGTCCTGGGGCGGAAGACCGATACTTGTAAAAGGATAAACGGTACAGGATTCACCGATCTCGGCATCACCATCAACTACAACATTGTTCATCAGTCTCACACTTTTTCTTATCTTTACATTGCCCCCGATTATACAGTATGGTCCTATAGTGACATCTTCATCGATTTCAGCCCCGTCATGAATTATTGCTGTAGCATGTATCTCAGACATAACTAACTATCTCCTCTTTATATTAGTTGCTCAAGCCCCTGCTGTCTCTCGGCCCTGAAATAAACTCAGAATGATATATACGGCTTTCTTCCTGTCTGTACTGCAACCTCTTCACAACCTGCAATGCTTCCTTCAATCTCTACAGCTCCCTGTCAGTAACCATGGCTGTAAACTCTGCCTCTGCTACAAGCTTGTCTCCTACGTGGGCAGTGCCTGAAAATCTCCAGATCGCACCACGACCTCTCAGAACATTAACCTCTAACCTCAGTTGATCCCCCGGAACCACGGGTTTCCTGAACTTCGCCTTCTCTATACTCAGAAAATAAGTGGACTTACCCGCAGCACCTGACTTATAGGCAAGAACTCCTGACAATTGCGCCAGGGCTTCGACGATAAGCACTCCGGGCATTATTGGATTTCCCGGGAAATGACCCTGAAAGAATGCCTCATTCATGGTGAGATTCTTGATTCCCACAGCCCGTTTTCCATCCTCAACCTCTGTAACCCTGTCAAGCATCAGAAAGGGATATCTGTGGGGCAGAGCTTTCATAATCTCTTTAACATCAATCATCCCTGTCTCCTTTCTCTGCACTGCTTACTTTTTTTTCAATCTCTTTTATCTTTTTCTGCAATTCAGGTAGTCTCTCATAAAGGGCTCTTACTCTGAGCCACTTAAAATGCGGCATTACCGGAATACCGGAATAAGTACCTTTCTGAAGCCTGCCGACAACCCCTGACATTGCTCCCACGATACAGCCATCCTCTATCTGCACATGATCTGAAACACCTACCTGTCCGGCAAGGGTCACATAATTCCCTATCTCGGTACTCCCGCCAATGCCAACCTGTGCCACTATAATACAATGTTTGCCTATACTTACGTTATGCCCTACCTGCACCAGATTATCTATCTTTGTACCTTCTCCGACAACTGTGTTACCGGTGGTTGCCCTGTCTATGGTAACGGAGGCGCCAATCTCCACATCATCCTCAACTATCACCCCTCCAACCTGGGGTATCTTGATGTGCCTGCCATCTGAAAAAACATAGCCGAAACCATCTGAACCGATTACAGCTCCTGGATGAATTATCACCCTCGAGCCAATCGTCACCCCTTCACGAATTGTAACGTTCGGGTGGATAATGCAGTCCTCTCCTAAGGAAGACCCCTTCCCTACAAAGACCCCGGGATATACCACGGTCCTGTCTCCAACGGTAACACCTTCATCAAAAAAGCTCATCGGATAAACGGTTACATCCCTGCCAAGCCTGACAGAATCAGCAACAGTGGCACCTGACATCACACCCTCAGGCCTGTGAGGCTGAACATAAAAGACTTCCAGCGCTCTGGCAAATGCAAGAAGCGGATTTTCAGCAACAATCTGGGGAATATCAATCCCGGGAATTGGCTCCTTGACAATAACCGCTGCTGCTGCAGAAGCCCTTAGCTGGGGAATTAACTTCTTACTCGTAATAAAGGTTAAACATCCTTCCTTTACAGAGTCTACCCCCCCGGCACCTTTTATCTCAATATCGGCATCAGAAAGGGGCTTTGCATCAATCTTAGCCGCCAACTCCCTGAGTCTCACTTCCCTTCCTTCATCTTTTCATTATATTTACTGATAACCTTTTCAGTAAGGTCAATCGATTTGTCGGCATAAAGGACAAAGCCCTCTACTCTTTCCAGTATCAGGGTATAGTGCTCTTCCTTGCCAATCACAGCTATAATCTTTCTTAAATCCTTCAGAAGCTCATTAGTGAATTCAGATTCCCGCTTCTTGACTTCTGCCTGTGCATCCTGAACAAAGCGTTGAAAATCCCTCATTTTCCTGTCAAGGTCTTCCTGCTTGGCCTTTTTTGCTTCCTCTGAAAGCAGGGCTGACTGTTTATCCAGGTCTACCTTCAGTTTCTCAAGCTCCTTTCCCTTCTTGTCTATGATCACCTGCTTGGCCTTGATTATTTCATCAAGGTCAGCCTTTGCCTTCTTGCCTCCTTCAGACTCGTTTAATGCCTTCTGAAGATTCACATATCCGATCTTCAAATCCGCCCCGTAGGCAAGACTGCTGAAAAGCAGTCCTACTATCAATAGAATCCCCACTCTTTTCATTAAACTCTATCCTCCTTTTTAGGTATAATCATAATGACATTCAGGCAAACGTCCATCAAAAGAAACTCCCGAATGCAAACTCTATTCTGCCGGTACTCTCATCATCTCTCCTGTCAATGTTGTATCCATATTCTATCCTAATTGGACCTATAGGTGAAACCCACCTGATACCGGCACCTGTTGTGTATCTCAGATCACTCCCAAAGGTCTCGGAGCTTCCATAGGCACGTCCGAGATCAAAAAAGACAACACCCTTAAGCCTGATCTCATCCAGCAGGGGGACGATATACTCGGCATTTAACAGCAACTCCTTTGTGCCCCCGATTACATCGCCATTCTCGTCCCTTGGTCCACCCTCTCCAAAATCAAGTCCCCTGATGGTATACATACCACCCACGTAGAACCGTTCATAAAGGGGAAGTTTTCTATCATAGAGGCCACTGGCATAACCCACCCTTCCCCTGAGAGAAACAGTTGTTCTCCCAAACGGAAAGAACCACTTTGAATCAAAAAGACCTTTAACAAAGTAGTTATCACCCCCAAGCCCCGAATAAGTCACAAAGAGAGAGGTCCGTGAACCACTTGACGGGTCGAGATAGTTGTCCCTTGAATCCCTGACTACAGCGGGGGTTATACTGCTTGTAATGTTGGTGCCAATCTGTTCTTTTATAATATTGGAGGCATCCTCCAGCACGTCGAATATTGTTACCCGCTCATACCTGTACCCAAGGCTTGAACTCCAGTAATCATTAAATCTCTTGCCAAACCCTACAGACCCGCCGGTTGCCTTCTTGTTATACCCGATATAGTCTCTCTCTGTATTGTAAGCACTCAGGGTTAGAGAGACCGGTCTGTCAAGAAACCATGGATCTTTATAGGAGAGTTCATAAAATGTTGACCTCCCGCCGAATTCTCCCTTCAATTTTATATACCTGCCCGTACCAAAGAGATTTCCCTGTGTAAGGTCTAACATGGCCACAAGCTTATCTACGGTACTGTAGCCCCCGCCAATACTCAAGAAACCGGTTGCCTTCTCTTTCACCTTTATATCAATATCAATTACCTTCTTTTCAACCTCCGGCTTGGGTACGAGTTCTACAGTTTCAAAAAAATTCAGATTGTTTATCCGTTCATAGCTCCGCCTGAGCAGTTTGCTGTTGAAGATATCCCCCTCATCCAGCCTCATCTCCCTCCGTATAACCTTATCCTTTGTCCTGGAGTTCCCGGAGATCTCTATCCTGCCAACCCTGAAGATATCACCTTCGTCAATATTCATGATTACGGAGACCTTGTGAGCCTTCTCGTCAGGCACAATATCAGGCTCCGCAGAGGCAAGGGCATAGCCCTTCTCGGAATAAAAGTCCGTGATTTTTCTGATCCCTTCCCTCAGTTTCTTCCTGCTGAAGACATCTCCGATCCTGAGTGGCAGCAGTGCCTTCAGGGTTTTGTCGTCATAGGCCTTATTGCCTGCAAACCTGACACTTGAAACCCTGTATTGAGGCCCTTCTGAGATAGTAAGACTGACTATCATCCCCGTCCTGTCAGGGGTAAGCTCCGTTTCAGGACCGGAAACAACAACATTAAGATAACCGTTGTCATAGTAGAGATTCCTGATCCTCTCTATATCCGCCTTCATTTCGGACTCTTTATAATAGCCTGCAGATGTAATGAATGACAGGATACCCCAGCTCTTTGTCTGCATAACCTTCTTAATCTCACGGTCAGATAATGCCTTGTTCCCCTTTATCCTGATCTCCTTTATCTTTACCTTCTCGCCCTCTTTGATCAGGAAGGTCAGAGAGACCTCATTTTCTGTAATCTTTCTGACAACAGGCACAATACTGGCAAGCCAATAGCCCTCACCTTCATAAAAAGCCCTCAGTCTATGAACATTATCCCGGATAAGAGTTGCATCCTCGATTGCACCTGAAGTAATGGTTATCTGCTCCCTGAGTTTATCGTCATCATATTCCCTGTTGCCCTGAAACCCAACCTTGACAATCGTTGGTTTTTCCTTAACTATATATATTATCTTCAGACCGCCCTCAAATGGTTCGGTCTCCACCCTTACATCCTCAAAATAACCCATTTTGTAAATGCTTTTTATATCCTTTGATATATTCTCTTCTGCAAGGGGTTGTCCTGCTTTCTGGGAAAGTCTTTTGCGAATCGCCCCCTCATCAACCCTCTTCATGCCCTTTATCTCAATCACTTTCACTATCGGGCCTTCCTGGACGGCAAGGGCTGGGACAGCATAGGAAAAGAGCAGGGACAGGCAAAACAGAACACATAAAACCCTGGTTGTACTAAGAGAAGGTAACCTCAAGACAAGCTTCATTAACAATCCTTTAAACACACCTTTCAAGTCTTCCTTTAAGAGTCTGTTTCTGTTCAAATATATCTCCAAAAATGAGAATTAGTATACCACCAATCAACACACGAGGTAAACCCGGAGAATCTGACGGAAGGAAAACGGACGGTATAATTAACGCCTTTATCGCTATTCTGGAGACAGGCTGAAAGGTCATCTTCTTTTGCCGGGCTTGCAATATCAGCCGGACAGTTATTACCATAAAAGGTAGAGACCGAGCTTAAGCACCGCCCTGGTCTGACATTATTTCTGTTATAAAAGGAGCATGTATGGCAACGAACTTAATGACTCACTGTGACAAATGTGGCAAGGAAATACGGGTAGTAAAGGAGCGGCAGGACGGAAAGCTATTTTACATGGTTCACGGACTTTTCTGTATAAACATCATTCCGGCCTTTTTCTGTGATAAGAAATGTTTTGAAGAGACTATCAAGGCATTAAAAGGTTTTGAATATCTTGACAAGGACGACAAGGGGAGGCCTGTAGTTGATGTTGATGTAATGATTAATGAATCCCTGATAATTGACAAGATGTACGACATTGTATACGCTGTTGACAACCCCCTGTTTCCCACGCTTGTATTTCAGAGACTGCTTGAAGTGGACCAGGAAAACATCAGTTTTCTCTATGCCGTCTCATCCCTCTATGTAGGGTTATTGGCTGCAGAGAAGACCCCTGAAGATCTGAAGACAAAAGTGACTGAAAGACTCGAAGAAGCCGAAAACGACCTCAAAGAACTTAGTCCTGAAGGGCATAAGAAGATAAGCGAGTTAAGGAAACATTATAATGTTTAATGATGGGTCCTTTATCATCAGGACAGAGGAACCTGTCAACTGAAATGCATACTGAATCTGAATACGATATAATAGTTGTAGGCGGTGGCCATGCAGGATGTGAGGCAGCCCTTGCTTCTGCACGGATGGGTCTTGTGACATGCCTTTTTGCAATGAACCTCGACACCATTGCACAGCTGTCCTGCAACCCGGCAATAGGCGGGCTTGCAAAGGGACACCTCGTAAGAGAGATAGACGCACTCGGGGGAGAGATGGCCAGGGTCACAGACAGGGCCGGCATACAATTCAGGATGCTGAACAGCAGCAAAGGACCGGCGGTCTGGTCCCTCAGGGCCCAGGCAGACAGGGTACTTTACCGCCTTGTGATGCGCGAAGTACTTGAATCAGAACCGAAGCTGACAATAAAACAGGCATCAGTTGAAAGGATAATCACAAAGGACGGACACGTCACGGGAATATCAACCTCACATGGCACATCTTATGGAGCCGGGGCTGTAATTATCACGACAGGCACATTTCTGAAGGGGTTGATCCACATAGGGCTTGACTGTCACGCTGCCGGCAGGTCCGGAGAGTTTCCATCCCTTGGCCTTTCAGACTCTCTGAAAGAACTCGGGTTAAGACTGGGAAGGCTCAAGACCGGGACACCACCAAGAATAGACTCAAGGAGCATAGATTTTTCAAGGACCACGGAGCAGTCAGGTGATGACCCGCCAATACCGTTCTCCTACTCTACCAAAGCAATAACCAATCCTCAACTGCCCTGTTTTATAACCCATACAAACGAAAGGACACACAGGATTATCCTTGACAGCCTCGACCGCTCCCCATTATACAGTGGCCGGATAAAGGGGGTTGGACCGAGATACTGCCCATCCATAGAGGACAAGGTCGTGAGGTTTTCGGAAAGACCGGGGCACCAGGTCTTCCTTGAACCCGAGGGAATCCAGACAAAGGAATACTATGCAAATGGGATATCAACAAGTCTTCCCTACGATATACAGGTTGAACTCGTCAGGAGTATCAAAGGACTTGAAGCGGCCGAGATTATGAGACCCGGGTATGCCATTGAATATGATTTCGTCTATCCGACACAGCTGAAACACTCCCTTGAGACCAGGTCAACAGAAGGGTTATTTCTTGCAGGTCAGATAAACGGAACTTCCGGATATGAAGAGGCAGCGGCCCAGGGTCTGATGGCCGGTATAAATGCAGCGCTGAAGCTCAAATCTGAAAAACCCCTTGTACTTAAAAGGCACGAGGCATATATAGGGGTATTGATTGATGACCTTGTCACAAAGGGGACCTCAGAGCCTTACAGGATGTTTACATCAAGGGCGGAATACAGGCTGCTGCTGAGACACGACAATGCAGACTTCAGGCTCCGGGAAAAGGGATTCAGTACAGGTCTTGTCTGTGAAAGAGAGTACAGGAGATTCCTCGGGAGAAAGGAGCTGCTGGAGACTGAATTAAAGAGAATCCACTCCCTGAGGGTCAGTGCAGAAGAGGCAAACCCCCTTCTTGAGTCCCTGAAGACCTCGGCTATTACTGAAAAAACTCCGGTTCTCCAGCTACTGAAACGTCCTGAAGTCTCCTATGCTTTTTTGAGGACTCTCTGCCCTCCTCCTTACGAAATTGATAAAGAACTGGAAAAACTTATTGAAACAGAGATAAAATATAAGGGGTACATCAAACGTCAGATGGAGATGGTAGAGAGGATGAAGCGTATCGAGGGGCGTACCATTCCGCCTGACTTCAAGTTTGACCGGATATCGGGACTCTCCCGTGAAGTCCTGAGAAAACTCGAAGAGGTCAGACCCTCAAATGTCGGTGAAGCAAGCCGTATCCCGGGAGTCACACCAGCTGCCATAGCCCTTGTTATGATAGCCCTCGAGAAAAAGAGAAGAGAAAGAAGCAGGCAGTAGACAGCTCTGCCTGGTTTATTTCTTAATTTATGGTTACTGAATAAAGGAGAGGTAGATGGCCAGAAAAAACCAGCTTGCGGATCTCAGAAGACTTATCGCCCTTCCACCAAGGGATATGAGACGGCAGGTATCCAGATATATATATGAAGACCCCAATACAGTCCTGAGGCTTCTCTTCAGATTGATCCGGACTGAAAAATTCACATCTCAGAAGAAAGACAACATATTAACACTTACAAAGTTCATACTTGACAGGCACAGCCCGCGGCCGCTTCCTGAATGGCTTATAAATGAACTCAGGAAGGTACTTACGACAGAAAACATATCAGACCTGGACAAGGCCATTATTCTTTCGGCCTTCGAACCGGAAGACCTGCTGGAAAGCCTGGAAGGGTTTGAGGACTTTGTGGAAGAGTTTACAGACTTCAGGGACTCTTTTGAGGATTTCATAGTGGACCAGATAAGGTCGAACCCCTCAAAACTCTATGACATTCACAAGGTAATTATTGAAAAAAGCAAACCCGAGGGACTTCTCGGCATGATTGAAGACCTGGCAGGCTCGGAAGAACCAGAAGTGATCTGCTTTCTGGAACACCTCACTTACCACCACGACAGCGATGTCTCCCTCTCAGCTTTAAAGGCAATAGAGATGGGCTCAACCCAGGATGCAATAAACATCCTCTATAGTGTCTCCTGCCTTAATCCCCCAATGAAGGATGAAGCAGAAAGGGCGTATATATCACTTATGCAGGATCTACCATTGCCGGAGGAAGAGATGTCTTTCATCACTGACCCTCCGGAAGGAGGAAAGAGTAAATATATCGACCTCTGGGTAAGTCTTATTGACGGAAATGGTTCAATGTCTGCCTTTATCGGTAAAAAATTCGGCCGAAACAACTACTTTTTTGCCTCCATACTCATGAAACTAAAGGTTGGCATTAAGGATACAATCCTCATAACCAACCTGACAAAAGAAGGCTACGAGGATGTAAAGCGGGAATACTTCACAGAGCTGAGTTATTATCCTGTACAGGAGGATTATCTCCTCAAACTAATAAAGCACTTTATGAAAAAGGGGTTCAGCAACGGATTCGCCATACCCCTTGATACGGTTATCCTGAAAAACATCCTTGGCTGGCAGAATTTCGAACCTGTAGAATATATGCTTGAAACCTCTGATTACAAACCCCTCAGCTACCATCCAAAAGATATGTTCCAGTTCCCCTTTGAGACATGGTGGATGCATGAGGACAGCATATACAGGTTACTGAAGCCTTACAAGGGTAAGCAGACCAGTGATATCCCGGACAGCTTATTTCACAAGATAGCAGAGATATTTCTCGATTATGCCCGCAGAGAGGCCGTCCCAATGTGTGAATTATGCTCTGATATTATCCGCAACTCAAGCTATAGCAGAAGGACGAGACTGAGACGCCTCTTCTTAACAATCCGCAACGAGATCCTTAACCCGCCTGAAACCATATTCCAGTCTACCTTCCTTAACTTTGGAGTAGTTGCTACCATAGACCACATACTCCATAACCTCTCTCTTGGTGTGGACAACTCGGAACAGATTGAGTAATCAGCCTGTGGCAGAGGAGTTTCTTGATATATTGACAGCAGGATTAAAAGAGATGGGCATAGAGCCTGAAGAAGAGATCCTGAAAAAATACGCTTTCTATCAGAGGGAACTGCGGAACTGGTCAAAAGCATACAATATAACGGGATTGAAAGACAACAGGGATATGGCCATCCGCCTTTTCCTGGATTCCCTGCTATACCTGAAGGTCTTTCCAGCCTCCCCTCAGGTCAGGACCGGGCATCCCCGGATACTTGATGTGGGCAGCGGGGGAGGATTTCCAGGGGTTGTGCTCAGGATTGCACGACCTGAATTAAGCACCTCACTGATGGAACCCTCCTGGAAAAAAGCCGGATTCCTGAGACACATATGCAATAAGCTCCGGTTAACAGACGTTACGGTAATTCAGAGTACACTTCAGGAGCACGTAAAGAGTACCGGGGGAATAGTAGTCTACGATATTATTGTAACAATGGCACTCTTCAGGACATACGACTTTATCAGAAAGACCGAAAAGCTTCTCTCCAGGGGAGGCGTTTTAATCCTGAGCAAGGGACCAACATATTGTGAGGAAATAAAAGAGGCTCAAACCAGACTTGGAAACAGAATCAAGGATTTTAATATAGAACCAATTGCCCTGAAGCTGCCACTAACAGACATAGTACGATATTTCATAAGGGTCACGCTGACTTAACCCCTACCCCCCTGTCCGGACTGTTCTGGATTACCGTTTTATTGCACCCTTGATCCTTGCAACATGTTCAACATCCTTGTCACCTCTTCCGGAAAGGTTAACTACTATAACCCTGTTTTTAGAGAGTATCGGAGCAAGCTTTATCACCTCTGCGATGGCATGGGCAGACTCAAGTGCCGGAATAATCCCCTCAGTCCTTGAGAGCATTTCAAAGGCATCAAGTGCCTCCACGTCTGTAGCATACGTGTACTCTGCCCTCCCCGCTTCACGGAGAAAGGCATGCTCGGGACCGACGGATGCGTAATCCAAGCCAGCAGAAACAGAATGCGTGCCAAGCACATTCCCGTCCTCATCCTGAAGGAGATAGCTCTTGCATCCCTGAAAAACACCGACTGAACCGCCTGCAAACCTCGCAGCATGAAGCCCGCTTTCTATCCCTTCTCCTCCTGCCTCAACCCCAATCATCCGCACGTCATCCCTGAGAAATGCATGGAAAAGACCCATGGCATTACTGCCTCCGCCAACACAGGCAATCAGATAATCCGGCAACCTGCCTTCTGCCTTCAATATCTGTCTCCTTGCCTCCCTGCCTATAACTGACTGAAATTTTCTGACCATTGTAGGGTATGGGTGAGGACCAAAGACTGTTCCCAGGATATAATGGGTTGTCCTTACATTGGTTGTCCAGTCCCGTAAGGCCTCATTTATTGCATCTTTCAGTGTCCTTGAGCCCAGGGAAACCTCTGAGACCTCTGCACCGAGAAGTCTCATCCTGAATACATTAAGGGCCTGTCGCTCCATATCCTCAGACCCCATATAGATCTCACACTTCAGCCCAACCAGTGCAGCCCCGGTTGCAGTGGCCACGCCATGCTGGCCGGCCCCGGTCTCGGCAATGAGTCTCTCTTTTCCCATCCTCTTGGCAAGAAGAGCCTGGCCAAGGGCATTGTTTATCTTGTGGGCTCCTGTATGGGTAAGGTCTTCTCTTTTCAGGTAGATCCTTGCACCACCAAGATGACTGGTCAGTCTCGACGCAAAGTACAGGGGGGTGGGCCGGCCAACGTAGTCCCTGAGCAGGCTGCCGAATTCCTCATTAAACCCCTTCTCCCTTGTTACCTTCACAAAGGCCCCATCCAGCTCCTCAAGTGCCGGAATCAGGGTTTCCGGAACGAACCTTCCACCATATCGACCAAAATACCTTTTCATCTCAAAAGTCTCCTGTACTCCAAGATATAAATTCCAATGGATTTTTATTTAACCATAAAGCTAACGTATTTTACAAAATATGGTATAATTTCTAATGAAGCTGAATATAGCAGAGGTATTTTGAGATAATGAAAGGGTTTCTTACCGTAACCGTCTCCCTGATTGCCTTTTCCGTATTACTGTTCTCCGGCAAGGAAGTTCTTCGCACGCATGGCAGTAATATAGAGATCATTTACAAGGACCTGGCATCAATTGAAGATCTTCAGGCAACGAAATTCGATTGTAATGCGGTAAAGCCTGTAGTCTACAAATCTGTAATCTCTCTTGAGGAGCTTACTGCAGATGAAAGGAAGGAGGCCTTTATCAAGATAGTACTTCCCTCTATCCTTATTGCCAGAAACGACATAGAGAAAGAGAGGAGAGCACTCCTGCAAATTGAGGAAAAGATCTCCAGAAACATAGCCTTAAAAGACAGTGAGTTATCATTGCTGAGTGACTTATCAGAAAAATACCGGACGGATAAGATCGATGAACTCCTCTCCCGTCTCAACACCCATCCACCCAGCATAATTCTTGCCCAGGCTGCCCTTGAAAGCGGATGGGGAAGTTCCAGGTTTTTTGCTGAGGGAAACAATATTTTTGGTACCTGGACCTTTGGCAACAGTGTCGGAATAAAGGCTACAGGATCAGAGGCAAGACTCTCAAAGTATGACTCTACGCTCCAGGCAGTTGAGGACTACCTTTTCAACATCAATGTCGGTTGGGCATATGAGGACTTCAGGAAACAGAGGACGGATACATCCCATTCACTAAAACTTATTAAATACCTGGATAACTACTCCATCCTCAGAGAGGAGTATGTAAGGCGGCTTAATAATATAATAAGGAGCACGAATCTTGAGATTTACGATACCTGTCGTATTGATCCTGCTTTTATTTATTAGCCCAGGCTATGCGGCAGAGACAGGCTATGCCACTGTATTTGTTTATCATAAGTTCGATGAACCAGAAAGCCCAAGCACCTCTATAGCCACAGAAGAGTTTCAGGCTCAACTTCGTTATCTGAAAAATAACCAGTACAATGTTGTAAGCCTTCCCGAGCTCGTCGCACTTATCAGGGACAAGGCTGATATTCCGCCAAAAACTGTTGTTATAACAATTGATGACGGCTACAAGTCTGTATATACACACGCATTCCCCCTGCTGAAAAAATACGGTTTCCCCTTTACAGTCTTTTTATATATGGAAGCCTTGGATAGATACCCTGACTTCATGACATCTGGAGACATTCTGGACATAATGAAATACAAAAAGGCAACTTTTGGTAACCATTCCTATTCCCACCAAAGACTTGCCCGGTGGCCTGAGGGAATGTCCCGTAAAGAATACCTGCAACTGCTCGAAGATGATCTTACAAGAAGCCAGGAACGCTTTAAAAAAATCCTTGGTATCCGGCCTGAATTCTATGCATTCCCCTATGGAGAGTATAATCAGGAGTTTGTGAGCCTGTTAAAAAAACATGGATACACTGCCTCACTCACACAGGACCCGGCAAGCACAGGGGTTCCTACTGATATTTACCTGCTGCCCAGGTATGCCTCGGTTGGAAGCTGGGCAAAGATGGACAAATTCAAGGAATTCTTATTGACTGAACCACTAAATGTTGACAACGTATATCCACCTTACGGGATTCTTGAAAAAAATCCCCCGGGCAGGATAGAGGGGAGGATAATAAATCCCGGCAATTATAAGAACCTGGGTATTTATGTCTCCGAGCTTGGATGGATAAGGCCTGAAGTTGATAAGGAAAGCGGAATGGTTACAGCTAAAATCACTGAAAAGCTGAACAGGAAGGTCAACCGTATAGGTTTTACAGCCATAAATAGAGAAACAGGCAGGGAATCAACTTATTTCTACATGATTATACTGAAGTAATGATATTGATGGTCTCAGCACTGTCATAAGCATTCGTACAACTACACAAAAAAAAGGGATATGGACTGTTGAGGTCCATATCCCTTTTTAAATTTTAAATCCGGCGGCGTCCTACTTTCCCACGACCTCGCAGTCGCAGTATCATCGGCCCTGGCGGTCTTAACTTCCGTGTTCGGTCGGAATGGGAACGGGTGTTTCCCCGCCGGCATAACCACCGGAAAACTCTTCTTCTATATATAGAATATAACTTAAAGAACAAAAAAATCAAGTCTTTGACAACAGGAGGGTACTGGGAAAAGAAGGAGAGTAGGTCAAGCCTCACGGTCTATTAGTACTGGTAAGCTGAACGGGTTACTCCG
>JAADGU010000064.1 GCA_013152195.1 Nitrospirota bacterium
GGGTGAGGATTCAGGTATGTGTGAATTTTGCACAAGACACGGGGAAGGTAAAAAGTGGTACGAAAATATCGCCAATTATACCGAAGAGGTCTTTTATCAGGTCAACTCTGAAGAAAACCTGAAAAACTTTCTGACTAATCTGCCTCACTCCATGAAGTCGGGTGTGGAGATGGCGCATAAGTGGAAAAAACGCCTTCCCCGTATTTACAGGCTTATCGCCTATCCCCTTGTTTCAGGGCATTTAAGGAAGACCCATTTCGGACAGATTGTCCCCATCGAAGATATTGAAACCATACTTGATAACTTCAATTCCGCTGTAAGACTGCCCTGTGTGTGCCGGAAGGTTACTACTGGTAAAAACAGAAGGTATTGCTTTGGCATCGGCATGGACCTGACGCCTGTATTTAAAGATGTGCCTGATTTCAGCGAGTTTGACAGGGTATCAACAGGAGAGGCTCTGGAATCAATAAGACATCTCGACATTGAAGGCATGGCGCATAGTGTCTGGACATTTAACACACCATTCATCGGCGCCATATGCAACTGTGACAGGGATTGTATGGCCTACAGGTTTCAGGTGGACCTGGGAATCGGCAAGGCCATGTGGAAGGGTGAGTACATTGCAGACATCGATCCCCTGAAATGCAGCGGGTGCAGGGAATGCATCAGCAGGTGTTATTTTGATGCCATCGCTCATGACAGAAAAAAGAAGAAATGCTCTGTTAATCTGATGAACTGCTATGGATGTGGAATATGCAGGGTTGTATGTAAACACGATGCTATCACCTTGATTGAAAGGACGGGTATTGCACAGGTTGCAAATGAGTGGTAACCCTGCTGAATGCCCTGGCCTGAGGCCGCAGCATATCCCCGTAAAAACAGATGGATTTAGGATATAATTATCGCATGATTATTGTAAGTGCCTGCCTTGCAGGCTTGAATACAAGGTATGATGGCGGGAATCAGACCGATGAACGCGTAATCGCCCTCCTGAAGGCCGGCATGGCCATCCCTGTCTGCCCCGAACAGCTCGGTGGCCTTCCAACCCCGAGACCAAAGGCGGAAATTCAGGATGGGGACGGCCATGATGTGCTCTCAAAAAACACCGTTGTCCTGGCTGAGGACGGCACAGACCTGACAGAACAATTTATAAGAGGAGCTTCAGAGGTGCTTAAGCTGGCCGGGACAATGAATATAGAAGAGGCCATACTGAAGGATGGAAGTCCCTCCTGTGGCGTAAACCATATAAAGAGAAAGGGGGAAGAGACCGTTGGCATGGGGGTACTGACAGCGCTCTTAAGTTTCAACGGGCTAAAGGTCAGAAGTAATGATTCCCTTTAAGGACGAAAATCCCACCCGCACATTCCCCTTCTTCACAATTACCATAATAGTCCTGAACGTCCTGGTATTTTTTGTGGAAATCTTTCACCCCTCCGGCATGAAAGCACTGGTCTATAAATATGGTGCCATACCGCGAAACGTGCTATCCCTGAGTGATAACCAGCAGGTACCAGCAATCCTGACCATCTTCACCTCCATGTTTATGCACGGAGGATTGCTCCATATCTCGGGAAACATGCTGTATCTGTGGATTTTCGGAAATAATATTGAGGACAGGCTTGGACATTTCAGGTTTCTTCTATTCTATATGCTGAGTGGAATTGTTGCTGTCTATGCCAATGCCATTGCATCGCCTGGCTCCCAGATTCCCATGATAGGGGCAAGCGGGGCGGTATCAGGAATCCTCGGTGCATATCTGTTGCTTTATCCCCATGCAAGAGTGCATACTCTAATATTCTTTGGATTCTTTATCCAGATTATCAGGGTACCGGCCCTTCTTGTTATAGGTTTATGGGGGTTTATTCAGGTAGTCAGCGGCATAATAAGTAAAGGACAGGCGGCACAGGGAGGAGTAGCATGGTTTGCCCATATTGGGGGGTTCCTCTTCGGACTCCTGACAATATACCTCTGGGTGCCTGAGAAAAGACGAAAAGATTAGCTTTGTTGCAGGAGGGCCCGTCTCCTGCGAAGGAGGTAAAACATGGTAGTAATATGCCCCAAGTGCAGGACAAAACTGAAGATTTCAGATGAAAAGGTATCCCCCGACGGCAGCAGGTTTCGCTGTCCGAGGTGCAGCAGCATACTCCTTGTTAAAAAACCACCTGAAAAAGCAACAGAAATCAACAAAAACCTTGTGCTGGTAGCCCATTCTGACGAGGCCGTTGCGGAAAAGGCCGCGAACCTCCTTCGCGCAGAGGGATATGATGTTATCACAGTAAGGAATGGCATTGAGGCCATGGTCACAGCCCTGAACAGACTCCCCTTCATTGCAGTTATTGACGTTGCCCTTCCAAAGATATACGGGTTTGAGGTATGTCGAAGGCTCAAAGGCAGGCCGGAGACAGCGGATATAGGGATTATTCTTGTACCCAGTGTATATGACAGGACCAAATACAAGCGTCCGCCATCCACACTTTACGGGGCTGATGATTATATAGAAGAACATGAAATTGAGAAAAACCTTATTGAAAAAATCAACAACATGAAAAAAGGCAGCGGAGCAGGGGAAACACACAGTGAGGAACAGAAATCCTCACCACTGACGGAGAAACCAGCAGCTGCACCTACTGCAGAAACACCGACTGATGAAGGGATTGAGAGGGCAAGGAGATTTGTTCGCACAGTCCTTTCCGACATCTTTATCTACAATCCCGAGAGGGTTAACGAGGCCGTTGGATCAGGGACCTTCAGAGAGGTCTTCAAATCTCAACTCACCGAGGGGTTTAAGCTTTATCAGATGAGGATTGCTCAGGAAGTCAGAGACAAAGGCGACTTTTTCAATGAAGAGATAGAAGAGTTTATCGAAAGAAAGAAAAAAGAACTGGAAGGTTAAAAAAATCCGATATCAGGAGCTTTTTTCTGAATTCCTGAGATATTTACCATTCAACAGGAATATTTTACCTTATATGCCCTTGCCTATTAAGTCCTGAAATGAGTATATTAGCACTCAACAGGAGTGAGTGCTAACAAAACAAGTGCTTTATCAGGATTGAAAAATCAGGATGGAGTATTTGGGACTCCAAACATGAGGCGAAGCCTCTAAAACAAAAAACCATCAAGAAAGGAGAGGTGTCTATGAAGTTCAAGCCATTGAAAGACCGGGTATTTATCTCTTACACAGAGGACGTTGAGAAGAAGACTCCAGGAGGCATTTATGTGCCAGAGACCGCAAAGGAGAAGCCCCAGAGGGGAAAGATTGAGGCTGTTGGTTCTGAGGTAAAAGAGGTCAAGGTTGGTGATGAGGTAATGTTTGACAGATACTCAGGCTCCAAGGTGAAGATGAACGGGTCAGAGTACCTGATCATCAAGGAAGAAGACATTCTTGGAATAGTTGAATAACCGGATTTAAAAATCAATCAATCCAGAAATTAAGCAAGCAGAACTTTCTAAAATTAAAGGAGGATTAAGGGTATGGCTGCAAAACAGTTGTTTTTCAATGAGGAGGCAAGACAGGCTATCCTTAAAGGTGTTACGACACTTACAGACGCAGTAAAGGCAACACTGGGACCCAAGGGAAGAAATGTAATAATTGACAGGAAGTTTGGTGCACCCACTATCACAAAAGACGGCGTAACAGTGGCAAAGGAGATTGAACTCAAGGAGCCCTTTGAGAATATGGGAGCACAGCTTGTCAGGGAGGTAGCTTCAAAGACCTCTGACGCTGCAGGTGACGGCACAACCACCGCAACGGTCATTGCCTATGCACTTTACCGGGAGGGAATGAAGAATGTTACCGCCGGTTCAAATCCCATGGACCTCAAGAGGGGAATCGAGAAGGCTGTTGAAGTGGCAGTTGATGAACTGAAGAAGATGAGCAAACCTGTACAGGACAAGAAGGAGATAGCCCAGGTAGGCACGATCTCGGCAAACAGTGACCCTTCAATCGGTGAGCTTATTGCCGATGCAATGGACAAGGTGGGCAAGGATGGCGTTATAACCGTTGAAGAGGCAAAGAGCATGGCCACAACACTCGATATCGTTGAGGGCATGCAGTTTGACAGGGGTTATGTCTCACCTTATTTCATAACAGACCCCGAAAGGATGGAGTGCAGCCTCGAGGATGCCTATATCCTGATTCACGACAAGAAGATATCAAGCATGCGTGACCTGATCCCCCTGCTTGAGCAGATAGCAAAGATGGGCAGGCCTTTACTTATTCTTGCTGAAGACGTAGAGGGTGAGGCCCTTGCAACCCTGGTGGTCAACAAACTCCGCGGTACTCTGCAGATCTGTGCTGTCAAGGCACCTGGTTTTGGAGACAGAAGAAAGGCCATGCTTGAGGATATAGCCATTCTTACGGGCGGCACAGTAATTTCAGAAGACCTCGGCATGAAGCTTGAAAACGTCAAGATCAACGACCTTGGCCGTGCCAAGAAGATAAGCGTTGACAAGGAAAACACCACCATTGTTGAAGGCGCAGGAGATACTTCAAGTATCCAGGGCCGCATCAAGCAGATAAAGACACAGATGGAAGAGACCACCTCGGATTATGACAGAGAGAAGCTCCAGGAGCGTCTTGCAAAGCTGGCCGGCGGTGTTGCTGTTATCAATGTAGGCGCTGCAACCGAGACCGAGATGAAGGAGAAGAAGGCCAGGGTTGAAGATGCATTACATGCAACAAGGGCAGCTGTTGAAGAGGGAATCATTCCTGGCGGCGGAGTGGCACTCCTGAGATGTATCCCTGCCATAGACGCTCTCAACCTCGAGGGTGACCAGCAGGTTGGAGTAAGCATAGTCAGGAAGTCCCTTGAAGAGCCGATCAAGCAGATTGTAGTCAACGCCGGTCTTGAGGGCGCTATAATCGTTGAGAAGGTAAAGGATTCAAAAGATAAAAACTACGGGTTTGACGCCCAGACCGAGCAGTTTACGGACATGATAGAGGCAGGGATTATCGATCCTACAAAGGTGACCAGGACAGCATTACAGAATGCTTCCTCAGTGGCATCCCTTATGCTGACTACAGAAGTTATGGTTACAGACATCCCCGAGAAGGAAGCTCCAGGAGGTATGCCTCCAGGTATGCCCCCAGGCGGCGGAATGGATATGTACTAAAAAGTTGTACGAGAGAGGGAAAAAAACAGGCAGGGGCTGTTACAGCCCCTGTCTGCTTTTATACACAATCTTTCCTCTTGTGTTATCCTTATAAATGCACATGTCTACCAGGTTAAAGAGTTACATTATCATAAGCGCCCTTCTCTCAATAGCAACCTTTATTATCTATTCATTCCTCAATATTCTGGTTCCTCTGAATCCAAAAAAACCTGTAGAGGTATATGTAGAAAAGGGAATGACCTTCACTGAAACACTTGAGAAACTTCAGGAAGGAGGCCTGTTAAGGGATAAGAATATTATCCTTCTTATTGGCAAAATAACACATATTGACAGAAAGATAAAGACAGGATTTTATGAATTCAGCGGCCCTGTATCTCCTCTTCAAATAATTAATGCCCTGATATCAGGACAGGTCGTGGAGTTTAAAGTAACCATACCTGAGGGTTATAATGTATGGCAGATTGCAAGGAGACTTGATGCAGCAGGGATTATTGCAAAGGAGGAGTTCCTCAGGCTTGCCTATAACAGGGAGTTTCTTGACAGTATGAATATTGAGGCGCCGTCAATCGAGGGGTATATTTTTCCTGATACATACAGTTTTCCAAGGGGCATGCCTCCGGAGGATGTCCTGAAAAGACTGGTCTCAGGAATGAGAAGGCATTTTACCCCGGAGATGAAAAAGAGGGCAGAAAAACTGGACCTTTCGGAGAGAGAGGTACTGACACTTGCCTCCATAATTGAAAAAGAGGCCATGGCTGATAATGAACGCCCCCTTATCTCGGCGGTATTTCATAACAGGCTGAAGAGGGGAATGCCCCTTCAGGCAGACCCGACAAGCATTTATGGGTTCAGGGATCCGTCGGGTGTCATCACGACCAAAGACCTGAAGAGAGAATCTCCCTATAATACATACGTTATCCCCGGTCTTCCACCAGGCCCCATTGCTTCTCCGGGGTTGAAGTCTATCATGGCGGCCCTCTATCCGGCAGATGTACCGTACCTCTTCTTTGTCTCAGACAATAATGGAGGTCACCGATTCTCCAAAACAGAGGCAGAGCACAGAAAGGCTGTCAGGTTGTACCGGGCAACAAAGCAGGGCAAGTAAAGGTTTACTTATGGGTACAAATACACTATGATTAAGCGCAGGAGAACAAAAAAGATATTCGTAGGCCCAGTCCCCGTGGGTGGAGATGCACCAATTCCTGTGCAGTCCATGACAAAGACCGACACACGGGATATAAAGGCCACGGCAAGGCAGATAAGAGGACTTGAACGGGCGGGGTGCGAGATTATCAGGTTGGCCGTACCTGACATCGAGGCTGCAAGGGCAATCGGAAGTATTAAAAGCCGGGTAAGCATTCCCATAATAGCAGATATACATTTTGACTGGAGACTTGCCCTGGAGTCAATAAGTCAGGGGGTAAGCGGGCTGCGGATAAATCCCGGCAACATAGGTGCAAAGTGGAAGGTGAAAGAGGTTGTCAAGGCAGCCGGCGAACGCGGGGTGCCGATCAGGATCGGGGTAAATTCAGGTTCCCTTGAGAAGGATATCCTTAAAAAGCATGGCCGTCCAACACCTGAGGCACTTGTTGAGAGTGCAGCCAGGCATATAGAAATACTTGAGGATATGGATTTCAGGCTCATAAAGGTATCGTTAAAGGGCTCGGGCGTTCCACTTACTGTTGATGCATACAGGTCTTTTTCCAAAAGGTTTGACTATCCCCTGCATATAGGGATTACAGAGGCCGGCCCCCCGCCTGTCGGGGTTGTCAAGAGTGCTGCAGGTATCGGCATACTCCTTAATGAGGGGATAGGCGATACTATAAGGGTCTCTCTTACTGCCCCGTCCCGGGTGGAAGTAGAGGTAGCCTACGAGATACTCAAAGCCCTTGACCTGAGACAGCGGGGTGTAAATATCATCTCCTGTCCCACATGCGGCAGGTGTAATCTCGACATAATAAGGATTGCAAAAAAGATACATAAAAACCTCCAGGGTGCCTCGTCTCCCCTGACCGTGGCGGTTATGGGTTGCGTTGTTAATGGTCCCGGCGAGGCCCGGGAGGCTGATTTCGGTATAGCAGGCGGAAGGGGTGAGGGAATTGTATTCAAAAAGGGAAAGGTTATAAAGAGGGTGAAGGAAGAAGAGTTGATAGATGCCCTTATGGAAGCTGTCGAGGAGGACTCAGATTGGAGGTAATCAGGAATTCACGGGTAATGCAGCAGTCTGTAAAGGAGTATATTCACAGGGGCAACTCCATCGGGTTTGTTCCGACCATGGGAGCTCTCCATGAGGGCCACCTGAGCCTTGTTCGGAGATGCAGGGAGGAAAACGATATCTCGGTGGTGAGTATATTTGTTAACCCCATGCAGTTCGGAGCATCCGAGGACTTCAGCCGCTATCCCCGTGATGTGGAAGATGACATGGCAGAATTAAGGAAGGCTGGGGTTGACATCCTTTTCATGCCCGTGGCTGAAAACATCTATCCCGAGGGTTTTGCCACATATGTCAATGTTGAGCACCTCTCTGACAGGCTCTGCGGACATTTCAGGCCGGGTCACTTCAGGGGTGTGGCAACAGTTGTAACAAAGCTGCTGAATATTGCAAGGCCGACAAGGGCCTACTTCGGCCAGAAGGATTTTCAGCAATTCCTGATTATAAAGCAGTTGGTTAGAGACCTTGATATTGACACTGAAACGGTTATGTGCCCTACAGTAAGGGAAGCGGATGGCCTTGCAATGAGCTCACGAAACCAATATCTTTCACCTGAAGAGAGGAATGCTGCAACTGTTATTTACAGGACCCTATGCGAGGCAAAAGAGATGGTGATCTCCGGAAAGCTCACGCCTGTTGAGGTCAAATCCCTTATGGAAAAGACTCTATCGGCAGTGCCCCTTGTGGAGGAAGTTCAGTATGCCTCTGCTTTTGACCCCGAAACACTTGAAGATATAACATCCCTGAATGTTACTATATACAGGAAAAAGAATATCCTGCTGGCAATAGCAGTCAGGATAGGCAAGGCAAGACTGATTGACAATGAACTGGTTGAAATAGCCGGAATAAAAGGGGGTAACGAGAGGTAACGGTTGAGACCTGACCTCAATAATAATATATGCTACAGAGAATATTTATACAGATACTGGATAATCCTTTCGAGGATGTACTCTTCAGCGATTCATCGATTGATGAGGCGGTTAATAATCAGGCCATTGCCGAGGAACTTCAGAACTCACTGGATTTTCATTACCCAAGCATGGTCCATGTTGAATACATTGACCTCTTCCTTGAGGATGAGGGCAGGTTTATTGAAATACGCGAGATGCTGAGTCACGGGCTTATAACCCTCCCTGTAATCCTTATAAACGGGAGCCCCTTCCTGCATGGGGGGATATCTCATGGCGTCATAATGGATGAGATAGGAAAGCTTCTCTCGTCCGGTCCGGTTCATTAAAAGACCGGGACATATACTTCTCAGCGTTTTTCGTAGAAGAGAAACCTCCACACAGAATATATACCCAGGGCAAGCCCAAGGAGCATAAGTGTTATTGTCCAGGATATACTGCCTGTTTCAGCAAACCTGCGATCAAGATACTTACCCAGAAAGGTTCCGGCCACAGCAGGAAGGGCGATCATCCAGCCGACCACCCCCAGGGCTGCAACTGATTGCCAGAATATACCCTTTCCCCTGAACCTTTTCAGGAGCCATGAACGTTCCTCAACCCTGGAGAGAAACCTGGCCTCCTCCCTGGTGCTCTCCCGCCCTTCCCTGTCATGCTTCTCTTTCAATATCCGCTATCCTCTTCAGGAATGACTGCTGCATCTGCTTCAATGACCTGTACAGGGTTTTTTCCCGTTCTGTAAGTGAAATAAATCTCTCGTTGATTATTGAGGTTAATGTGTCAAGGGAATCACCTGATACGGCAGTCCTTGTGCTGAGGGTTGCGACATTAGATGAAAACCTGAATATCCCCCCGTTTACAGCAATATATCCCTCCTTCTCCCCAATCCTGTAAATTACGATCGATGGAGTAAGGAATGTAATGAATTCTGTATGGTTTGGCAGTATGCCAAAGCTTCCGGTTGAGTCCTCAGCCCTCAGGAAACCGACCTCCGCGTCAAGCACAATGCTCATGGGTGTAATCACCCTGAACCGGAAGGTCTTCACCTTGAAACCTCTTCAATCCCGCCTATCATGTAAAAGGCCTGTTCATCAACATCATCATATGTCCCTGAAAGTATCTCCTTACAGCCCCTTATCGTGTCCCGCAACGCTACATGTCTCCCTTTTCTTCCGGTAAAAGACTCCGTAAGAAAGAAGGGCTGGGTGAGAAACTTTTCAAGCTTCCTTGCCCTCGTTACAGTCAGTCTGTCCTCCGGGGACAACTCCTCTACTCCGAGCATTGCTATGATATCCTGCAGTTCATTATACCTTGCAAGCGTCTCCCTGACCTCTCTTGCCACATCATAGTGGCTGTAGCCTACAACATCACGGTCGAGCATCTTTGACCTTGACAGCAGGGCATCCACTGCCGGATATATGCCCTTTGCCGCTATATCCCTTGATAATATTACCGTTGTGTCCAGGTGCGGCATTACCGCGGTTACCGCGGGATCCGTGATGTCGTCAGCAGGCACATAGATTGCCTGGACAGACGTGATGGAACCTGATTCGGTAGAGGTTATACGTTCCTCAAGTTCGGAAAGCTCGGAGGAAAGGGTTGGCTGATACCCAACCCTTGAAGGCATCCTGCCAAGGAGGGTGGAGAGTTCCGAGCCCGCCTGGACAAACCTGTATATATTGTCTATCAGAAGAAGCACATCCTTCTCCTCAGTATCCCTGAAGTATTCAGCAATGCTGAGAGCCGTCAAGGCCACCCTGAACCTTATTCCGGGAACCTCGTTCATCTGCCCGATAACAAGGATTGAATTATCCAGCACCCCCATCCGCTTCATCTCCTCGTAAAGTTCATGCCCCTCTCTCACCCTCTCGCCAACCCCTGCAAAAATGGAGACACCCGAGTGTATACGGACTGCCTTGTATATGAATTCAATCAAGAGGACAGTCTTCCCAACACCTGCGCCCCCGAAAAGCCCGACCTTTCCTCCTTTGACAAACGGGGCAAGGAGGTCAATCACCTTTATACCTGTTTCGTATACCTCGGTTCTGGTAGACTGCTCGGAGAGACTGGGAGATGGCCTGTGAATCGGAAAGGAAAGCTTCGACTTAAGGGGTCCAAGGCCGTCAATAGCCGTGCCAAGCACATTGATTATCCTTCCAAGAGTTTCCCTCCCCACAGGTACGGCAAGGGGATTGAACGTCCTTTCCACCCGCATATTCCTCCTGATCCCGAATGTTGCACAAAGGGCTATGCATCTTGCCGTTGATGAGCTTAAATGTCTGTGAACCTCGAGTATTAATCTGCTGTCTCCCTCAACAAGGAGTGCCTCATTAATTGCGGGCAGGTTATTGCCCGGGAAGTCAACATCAACAGTGCTTCCTTGTACAGATGCTATAATTCCCATACTTTAATGATACTATCAGTGTGTATAATTTGCAATTTTACCGCTCTGTATCCGGTCTGTATTATGTGCCCCCCCTTCCATTTTATTTGAAATTATGTTATTTTATTTCTAATGGCTGCAAAGATTGGACAACTTTTACTTGCTGCTAACTTAGTAACAGACAGAGGACCAGTTACAGGAGGCCCTTAATTTACAGAAAAAAGAGGGGGGCAGACTTGGGTCAAAACTCGTAAAACTAGGCTATCTTACTACGGAGCAGCTTGTCTCTTTTCTGAGTAAACAGTTTGGCGTACCATCAATAAATCTTTCAGATTATACAATAGCCCCATCTGTACTAAAACTCATCCCGGCAGAGATGGCAAAGAAGTACCTGATAATACCTGTTGCAAGGGTAGGCGCCACACTGACTGTGGCCATGGCAGACCCCTCTAACATATTTGCCATAGATGACATGAAATTCATGACCGGATACAATGTTGAAGTGGTGGTTGCAACGGAGGAATCCATTATAGAGGCAATATCAAAGTACTATGCTGGCAAGGGAAGCGGTCTCATAAAGAGCAGGGCATCGGCATCTTCATCAATGCTTCAGTCTCAGGACCTTTCATTAACAGATATCGACCTGGATGAAGAAGATGAGGACATTGCGTCGGAGGAGTCGCCTACATTAGATGTGGAAGAGTTCGACAAGATTGTCGGCAGTGCCCTGGACACCATTGAGGCTGTTGACGAGAGGGAAGACGATGAAGTCGTAAGGGAAGTTGAAGCCCCAATCGTCAAGCTTGTTAACGGCATCTTCGTTAATGCCATAAAGGCAGGCGCAAGTGACATCCATATTGAACCCTACGAGAAGGCTTTGAGGGTGAGATACAGGATTGACGGTGTCTTGTATTCCGTTATGAACCTCCCGGTAAAGATAAAGAATGCCCTGACCTCAAGGGTTAAGATCATGTCAAAACTTGATATTGCAGAGAGACGGCTGCCACAGGATGGCCGCATTAAATTAAAGCTGGGCAAGAAGAAGGAGATAGACTTCCGTGTCTCTACCCTGCCCTGCCTCTTTGGCGAGAAGACAGTCCTGAGGATACTCGACAAGTCAAACCTCCAGGTTGACATGACCAAACTCGGGTTCGAGAAGGAGCAGTTAAAGGACTTCATGGAGGCCATTGAAAAACCTTACGGCATGGTACTTGTTACAGGTCCTACGGGTAGCGGCAAGACAACAAGCCTCTATTCAGCAATTAACCATCTCAATAAGCCCGGTGATAATATAATGACAGCCGAAGACCCGGTTGAATATAATTTTCACGGCATAAATCAGGTGCAGATAAAAGAGGATATAGGCCTGACCTTTGCATCTGCCCTGAGGTCGTTCCTGAGGCAGGACCCTGATATTATAATGGTGGGAGAGATTCGTGACTTTGAGACTGCCGAGATATCCGTCAAGGCGGCACTGACAGGTCACCTTGTTCTGAGCACCCTGCATACAAATGACGCACCAAGCACTATAACGAGACTTCTGAATATGGGGATCGAGCCCTTTCTGGTATCCTCATCAGTAATACTCATGCTCGCCCAGAGGCTCGCAAGAAAGATATGTACGCAATGCAAGGTTGAAGAGAAACATTCCGAGTCGGCACTGTTAAAACTCGGCTTCAGTGAAGAGGAAATAAAGGATCTCAAGGTTTTTAAGGGTAGCGGGTGTCCTGAGTGTAACAACTCGGGCTATAAGGGACGGGTGGCACTCTATGAAGTAATGCCTGTCAAGGACGAAATAAAAGAACTGATACTGGAGGGCGCCTCCGCACAGGAACTCAAGAAACTTGCCATAAGGCTTGGAATGAATACACTCAGGAGAAGTGGGTTAAACAAGATAAAAGCCGGAGTTACAAGTATTGAAGAGGTGTTGAGGGTCACCTTTGGTGATTAGATATGGAAAAGTTCCAGAATAACAAGAAACTAAATATGCAGGAATAAGGAGAGGATTCAGTATGGCTACACTTTACGATTTTTTGAAGACCTTGATTGAGCAGGGAGCATCAGACCTGCATATTACTACAGGCAGCCCTCCAAGGTTAAGAATTGACGGAAAACTCGCCCCCATTGATCACCCGCCTTTGACCCCTGCCGAGACAAAGACACTTTGCTATAGTGTCCTGACAGATGCCCAGAAACACAGGTTTGAGGAACATAATGAGCTGGACCTCTCTTTTGGAGTCAAGGGGGTTAGCAGGTTCAGGGCAAATATATTTATGCAGAGAGGCGCAGTAGCAGGGGCATTCAGGACCATTCCCTTTAATATAAAGACTTTTCAGGATCTCGGATTGCCCGAGGTGATCAATGAGCTGGTCAAGAAGACCTCCGGGCTTATTCTTGTCACCGGCCCCACGGGTTCAGGCAAGACCACAACCCTTGCCGCCATGATAGACAGGATAAACTCGGAAAGACATGAGCATATAATAACAATTGAAGACCCGATCGAATATCTGCACCCCCATAAGAGCTGTCTGGTTAATCAGAGGGAGGTAACGTCGGACACTGCAACCTTCCATGACGCCCTCCGGTATATCCTGAGGCAGGATCCTGACGTTGTGCTCATTGGAGAGATGAGGGACCTTGAAACCATTTCATCAGCGCTCAGGGTTGCTGAAACAGGACATATGACACTTGCCACACTTCATACCAACTCTGCGGCACAGACAATAAACCGTATCATTGATGTCTTCCCCCCCCATCAGCAGGACCAGGTGAGGGTGCAGCTCTCTTTTGTGCTTGAGGGTATTGTAGCGCAGCAGCTCATCCCCAGAAAAGACGGCCGGGGCAGGGCACTTGCTGTAGAGATACTGGTTCCGACCCCGGCTATCAGAAACCTGATAAGGGAGGATAAGGTTCACCAGGTATACTCAATGATGCAGACCGGGCAGTCAAAATTCGGGATGCAGACAATGAATCAATCGTTATATGAGCTTTATACAAAAGGGCATATAAGTTACGAGGATGCACTTACACGTTCTGCAGTACCGGACGAACTCATCACCATGATGCAGAAAGGCGGCTATACGCCGCAGGAAAAATATATGGCAGGAAAAAAACGATAAATAAGGAGGAGAACTGCTTTGTTTATCACATATAATCCTTGTTTGATTAAGGAGGAGTACGGTGGCTACAGTTTTTCAATGGTCAGGCAAAAACCCTAAGGGAATAATTGAGTCAGGTGAGATGGTGGCCTCTTCAAAGGAAGAGGTAATCTCTAAGCTCAGGAACAAAAATCTCATTCCAACTGCTGTTGCTGAAAAGAAAAAGACAAGAGGTCTGAGTTTTGGGATGCGTGGCGTAAAGGATAAGGACTTGGTTATATTCACAAGGCAGTTTGCCACCATGATTGATGCAGGTCTGCCACTTGTACAGGCCCTTGAGATACTTTCAACCCAGGTAGAAAACAAGACACTCGCAAGGACTATCGCCCAGGTAAAGGTGGATGTTGAGGCGGGCTCTACCTATGCCGATGCCCTCAGGAAGCATCCCCGTGTATTCAGCGAACTCTATGTCAATATGGTTGCAGCTGGTGAGTCAGGCGGTATAATGGATACAATCCTCAACAGACTTGCTGCCTATATTGAAAAGGCCATGAAACTGAAGAAGCAGGTAAAGGGTGCAATGATATATCCTGCGGTCGTTACGGCAATTGCAGTGCTTGTTATAGCGGTCATTATGATTTATGTTGTTCCCACCTTCACCCAGATGTTTGCACAGTTAGGGGGAACACTTCCGCTCCCTACAAGGATTGTTGTTGCAATGAGTGATTTCCTGAGCGGGATAGGCGGAATTATTGTGTTGGGTGTTATTATTGCCCTTGCTATCTTCATTGTCCAGATAAGGAGAACGGAAAAGGGTAAATACATTACCGACAAGATACTTCTGCGGCTTCCGATCTTTGGAGTTCTCCTGCAGAAAACAGCTATTGCAAAGTTTACCAGGACACTTGGAACCCTTGTAAGCAGTGGAGTGCCTATACTTGATGGACTGGATATTACGGCCAAGACATCCGGGAACAAGGTTATTGAAAAGGCGATATACGCGGTAAGATCAGATGTGTCAGAGGGAAAAACCGTGGCTGAACCCCTCATGAAGGCGAAGGTCTTTCCCCCAATGGTAAATCACATGATTGCTGTTGGTGAATCCACTGGTGCCCTTGATTCAATGCTTAATAAAATAGCAGAGTTTTATGATGACGAGGTCGATGCTGCCGTATCTAACCTTACATCCATGATAGAACCTCTGCTTATGGTATTTCTCGGAGGTTCAGTCGGGTTTATAGTAGTATCAATGTATCTACCGATATTTAAGCTTATCACCTTGATACAATAAATAATAGCTTCAGCTATCAGTTTTCTTTTCCTGATAGCTGGTGGGGGGGCTAAGTGCCTGAGAGCTGTTCCATGGGACCTGATGCCAGCAGAAGAATTTAAGAGAAAAGTAGAGACACTGATATTCCTCCGCCTTTTTTTTGTCACTCTACTGCTTGGTTCCATATTCCTGTTTGACCTTCAGGGCAAACAGTTCTATCAACCCTATCTCTTTTACGGCCTGTTCTTTATCGGCTATGCCCCCTCCATGCTCTACATCTTTCTGCAAAACAGGATTCCTGACAGGATAGCAGTGCACCGCCTTATAGCATATGCACTGTTGACGTTGGACGTTCTGGTTGTAGTATTCCTTATTCTCCTTACAGGAGGGATCGAAAGCTGGTTTTCCTTCCTGCTCATCCTTGTTACAATAGCTGGTTCGATTGTACTTGGCAGAAAGGCCGGCTATATTCTGGCAACACTGGCAAGTATACTCTATGGACTGGCTATTGATTTACAGTACTACCAGATCATCCCTGTTCATTACAATCCCATACTTGAGGAAAAGAATTTCTTCTACAACATGTTCATAAACATTTCAGGCTTATATCTTACGGCATACCTCATGGGCTATCTCGTCTCCAGGCTGGAGAAGACCTCGGAGAAGCTTGAGAAGAAGGATGTTGACCTCAGGGAGTTATACAGATTTCATTCAGAGGTGATAGAAAACATTCCCAGCGGCCTCTTCAGTCTGGATACCTCCGGTAAAATAGTCCTGTTTAACAGCGCGGCTGAAAGGATTACAGGGTTAAAACGCAACAACGTTATCTACCGTTACAGCAATGAAGTATTTCCATTTCTGTCGCTCCCGCCAAAAACAGGCAGACACGAGGGGGAAATAGTCCGGGATTCCGAGAAAAGGTATATCGGGCTGAGTATCTCCATTAATAAAAACTCCAAAGGAGAGGTTCTCGGTTATATCGGAACATTTCAGGATCTGACAGATATTATCAAACTGGAAGAGGAGATAAAGCGGAGGGAAAAGTTTGCAGCTATTGGAGAGCTTTCTGCAAGTATTGCCCATGAACTGAGGAATCCTCTTGCATCCATGAAGGGTTCGTTCGAGATGTTAAAGGAGGATGTCCTGCCCGATGAGACAAAAAAACGGCTAATGGATATTGCCATGTCGGAAATGGACAGACTGAACGCAATTGTCACGGATTTTCTTATATACTGTAACCCCAGACCACCGACCATGGAAAGGTTTAACCTCTCGGCAGTCGCAAATGAGGTTTCCGATATGCTTCAGAATATATCCGACAACGTCATGATTGTCAAGAACATAAATGACGAAGTCTATATGGTTGCAGATGAACAGAAAATCAGGCAGCTTCTCTGGAATCTGACACTGAATGCAGTTGAAGCCATCCCCGAAGGGGGCGAAGTAGGAATTTCCGTATATACTGATAACAACAGAGTCATCCTGAAAGTCTCTGACAGCGGAGCCGGAATACCCGAAGAGAATGTTGAAAAAGTTTTCTATCCTTTTTTCAGCACAAAAAAGAAAGGGACAGGCCTGGGTCTTTCCATTGCATATAGAATAGTTGAAGAACATCATGGTAATATTAAGATCTTTTCAGAGAAGGGCAGGAGCACAGAATTTATCGTTTCCCTCCCCATGGGAAAAACCGAGAATTGAAGAATTCAGGCAACATGGTCTCGGAGGTCACAAAGGAGGAGTTTAAAAAAGAAGGAATGGACAAAAAAAAGAAGGAAAAAATACTAATAGTTGAGGATGAACAGGGAATGAACGAAATCCTCAGGATACTACTCGAGTCTGATGGGTATGAGGTCAGCTCAGCAACGGATGGAGAGAAGGGCATCGAACTACTTAAAAAGGATATCTTTGACCTGGTCATAACAGACATAAAGATGCCCGGCATTGGTGGTTTTGAGGTCCTCAAAAAGGCAAAGGAACTCTCACCTGACACGCTTGTCATCATGGTCACTGCCTTTGGCACAACGGAAAGTGCCATTGAGGCAATGAAACTCGGGGCCTACGATTACATTCACAAGCCCTTCAAGATCGACGAAATACGGCTTGTTGTAAACAAGGCACTTGAAAAGAGGGGGCTCAGGAGAGAGCTTGAGGTCCTGCGGGAAGAGATCAGGACCACCTACCGGCTTGAAAACATTATAGGGAAAAGCCCCAGGATGCAGACCCTGCTCAATATTATCCCCAAGATTGCCCAGAGCAGCTCCAGTGTACTGATAACAGGAGAGAGTGGTTCCGGCAAGGAACTTGTGGCAAGGGCAATACATAATATCAGCCCCAGGGCTGAAAAGGCCTTTGTGGCCATAAACTGCGCTTCCCTTCCGGAAGGTCTTCTTGAAAGCGAATTGCTCGGATATATGAAGGGAGCATTCACAGGTGCCACACACAATAAGGAAGGGCTCTTTGAAATAGCGCATGCAGGCAGCATCTTTCTGGATGAAATAGGGGAGATGCCCTATAACATACAGGCCAAGATATTGCGGGTAATAGAGACCGGAACCTTCAGGCGTCTTGGGGGGACAAATGACATAAGGGTAGATGTCAGGATTATAGCTGCTACAAATAAAGACCTGAAAAAGGCCATAAAGACGGGAGAGTTCAGGGAAGACCTCTTCTACAGGTTAAACGTAGTCCCTGTCCGTATCCCGCCTCTGAGGGAGAGACGGGAGGACATCCCCCTCCTGGTTGAGCATTTCCTGAAGAAGTTCGGACATGGAGAAATCCGGATTTCTCCTGAGGCAATGAGGGTGATGGTTAATTACAGTTGGCCAGGAAATGTCAGGGAGCTTGAAAATGTCATTGAAAGGATTGTCCTCCTGACAGAGCATGAGATCATACTGCCCGGTGATTTACCGTCAGAGTTACGGGAGACTGAACCGGACGAAGGGAGATTGCCGGATCTTACGGTCAGTGGTATCGATATTGACAGGCTTCTTGAAGATATAGAAAGGACTTATATCAAGAGGGCACTCGAACTCGCCTACGGGGTTAAGACCGAGGCCGCAAGACTCCTGAACCTCAGTTTCAGGTCATTCAGGCACAGATTGCACAAGTATGGAATAGGTTCGGAAGAAGACAAAGAAGGATAAACGTTTCCTGAGATCAAATTATCCTGTAAGGGTGGGTATAAATATTAAAGCGGGATGACCTCATAAAGCCTATCATGGTTATTCCGCTCCTTTCAGCGATATCAATGGCGAGCGAAGTTGGTGCTGCCCTGCTGACAACAACGGGTATCTTCCACCTTGCACATTTTGAGGCCATCTCAGAAGAGAGCCTGCCGCTTACATGCATGACCTTGTCTTCAAGTGCAATATTTTCAAGTATGCAATGACCTATAACCTTATCCACGGCATTATGTCTTCCGATATCCTCGGCGTGGGTTATAATCTTTTTACTATCCGATACAGCAGCGTTGTGTATACACCCGGTGAGCTTATAAAGCCTTGACATCCGCTGAAATTCGGCAAAGAGACCACTCAAACTCTTCCTCTCTATCTTTATCCCCTCACCCACTGCGCCATCTTCAAAGCTCCTGTCAAAGGTAATCCCCCCAAGGCATCCCGAAGTTATGGTGCCACCTTCCAGTTCGACCTCTCCCTCAGCCGGTATGTCAACAAGGATATCGTGACCGTGCTTTACGGTCATCCTCTCAGCACACCAGTTGCCCCTGATAACCCCCTCGGTCATAAATAGCCCCACAACAAGCTCCCTGACCTTTACAGGGCTGCAGTAAAGCCTCAGGACTTCATGACCATTGACTGATATCCTGAGCCTCCTCTCCAGGGCCACTTCATCGTCAAGCTGAAGACAGCCCTCTTCCGTTATCCTTGAAATCCTCCTTTTCTCAGCACCCTCCACCTTATTTCCCTATTTCCTCTGACTCGCAAATATCCCTGTACAGACATGCCCTGTTTCTGCCAAGATCCTTGGCATGGTAAAGGGCTTTATCTGCCTTCCCGATCAAATCCTCTTTCTCTGCTGAATCCTCGGGAAAACAGGCGACACCAACACTGACAGTGAGACCTGCCCTTGTACCGTTCTTAAGATGGAAGGGGTAATCCATCACAGCCTGTCTTATCCTTTCCGCCACTTTGTAAGTATGACCACAATCGGTTTCCGGCAGGATCAAAACAAATTCCTCGCCCCCATAACGTGCAGCAAAATCCACCTTTCTTATACTGTCCTTGATTATCTTGGCCATCGTCTTCAGAACAGCGTCTCCGGTCTGATGACCATAGGTATCATTGAAGCTCTTGAAATGGTCTATATCAATTATCAGAAGGAATAGCTTGCTCTTGTATCTCTCGGCCCGGAGAATCTCCTCGCTGAGTCTGTCCTGAAATACCCTGTGGTTATAAAGGCCGGTCAGGCCATCGGTTGTAGCCAGTTTGGCAAGTTCGGTCTGCAGGGATATTGTCTGAAATGCCTGGAAGGCAAAATTCAGGAAGCTGTCCTCATCCATCTGGCTGAACCCGGCATCCCTGTTCAACATAATGAGCAGGCACTGCAGGTCTGTTGTTGAATGAAGTGAAAGTGCTATAAAGTTCCGGATCTCACTGCCATCCGAAAGAAAAATGGAAATATTATTACTGCGTATCGGTTTTTGCTCTGCGATAATCCTGGCCAGTCCCCCTGAGTCTACAGACAGCATCTCCTTGATAAACTGCTCGTCGATAAGATCATTCGTGCTCAGGAAAGACTTTGTTCTGTCAGGTTGGAACAGGATAATTACCCCGGCTTCAGCCTTCATCAGATCCCTTGTCTTTTCAATCAGTTTTCTGAGGATGGATTCAAAGTTAAGCTCTGATGAGACATAGCCTATAAATTCATTAAGGATGGCCAGTTCCCTCACAACCCGCTGCTCCCTCTGTATGGATTTCTCGAGAACCCTTATCTTTTCTCTCAGTGAGCCTGCCAGGAGATTAATATTACTGGCAAGGTCAGAGAGTTCATCGTTAGAGGCTACAGCTATCTCCGTGTCAAGTTTACCGCTGGATATAAGATAACTCTTGTGGCTGATATTGAGTATGGGTTGTATGAGTTTGGCGTTAACAGTCTTTCTTATAAAAATCATTACAAGGATAACCAGTGTAAAAGATGCAAAAATTATAAAATTGTTATGAGTCATAATAGAGAGGAGGGGAATAACGGAAAAGAGCAGTATTATTAATAGCGTTAATCTGTCAAATTCTTTTTTTATCTTCATAAATCAGGCGTCCCCTGCTTTTTCCCTCAGGGCAAGTTCAAACATTCCGGGAATTTTCAGGTCAAGATATGTCTCATCATCCTGAAGGCTTAAGAGATGTTTATGGAATCCATCAAGAGGAAGACTGATCACTTCTATCTCTTCCACATCATCAAGCGTCTGCTTGCCTGTATATACCACGTTGTCTGCAAAATAAACAGTGAGTATCTCTGTAGACGCACCCGAGGAAAGAGGACCCTCAGCTACTGCTGTCAGAGTGTCCGCCCTGTACCCTGTCTCTTCAAGGAGTTCCCTCCTTGCAACATCCTCAAGACGTTCGTCCCTGTCATTAAGTCCGGCAGGAAATTCCACGACATATCTGCCCAGGGGCGGACGGAACTGTTTTATCAGCAGCACATCCCCAGTCACTGTAAAGGGCACCACAGCCACAATGCCCCTTACCCCGATCCTCTGAAATGCCTCCCAGGGGATGATATTCCCCCTTGCATTCCGATAGGTTATCAGAATGCTTCTGAGAAAACTTCCTTCCCAAAGTGTTCTGGTCTCTATAATCTCCGGCTTCATATCAGTCAGTTGTTCAACAGACAGCTTCTTATTCTCTCGGCGCACTTTACGTAATCTGCGGTGAAGTTCTGTATAATTTAACCTGGAGGCCAATGCATGACCCTTCCACCGAGCAGGTGGATATGCAGGTGAAATACCGTCTGTCCGGCCTCTGCGTTACAGTTCATCACAATCCTGAATCCTCTTTCTGCTATTCCTTTCTGCCGGGCTATCCTGTTTGCTATCTGAAAGAGACGGCCCACAAGGGCGTTGTCCTCTTCTTTCAGCTCAAGGCTCGTGGAAATATGCTTTCTTGGTATTACCAGCACGTGAATGGGCGCCTGTGGGTTTATATCCTCAAAGGCCACGGCAAACTCATCTTCATAAACAAGCTTTGCGGGCAGTTTCTTCTCGGCAATCCTGCAAAAGAGACATTCCATTTATTTTCCGGTCCGCCGTCCTTGAATCAAAATCAGCAAGCAATACTGCCCACTTACGCAGAGATATCACACTCGACATAATTGTATTAATTTCCGGGCAAATTAAGCAAGGTATTTGTACCATTTGTATTAACTTTTGTATCAGCTTGCCGGCATGGCTGTTTCATTCTGTGATAAAATATTTAAAAGTGCGAAAATGACAGTTAATATGAAGCGATTGAATGACTTTTTTGAGAAAGAGCTGTGGGAAATAGATGTTAAATCCCTCAGCAGATTCAGGGCCTTCCTTGTCAGAACCCTCAGGCTGCTCTATGTGGCTGTACTGGAATTTTCTGAAGGACAGCTTGTCCTGAGGGCCATGAGCCTTGTTTACACGACCCTCCTCTCTCTTGTCCCCCTGCTCGCTGTCAGCTTCTCTGTATTGAAGGCCTTTGGCGTGCATAATCAGCTGGAGCCCTTCCTCTATAACTTCCTTGCCCCGCTTGGACCAAAAGGGAATGAGTTGACACAGAAGATTATAGGATTCGTGGAGAATATGAAGGTTGGAGTCCTCGGCTCAATCGGCCTTGCAATGCTGATATATACCGTCATATCACTTATCCAGAAGATTGAGGATGCCTTTAACTACATATGGAGGATAAAGAGACCGAGGAGTTTTGTACGGAGATTCAGTGATTACATGAGCGTAATTCTTATAGGCCCTGTCCTTATATTTTCGGCAATCGGAGTTACCGCCTCCATTATGAGCACAACCATCATGCAAAAGGTGCTGGCCGTAGAACCCTTTGGAACCGCTGTCTATATTGCGGGCAAGATAATCCCCTACATATTTGTCTGCGCCGCCTTTACATTTGTATATATCTTTGTGCCAAACACAAAGGTGAGATTCAAATCCGCGCTTGTAGGCGGCCTGTTTGCAGGTGTCTTATGGGAGACCACTGGAAGGGTCTTTGCTTCCTTTGTTGTATCATCAACAAAATATGCTGCAATCTATTCCGGATTCGCCATACTCATAATGTTCATGATATGGCTGTATCTGAGCTGGCTTATACTCCTTGTTGGTGCCGAGGTCTCATTCCATCATCAGTACCCCCAGTTTTTAAATGTAAAAAAAGAGGCCCTCACTCTGAGCAACAGGTTAAAGGAGAAGCTTGCCTTAATGATTATGTTCCTTATCGGATATAATTACTATCACAACAGCTCGCCGTGGAGACTCAATTCCCTTATTGATTACCTGAGACTGCCGGTGGAACCGGTACAGGACATGCTTGTATTATTGGGGAAAAAGGGGTTTATTCTTGAGACCGCTGATGATCCCCCGGCATACCTGCCGGCAAGGGATATAGAGAAGATAGAACTGAAGGACCTCCTTGGTTCTGTCAGGACCGCGGAAGAGGACTCATGTTCTATTGAGGAAAGGTTCCATTCCGTGTCAGAGGTTGACAGAATGATAAAAAGAGTGGATAACGCCATTGGGGCTGCCCTCGGCAAGGAAACACTAAGGGACCTCGTACTTTCCCGCAAGGAAGGGGAAAAGGAATCATAAACCGGGTTATTATGCTGTGTCAGTGTCGATCAGCACCTGATTCCTGTCCTGCAGTTTAAGGATTACAAGCGTGAAGATGCCCGACAGAAAGAGCACACACACCGCCAACAAGGGCCCAGGGGGCACCCGGATCATAACTGAACAGCACTAATGCCGCCGGCACGGGCTTAAGTGTTACTTTTTTGAGATAAAGCCCTGTTCCATCCATGAAGGAAGGATTGTTTGGGGATATGGCATCCTGGCTAATGCTTCCGTCGGGATATTTGTAAAAGATCTCTGCCTCCATGTCAGTTACATGACCTGACTCCACCCGGGAGTTAATCTTTTTAAGGTAGACCTCAACACCCGAGGCCAGAGTGACACCGTATCCTTCATAAAGCACCGCATGTTTATGAAAACTGCCATAGCTGCTGACAAGGTGGGCAAGCATGATAAAACAGAAACCAGCATGGATAACCTGGGGAGATATTGTGAGAAGCCACTGCCTGCCTTTCCGTTTCTTCAGGACCGACTCCATGCTGCATACAACCGTATTTATCACCAGGAGAAAGACTACCACCATGCTGCCATAGAGCCACCAGCTTGCAGCAAGCGGGGCTGTCTTCAGCCAATCAAAGAGTGCTGTTGAGGCGAGGCTCTCAAATGACGGGCTCAGGGGCATTGCAACTGCCCCGTATATGAGCAGGCACATGAGAAGCATGAGCAGGAAATTGGTTGTCCTTATGGATTTCAGTATCGAATACATTAGTTGTCCAAATAAAGCCCGCATCCGGAGATGCAAGGTTTTAAGGAGAGACAGGATAAACCCTTCACTCATTCTCGTCGGGCATCCGGCCCTCCTCCGAGGTAAGTATCACGTTTCACCTTCCAGGTGAAGACTTCGTGATACTTTCATGGGTGCTTCATGGTAATGAAGCAAATCTGATAATTTCTGTACTCCTTACATGGAGGCGAAGCCTCTTAACCGTTCAGGGTTTATCATGTCTCTCCTTTACGTTGCCCAACGCTGTGTTATCGCTGGATCCGGGTAAAAATCAAGATGCCATGCCGCTAAAACGAGTGAGAGCTCTTCATCAGGAGCCCTACCCCAAGATATGTAAACAGGACAACAAGGTATCCTGCAATCCCTGTTATTACGATCTTCTTTCCCAGCCACCACGGCCTGAACCTGAGGTGGAGATAGAGGGTGTAGGTGAGCCACAGGAGCGTGGTCCATATCTCCTTTGGTGTCCACAACCAGTATGTTCCCCAGGCAAGAAAGGCCCATATGCCGCCAAAGACCATGGAGAGCGAAAAGATGAGATATCCTATGAGTATGGCCTTGTACTGCAGGGCTTCGGTATCACTGTCTGAGAGAAACAGATACCGCAGTCCCAGGATTGCACCTATGCCGAAGAGCCCGTAAGAGAAGAACGACAGCACCACGTGGAGCTCAAACCAGTATGTCTTGAGCACAGGGGGCAGTGGAGTATTCACCTGCGGTGACAGATAGCCCAGAATGGCGAATGCAGCTGCAAGTACTGCCATTGACTCCAAAAATCCCTTTTTCTCCTTAAGAGATAAATAGAAAGGGACACTGAATACAGCGGTAGAGAAGGAGAGAAAGGTCAGGGTATCGTGAAGCCCTACAAGGGGAAGCCTGCCCACGGCTATCCCTCTTGAAAGTATGTATGCCCCCTGAAACAGGATGGCAGCATGGAAGAAAGGCCTCCAGAACAGGCTGGCCAGATAGAGCACAAAGGAGAAGACCGCTATCATGGGAATACCTTGCCCGGATTCAGGATGTTCTTGTGATCAAAGAGCTTTTTTATCCCCCGCATGAGGTCCATCTCTGAAGGCCTTATCTCCATCTCGATATACTCAGCCTTTGTAAGCCCGACTCCATGTTCACCCGAGATGGTACCGCCAAGCCTCAGGGTCTCGGAAAATATCTTTTTGACCAGGGAGAGTGTATTCCTCCGCGTTCTCTTCATCAACCATGATATTTACGTGGATATTACCGTCACCTGCATGACCAAAGCTCACTATCTTTATGCCGTTCTCTTCTGACAGCTTTCTCAGGAAGATGAGCATATCAGGTATCCTTGTCCTTGGCACAACAATATCCTCGCTTATCTTGGTCGGTGCTATACGGTGAAGTGCCGGGGAAACGGCCCTCCTGCATTCCCAGAGGTTATTTCTTGATGCGTTATCCTCAGCAACGGTTACCTCGGCCCCATGGGCTGTGCAGATCTCCACAACCTTCTGAGACTCCCTCTGTACGGTCTTGAGATCACCGTCAAGCTCTATAATGAGCAGCGCCTCTGCATCCCTGAGGCCGCAGGGATTGTAGGATTCGGCAGCCTGGATGGCCTCCCTGTCCATAAACTCAAGGGTTCGGGGAATCACCTTTGAAGATATGATTCTTGAGACCACATCGCCCGAGGCCCTCAGGTCGTCAAAAGATACAAGGAGTGTGATGATGCTCTGAGGCTCGGGGAGTATCTTAAGACGTATCCCGGTTATGGTGGACAGTGTCCCTTCCGAGCCCACGAGGAGGCTCTTCAGGTTGTAACCAACAACGCCCTTGGGCGTCCTCACTCCCGTCTGAATGAGCCTTCCGTCAGGCAATACAGCCTCAAGGGCCATAACATAGTCTCCGGTAACACCATATTTTATTGCTCTTGGCCCGCCTGCATTTTCCGCCACATTACCACCAATGGTACAGAAATTCATGCTTGCAGGGTCCGGGGGATAAAAATATCCCCTTGTGCCGAGCTCTTTCTGGAGCCGCCCGTTTATAACCCCGGGCTCTACAAGGACCGTCAGATTATCAGTATCTATCTCAAGTATCCTGTCCATCCTTTCAAGACTGATGACAATACCGCCCCTGCAAGGCACAGCACCACCCGTGGTACTGGTTCCAGCGCCCCTGGGAACAAGGGGGATATCGTTTTCATAGGCGAATTCAGAGACCTTTACTACATCTTCCGTCTCCTCAGGCCATACAACTGCCGCCGGCATCCCCTGGATCCCTGATGCATCAAAACCATAGCAGACAAGGTCCTCCGGGGAGGTGCTCACGTTATCTCTTTTTAATAGTCTGTAGAGTCGCTGCATTCCTTAAGATGGTCGATTATTTTCTGGAGTTCTGATTTTCTCTTGTCCGACAAACGGACAAATTTTACTGCAACTTCGTATACAGGCTGAAAATCACTCTGTATCTGTCTGCTCTCTTTCAGGTTTGACCTTATTACACTGCCATCAAGGCCTACCCTGGCATCGCCGATGTTCAGATTAACACGACACCTGCTGTTTGTATTCAACTTTTTTGTTATCATAAAAAGCATTCCATTAAGGCTGATATCTATTATCTCAATATCAGCCTTTAGGATAATATTGCCTTCCACATTGCCCTGGACACTAAACCTTTTAAACTTTCTTCTTTCCATAAAAAAATCCGTTCAGCCTGTCAAAACAATCTCATTTTATATCTTGAGAACCTGCATAATAACAGGTATCCTCAGACAAATTCCATTGACAGGACTTTTGAGATGCCAGGCTCCTCCATGGTAATCCCGTACAGGTAATCAGCAGCTTCCATTGTTATCCTGTTGTGGGTTATTACTATAAACTGTATATTTACCGACAGGTCTTTTATCATGGCCTTGAACCTCTCTGTATTGGTCTCATCAAGTGGTGCATCCGCCTCGTCAAGGATACACAGCGGGGTGGGTTTCAAAAGAAAGCCGGCAAAGAGGAGCGACAGGGCTGACAGGGCCTTCTCCCCGCCTGAAAGGAGGTTGAGATTCTGGAGTCTCTTCCCCGGCGGCTGGACTATTATGTCAATGCCTGACTCAAGGATATCGGCCTCATCAGTAAGTCTGAGCTCTGCACTGCCCCCTCCAAAAAGGAGTCTGAAGACCTCACCGAATTTCTGGTTCAGCATGTCAAAGGCATCCTTCAGACGCTTCCTCGTGGTCCTGTTTATGCGTGTAATGGCCTCCTGAAGCTCTGCAATGGACTGGACTATATCCTCATGCTGACCGGCAAGAAACTCATGCCTTTCTTTCAGTTCCCTGTATTCATCCAGGGAGCCGAGATTCACATGCCCCATTGCCTGTATCTTCTCCCTCAACTCCGGGGCCTTCCTGTAGTCTTCCTCTTCAGCTTCAGAAGTGGATATCTCTGTACTGACAAGGTCTACCTGGTATTTTTCCCTTATACCGTCAACAAGATTCGAGATTTTCAGAAGCAGCTCTGCCTTTAAAACTTCCTTCTCGTGCACCTCATTGCCAAGCCTCTCAATCTCCTGCCTCTCTCTCTTCAGGGCTTCATCGTCGGCAATAAGGCTCTCACGCTCATCCCTTATAGCATCTCTCTTTTCAGACAGCCTCTGCCTGAGCGCACCGGCACCATTAACGGCCTCTTTCAGTCTCTCCTCCAGTCCTGCTGAGCTATCCCTCTTCTGCTGCACGATTCTGCTGTTATTCTGTATCTCTTCATTAAGTACCCTCTCTTTCTTCTGAAGACCGGTTACTTCCCTCTGAAGAGCTTCCTTCTCCCTCATTATGGAGCTGAGTCTTTCGGTATATCCGTTTATCTCAACCTTCAGGTCAGTCAGCAGATGCCTCTTTGCATCAATCCCGGAACGCCTCACAGAGAGTTCTTCCTGCAGGATGCTGAGCCCTGATTCGATTGTCCGCTTGTGCTCCTCCTCGGAAGCAACCTCCTCTTTCTTCCTTGAAATATCCGCTTCAATGCCATTGAGCTCCTTATGCAGCTCCTCTATGTCCAGGTGTATGAACCCGAGTTTCTTCTCCAGTCTCTCCCTGTCCTCAACGAACCTCCGCTCAGACGCCTGAAGCAGGGAGAGCTCCTTTTCATGGGATACGATCCCGGAGTCTACCTCCCTGAGGAGGGATTTTAACTCCTC
>JAADGU010000140.1 GCA_013152195.1 Nitrospirota bacterium
CCTGACCCGATGGGGTCTCCATGAGACGCTTGCACAGGGCCTCTGTCTCCCTCACACTGAGCCCTTTCTTTACTACTGCACGCGAAGCTTCCATCTGTGCCTTTTTTGTTGGTAGCGACACAATGGCCTTTGCATGGCCCATACTGAGCTTGCCGTCATTTATAAGCCCTTTTACTTCAGGGGGAAGCCTCAAAAGTCTCAGGTAGTTTGCAATTGTTGCCCTCTCCTTTCCCACTTTTTTAGAGAGGTCTTCCTGGGTATACTTGTGCTCCTCTATCAATCTGTGAAAGGCATCTGCAGTCTCTATCGGGTTGAGGTCATCACGCTGTATATTCTCGATAAGTGCAAGCTCAAGGGATTCTCCGGGCCCGCTCTCCTTAATCAAGGCAGGGATCTTCTTCAGGCCTGACAGGGCCGCAGCCCTCCACCTTCTCTCACCTGCTATCAGGTAATAGTCACCGTTTTCAGCCCTTCTGACCATGACGGGCTGGAGGATGCCCTTCTCTTTTATTGAGGCTGTCAGCTCCCTGAGGGCCTGATCGTTAAAGACCTTTCTTGGCTGTTCAGGGTTGGGCTTTATCTTTTTTATCTCTATCTCCTGAACACCCTGCTGGCGGTCAGGAATCAGTGCGCCAAGACCTCTACCGAGTGCGTCCTTCACTTAAAATCTCCTTTGCAAGTTGAAAATAGCTCTGAGCACCCCTTGAACGGGCATCATAGAGCATTACGGGCTTACCAAAGCCCGGGGCCTCGCTAAGTGTAACATTTCTTGGTATAACCGTGGAATAAACCACGTCTCCAAAGTGCTTCTTCACCTCCTGGGCCACCTGACGCGACAGGGAGTTCCTTGAATCAAACATGGTCAGCAATATACCCTCGATTTGCAGGGATGGGTTGTAGGAGTCCTTGACAAGATTGATTGTACGTGAAAGGAGACCAAGCCCTTCCAGTGCATAATATTCACACTGCACAGGCACAAGAACAGAGTTGGCGGCCACAAGGGCATTGAGGGTGAGGAGGCCAAGCGAGGGGGGACAATCCACTATTATGTATTCAAATCTGTCGGCAATCGGCCTGAGGGCTTCCGTCAAGACGGCTTCCCGCTCCGGCCTGTCAACAAGCTCAACCTCAACAGCAAGGAGATCGATGGAAGAGGGGACAATGCTTAGCTTCTCCACCTCTGTACCGGTAATTACCTCCTCCATCCCTGCCCGGCCCACAAAGACATCGTAGAGAGTCGTCTTTAGATTGTTTCTGTCTATACCAAGACCGCTCGAGGAATTCCCCTGCGGGTCTGCATCGATTATAAGGATATCCTTTTCAGCTAATGCAAGGGAGGCCGCAAGATTTATTGCAGTTGTGGTCTTTCCAACCCCGCCCTTCTGGTTTGCTATGGCAACAATCCTGCCCAAATTACCGTCCTTTATCTCCATTGTTCCACGTGGAACATTTCAACCGATACCGCATTCCGGAAGCCTCACTCCATCACTCCATCACTCCATCACTCCATCACTCCATCACTCCATCACTCTCTGCCACTCCCGCGTTCTCTGTCACTCCCGCATTCTTCATGGCAAGCTTTTTCTTCTCGGAACTCAAGGTCTTCAGCACCTTGACCCCAAGGGGGGTAATGCCGTACCCCTTCCTCTGATTACTCGTTATCAGGTTAAGTGCCTTGAGTTTTTTCATATTATACCTGATCCTCTCAGCAGGAATTCTGAGTCTCTTTTCAAGGTCCTTGGAAGGCAGATAATCATATTCCCTCAGGAGCCTGAGGGTCTTTATAATCCAGGGCGTTGCGTTCTTCTGGTCATCGATGATGAGCTTTTCCTTGAGGTTGTAAAGCTCGGAGTCCTTTACGTTACCCATTGCCTTCTTGTAGTTCTCTATATCCTCACCAATATACTCAAACTCTATCCTGACAGCCCTTTCCTTCTCAAAATCAACCTTCCTTTCAGCCATCTCCTCAAACTCCTTCTGAAAGACTGAAAGAGAGTTATAGCCACACCGTTTTAATTCCTCAGGTGTTATATCCGAGAGCTTCTTAAAATCCACATCCAGCACCCTGAGAAGACCAAGATTATATGCCCTGTAAATCTTGCCTCTGAGAACCCTCAGGGTATCCCAGGGCTGGAAGGTCAACGTAATCTTACCAGTCTTTATATCGTCATGATATTTTTTCAAAAAACGAAACATCTTCAACCTCCATCCATTGTATAGTTCTTCTCCAGATAATCGAAGAAAGACAAATTAGCAGTTAATTATATATAATACAATATTTTACGGAAAAATTAAAGGATTTTCAGTTGAGGGGCTGAACAATGTGGATTTTTTCAGGCAAGAAGCACGGATACCAGGCCGACAAGGTATATGCCGTCAAAAACCCCTGCTCCGCCAATGCTCAGGAAACTCGACTTCAGTCTCTGTACTTGATGAATTCTCAGGAGGTCGGCACCTATCAGTGTGCCCATCACGCCAGAGATATACGCCACCTGTGGGCATAATCCCCTGCAATAAGGATTGCCACTGAAGCAGAGATTACCGGCGGCACAAAGGCAGGCATAACCACACCCACACCCTTTACAGGCTTGCTCACCATATAGGCAACCAGTGACGTAATGGCAGTGGCCACAAAGGTTACTGTAAAAGGTACCTGCCTCAGGAGATAAAGACTCAGGAGGCCGGGGAGTATGGCTCCGCCGAGATTGACAGCGATTACCCTCTCGGCTGTCTGGGGGACTTTAATGCCCATAAGAGAGTGAAACAAGGTGGATACGTCTTCAAGGGGCATGGAATCTTCGACTTCTTCCCTGTGCACGGGAATATTTATACTGCTTCCAACAAGACACAGAATAAAGAAGATATATCCACACACCGGATTCAATCCAAGTTTGGCAAAGGCCACGGCCGGTGCAAGGGCAAAAAGGAGGGGTATCAGCAAAAGCAAGAGGATAAACAGCATCAGGGAAACGGGAAGAAAGATCATAATGCTAACATATCAATTATGCCGTAAAAAAGCAAGTCCGGCACCTTAACATACATTTTTCATCTTGCCATACCCTTTAATAAAAAGTTAAAGTAAAATTTATTTTATCCAAAGGAGATTTTATGCCTATTTTTGGTGAACTCTTCTTAAGTGAGATACTTAAAAAACCGATCCTTGATTTGAAGGGGGACAACCTCGGCACCCTGAGAGATATAATAATCGTGAAGGGAGAGCCTCTCCCTGTGGTGAAGTCTTTAATAGTGTCAAGGAAAAAGCAAAAGTTCCTGGTACCATGGGAGACCATGAGCATATTCAATAAAAGGGTAATGGCCTCTACATTAAACAGAGATGAGCTTGCCCAGTATGAACCCTCGGATGAAGACCTGCTTGCAGCCAGAGATATCCTTGACAAACAGATAGTTGATGCCACAGGGGCAAAGGTAGTTAGGGTCAATGATATAAGACTTGAAGGTTTTGAGGGAAAGGCCATACTTGTGGCAGTAGACGTCGGGATGAGGGGAATCCTGAGGAGACTGGGCATTGAACGGCAGGGAAATGAGTTTTTCAAGCTCTTCCGGATAGAGTTGCCGCACAACCTGATAAGCTGGACCTATATCCAGCCACTTGAGCCAAAACTCAAGACCATTGCACTGACGGTGCCGAGACAGATGGTTGCCAACCTGCACCCCGCAGATATTGCCGAGATTATAAGCTCTGTCTCCAGAGAGGAAGGAACGAGCCTCTTTACAGACCTCGACCTTAAGACCGCTGCCGAGACCCTTTCCGAGCTTGAGCCTGATGTGCAGGCAAGCATAATAACAGAGATGGAGCCGGAGAAGGCATCGGACATAATTGAGGAGATGCCCCCGGATGAGGCAGCAGACATCCTCGGAGATCTGCCAACGGAAAAGATGAAGGCACTCCTCGAAAGTATAGACCAGGAAGATGCAGAGGATATACAGGAACTCCTGGAGCATGAAGAGAATACCGCCGGGGGCCTGATGACAAATGAGTTCATTGCCTATGAGCCGGAGATCAAGGTCTCCGAGGCTATCGAGAGGTTCAAGAGAGATGCTGCTGAAATAGAGACGATATATTACATATACGTAATTGACCCTGACGAGAAGTTGCTCGGAGTCCTTTCCCTCAGGGAACTCCTTCTTGCAGATCCGGGGAAAACCCTTTCGGAGATAATGGTTACAAACCTTAAGACCCTCAAACCCGAGGATGATGAAAATGTAGTGGCAGCAGCCATATCAAAGTATAACCTCGCGGCAATCCCGGTTGTCGACAATGATAATGTACTGCTCGGGATTGTCACAATGGATGACATTATAGACAGAATCCTGCCACCAAAGGCAAAGCGAAAGCGTAAAAAGGTCTGAATCAGTCACAGGTCAGGCTCCGCACCCTGCACTTTCCTGACATTAACCGTTTCTGAACGAGCTAATGACACCGTAGGTAAAACATGAAAAGATACTTTACAAAAATAGCCCTCTTTTTCTCTGTGTTTGGCCCGGGGATAATCACGGCCAACATTGACAATGACGCCAGCGGGATTACCACATACTCCGTAGCCGGTGCAAGGTTTGGCTATGCCCTCCTGTGGACACTCCTTCCAACCACGGTCTCGCTGATAGTGGTGCAGGAAATGATCGCCCGTATGGGCGTTGTTACCGGCAAGGGGCTTTCGGACCTTATCAGGGAGAACTTCGGGGTAAAAGTCACCTTCTACATGATGTTGGGGCTCTTTGTTGCAAACCTCGGCACAACTGTCGCCAACCTCGCCGGCTGGGCTGCAAGCATGGAGATTCTGGGGTTCAGCAAGTATGCAATGGTCCCAGTTGGCTCACTGGCAATATGGCTGCTTGTCACAAAGGGCACATACCGTACTGTTGAGAGGGTTCTTCTTCTGGCATGTATCATTTATATCGGCTATGTGGTATCCGGGCTCATGGCAAAACCTGACTGGTCCCTTGTTTTTAAAAGACTGGTAGTACCTGAAATCAAGACAGACCCCGAGTACATCATGCTGACAATAGCAATAATCGGTACAACCATCACCCCATGGATGCAGTTCTATCTCCAGTCCTCTATTGCTGAAAAGGGCATTAAGAAAAAGGACTACGGGGCCTCAAGGCTGGATGTGATTCTGGGGTGCAGTATCACGGACATAATTTCCTTCTTCATAATTGTTACCTGTGCCACGGTACTCTTTCCGGCAGACATAAGGATTAACGAGGCAAGTGAGGCAGCCATGGCATTAAAGCCTTTTGCGGGCCGGTTTTCATCCCTTATCTTTGCAGTAAGCCTTGCAAACGCCTCATTGCTTGGAGCGATTATCGTCCCCCTGGCAACTGCCTACTATACGTGTGAAGCCATGGGATGGGAGACTGGGGTCAACAAGACCTTCAGGGAGGCCCCCCAATTCATGTGGATTTATACCTCAATTATCATAATTGCCTCGCTTCTGGTCCTCATTCCCGGGGCGCCTCTTGTCACGCTTATGGTCTTGTCGTCAGTGGTTAACGGCCTCATCCTTCCCTTTGTCCTCTTCTATGCACTGAAGCTGGCAAACAACAAAAAGATTATGGGGGAGTACACAAATTCTCGCATCTTCAATATCATCGCCTGGGCCACGGTCAGTGTTATCGTAATTCTTACTGTATTAATGCTATTGTTCATTTTTGTGTTATAATTTAAGCATTGATGGGTAATAACCCGCCAGTCAACTCAAAAAAACTGAGCAGTTATAAATACAAACCAGACATACAAAAGGACATAGACGAGAGCGCCACTTTATGGTTAAAAGCATTGAATGGGCAGGGGAGAAGGTCCGGATACTTGATCAGAGCAGGTTACCCTTTGAGGTTGTATACATAGACTGCAGCGATTACAGTATGGTGGCTGATGCCATCAAAACCCTTAAGATCCGGGGAGCTCCCGCCATCGGGATAGCTGCAGCAATGGGGGTTGCCCTTTCTGCACAGGATATAAAGGCATCCTCTTTTGAAGAATTTATGGCAGCCCTAAAACCCCTTATGGATACAATGATATCCACAAGGCCGACAGCCGTCAACATTCGCTGGGCCATGGACAGGTTAAAGGCACTTATGCTGAAGAACAGGCATCTGGGGGTTGAGACCCTGAAGAAAATGCTCGTTTACGAGGCAAAGGCCATACTTGAAGAAGACATCACAGCAAACAGGGCAATCGGAAGCTGGGGGGCAGAGTTTATAAAGAACGGGGCAACTGTCCTGACACACTGCAATGCAGGTGCACTCGCAACCGGGGGGTATGGGACAGCCACAGCACCTATTCTGGTTGCCAGGGAGCAGGGAAAAGAGGTGCAGGTTATTGCTGATGAGACAAGGCCCGTGCTTCAGGGGGCAAGACTGACCACCTGGGAGTTGATGCAGACAGGCGTGCCGGTAACCCTCATCACCGACAACTCTGCCGGAGCACTAATGAAGAATGGCAGGATAGATCTGTGCATAGTGGGAACAGACCGCACTGCAAGAAACGGTGACGTAGCAAACAAGATAGGCACCTATTCCGTGGCAGTCCTTGCAAAGGAAAATAATATTCCCTTTTATGTTGCAGCGCCTTTAAGCAGTATCGATTTTACCATCCCCTCAGGGGAGGAAATACCCATAGAGCAGCGCCCAGCAGAAGAGGTAACACACATATGTGGCCACCCGGTTGCTCCTGAAGGAGTCCGGGTTATCAACATGGCATTTGACGTTACCCCAGCAAGGTATGTCACTGCCATAATCACTGAAAAGGGGGTTTTCAGGCCGGGGGACTTAAAAAAAGTGACGATTGAAGGGGTGAATCTCTCAGAGTTGAGACTAAAACCTTGACTTTAGAGTCAAATATCCCCTATCATGTCATCTATTGTATGTTATGCTATGTGTAACAAATTTTACAGATACCCCCTACTAAAAAGGTATGCCAGAACTAATCTGTGATGTAAACACGGTCTTTTCCACCTATTCAGGAGAGCTTGGCAAGGTAGAAACCGAACTCCTGAATCTATTCAATAGTTCAGCAATAATGATACCCTCTATCGGAGCCCATGTTGTTCGAAGCGGGGGCAAGAGACTGCGTCCACTTTTTCTTGTGCTCGGAGCTGAATTATGTGGCTACAGAGGGCATTCCCGCATTATACTCGCCAGTGTTATAGAGGCTATCCACACAGCATCGTTACTCCACGATGATGTGGTTGACAGCGCAGAACTAAGGAGGGGCAGACCTACGGCACACTCTGTCTGGGGCAATCAGATAGTGGTCCTTGTAGGTGATTTCCTGTACTCCAATGCCTTAAGAATAGCCGTTCACCAGGAAAATCAGGATATTATGGAGGCCCTTTCAGAGGCAACTGCCAGGATGACGGAGGGAGAGCTGCTTCAGTTGAGCAGGATCGGGGATCCGGAGATCAAGGAAGGAGAATACCTGCAGATAATATCGGCCAAGACAGGGGCACTTATATCCGCTGCGTGCAGGATCGGGGCTATCCTTGGCAAAAAGGAGAAGCGTTATGAAGAGGCCCTGACCAGGTTTGGAATGAAGACCGGGATGGCCTTCCAGATGATGGATGATATACTTGATTACATGGCCGTTGAGTCAAGGCTTGGCAAGAGACCCGGCAAAGACCTTGAAGAAGGCAAGATAACAATGCCCCTTATTTATCTCCTGCAGGTCTGTAACAAAGAGGAGAAGAGGGAAGTGAAAGAGATAGTCACCGGCATGGACGAGGACAAGACAAGAGACGACAGCCTGGCAAGACTTGGCTTTCTTTTCCAGAAATATAATATAATCGAAGAATCAATGAATCGCGCCAAGGGTCTTGTAAAGGAGGCAAAAGAGTCACTTGGGGTCTTTGCTTCCTCTCCCGCCAGCGAAGCACTTTTCTGCCTCGCTGATTACGCCCTGTTCAGGAGCAGCTAATGCATCCCCTTGTATCACTTGCCAAAAGGGCTGTGGAGGAGTATGTCAAACACGGGCAGGTTATTAACCCGCCACAGGAGCTGACCCCGGAGATGCAGGAAAGGGCCGGGGTATTTGTATCGCTGAAAAAAGACGGTCAACTCAGGGGATGTATAGGCACATTTGCTCCCACAACGGCAAATGTAGCTCAGGAGATAATCAAGAATGCAATTGCAGCAGCTACCCAGGACCCACGGTTTGCCCCTGTTGACGAAGAGGAACTGGAAGCACTCACTTACTCGGTTGACGTCCTGTCGGAACCTGAACAGGTAACGGATTTAAGACAGCTTGACCCCAAAAAGTACGGAGTCATCGTCGTTAAAGGGTTGCAGAAGGGTCTTCTCCTGCCGGACCTTGAGGGGGTTACAACCGTGGATGAGCAGTTGAGGATAGCCAGGATAAAAGCCGGGATCTCTCCTCATGATGAGGAGTGCGTGATTTACCGCTTTAAAGTCAAAAGATACCATTGAACGAAAAGACCAGACTTGAACAGGAACTTGAGAAGGTTCAGAATAAGGGCAAACAATGGAGAGGCATCGTCGCCCTGCTCTTTGTCCTTTTACTGCTCGCAGGCCTGTATATAGTCAAACTCAGGCAACAGCTCTATGATGCCCGGGAGATGAACCGGTCGTTAAACCTCAAGACCGATACCCTGAGGCTTGAAATAGAGACATTAAAACTTGATACCGTAAGGTGCTCAGATGCCTTAACTGTTCCGGGAGATGTGGGAAAAGAGCAACAGGGCCTTAAATTAATCCCGGAGGGCCCTGAAAAAACAATTGGAGAATCGAAGGATCTTCAACCTTAACTTGTTGAACTTTCAAGAGAAATGGGCACTGAAGAAACAGATTTTCGCACAGAGGTAAACGGGTTACATGCAAGGCTCGGCAGCCTGAATCCATACGAGTTATTAGGCATCCAGCCGGGTGCTGATACAGAAACCCTGAAACACAGCTATTACAGAATGGCCCGCAGGTTTCACCCCGACCGTTATTACAGCTCTGCACAGGATGAACTGAGGCATAAACTAACAGACCTCTTTGAAGCCATAAGCAAGGCATATGAAACCCTAAAGCAAGGCCTTCCCGGCGAGCAGGCCACCTCTGAAACAGACTCGTCAGAAGCAGAGCCTCCGGCACACCTGAAGGAGTCTCAGGCTGAGGAGCAATACCGGAGAGGCGTCATTGAATACAAGGCAGGGAATTACTGGCAGGCTATCGATGCATTTGGATGGGCAACACGGCTGAATCCGAAAAAACCCAAATACTGGAGCCGCCTCTCCCTTGCACTGACAAAGATCCCCGGAAGACTCAAACAGGCTGAAGAGGCAATTCTTGAGGCAATAAAGCTGGAACCCTTCAAGGCTGACCACCATGCCCACCTCGGATACATATACCTGAAGGCCGGGTTAAAAAAACGTGCAAAGACACACTTTGAAAAGGCCCTCAAGTTTGACTCCGGAAATAAAGAAGCGTTAAAAGGGCTTGAAGAGCTTGGGTCGCTCAGTTAGAATTCAGGAAAGACCTTGATAGTCAGCAGTTCTGAACCGTTAACCTGACAGCTTGCAGCCAGAATTCCACCTTCTATATATTCAAGGTGAAAGTCTCCGTATCCCTGGGCAACAAGACTTTTTGCATTGGCCGGACATCCCTCTTCACACCCGACAACCCCCTTGACCATCTTTGGAAGCAGACCCTCAAGATTCAAACCTTCCAGTTGCAGACCCTTTTTATCCGCAAAATCCCTTATCTGCGCAATCACCCCGGCTGTATCCATATGAAAGGGGTTTTCTACAGTTATTGAAAGGGATTCTCCCTCAATAGTGACTTCTATATCCATTATCCCTCCTTGACTCCAAGTATATTCCTTTCCCTTACAAGGATTAGCTCCTCTCCATCCAGCGTTATCTCATTAGCTGCCCATGGCTCATAGATGACCCTCTGTCCAATCTTCACCTCTGTGGCAACAAACCTTGTCTGCCCTTTCTCAGCAGCATTGTCATCCCTCTGTTCCTCGTAGTACCCCGGGCCCACTGCAATAACAACCCCCTCTCTTGGTCTCTCTTTCACAGTGTCAGGGATTATGATTCCTGCCGGGGTCTTTTCTTCTTTTTCGACCCTGAGCAATACCCAGTCATGAAGTGGCTTCAGCTTCATAGGCACCTCCCGTGTTTGTAATAAACCTTCTTCCCTGCCCTTCATCAGGCAACGGTCATCCTGTTGGAAAGTACGTCCTTTATCTCCCTCAGTATCTCCTCAACAGGGGGTATATCCTTAAACCACTCCCTGCCGGTTATCTCATTTGTGCACGCAGCATATACCATTGAGATTAAGGCCCGAAGCCTTTCAGGGAGGGGCTTGGGACTCTCCTTAACGAGTTCCTTCCATCTCATCCTGTCCTTTTCCTTGGCCTCTTCAACAGCATGGTACCACGGTGTATTCCGGTAATAAATCCTTGCAATCTCCTTGCTTACGGGAATCCCCTTGTATGTAAACCTGCACTCATCAAGGGTGCCAAGGACATCGACCAGCATCAGTCTTCTTTCAGGGTCAAAACCAAGCTCTATCTTTCCATCTTCATTTTTAAGCCCAATTCTTGAAAACTCATCGGTAATCATCCTGTTCACAAACAGGGCAACCTCTTTTATCTCATTGAGCTCTCTCTCCGACAGTCCCGCAATGCGCCTGGCCTCTTCCCAGGTAAGATAACGGTCGGTAATCTCCAGTTTGGTGGATACATCAAGGATGGGCTCCTTCAGTTCCTCTCCAGGGACCGGCATCTCTTCTAAACCAAAATCCTCAGGCCTCACCTCTCCGCTCCCCAGACGTTTAAGTATACTGCTTCCCTCAGGAATGGAGTTTCTGTAGATAATCTCAAGCGGGATAAGGAAGTTGCCCCTCTGCCCCTCATAGCATGAATAGTCATATCCGCCTTCACGGAACTCTGGTCTCAAGACCCTGAGCAGCCTTATCTCCATTGTGGTTGAGGGTCTCTGCAGTTCAAAGAGCGGTTTGCTCCTGTTGTCCTCGACAAGTCCGAGGTAATGGGTCTTTATCCCCGTATCTTCCAGTTTTTCAAAGAAAAAAGAGCTTAACAGGGCAATGGATGCCCCTTTGTCCGGAATAAGATCCGGCATTTCGCCCCAGTCAAAGATAGAGTATCTGTCTGAGAAGTGAAACCTGCCGATCCCGGGCACGTCCCCTTCCGGGGTTTTTATAATTTCAAGGTCCTTAACACTACCCACCACTTACCTCCTCATCATCCCTTTCTATCCGCTCTCTTGCCTCAGCCTGATATTTTTTTTACCCTCTCCTGTATTTCCGGCTCACTATGGCCCAGAATCTTTGCCGCGGCAAGGGCCGCTCCCTCAGGGTCGAGGACCACAAGCGGTGCCACTGCTGAGGGCATCCTGAGGCTCGAGAAGATATCTGCCCCTGCAAAGCTGTCGCTGTACGGGGGACAGGCAATAACAGGACAGTGTGTCTGGGCATCGGCAAATCCGCTCAGTGCATTGCTCCTGCCTGCAACCGTGATAAAGACAACGCCCTCTTTCTCATACTCCTTTATAATCTCATAACAACGCATCGGTGCCTTATGCGCGGATGCAATCCTCAGGACTGCCACGACCCCCAGGCCCTGAAGCGCAGAGGCAATCCTCTCCGACCATTTAAGGTCGCTTTTAGACCCCATTATGATTACTGCTTTTTTCAATATCCTGCCTCCTGAGTATATGCGGTCAAGGTCTCTCTTTTCTTTGACTCGGAGAATGCAGCCCGGACCACTTTTTTACTGCCTGCGATTGGATATTATAACCGATTTTCACCAAAAAATAGCATCCTTTCATCTACGACATATTCTCCCGGACAATACCGCCAGAAAAACCTGCAATTTAAGAAAAGGGGGCTTGGCAGAGAGTTTAAAGGGGTTTGAGGCTGTGTCTCTCCCTTTAAACCTCACCTGCTATAATAAACATGATTAAAATCATACTTATAGAAAGCCGGGGAATATAAAATAGAATAGTGACTACAGAGGACAGACAAGGCCCCACTTCAAGGACTTTCCGCGGCAGGCCCTACCTGAGGGTTCTGCGGTATCTGATACAGTGGAGTGTGGTTGTTATCGTAATACACGGTGGAATCAGCCTTTACGGCTTTCTAAAATATCTTCAGGGCGGGAAACTGCCCCTTATTGAAAAACCACTCTCTGTTGAAGGATTTATGCCTATCGGGGCGTTTATGGCACTGAAGCTCTGGATAGCTGAAGGCCTGTTTGACCCTGTTCACCCGGCAGCCCTTGTCATATTCATATCTGCAATCCTCACGGCCCTGTTTTTAAAAAAGGGTTTTTGCGGATGGATATGCCCGGTGGGTACAATTTCTGAACTTACCTACAAGACCGGCAGCAGAGTATTTGGAAGGAATTTTTCACTGCCAAAGTATATCGATTATCCCCTGAGGTCAATAAAGTATCTGCTGATGGCTTTTTTTCTCTATGTAATCCTTTTAAAGATGTCACCTGAATCCATCCGGGCCTTCCTCTTTACTCCTTACTGGATGGTGGCGGATTTAAAACTCCTGATATTCTTTACAGAGATGTCCTTAACAACCATCACCGTGCTCTTATTTCTCCTGGTTGCCTCCCTCCTGGTCAAAAATTTCTGGTGCCGCTTTCTCTGCCCCTACGGCGCCCTGCTTGGACTTTTGAGTATTGTAAGTCCTGTCAAGGTGACAAGAGACCCCTCAAGGTGCATCCACTGTCACAGGTGTACAACGAACTGTCCGGCCCTTTTACCCGTTGAGGAGAGGCAACGGCTTTATTCTCCCGAGTGCACCGGGTGCCTCACCTGCGTAAGCCATTGCCCGGCCCAGGGGGCACTTGACCTCGCCCTCCCGGGGAAGAGGTGGATAAACCCCGTTATTTACATCCTGCTCATCATCACACTCTTTTGGGGTGGTATCATGATTGCAAAGGCAGCAGGATACTGGAAGTCAAACGTCACATATGAGCAATATAAAAAGATTGTTCCACACCTGAAGGAACTCGAGCATCCTTAGACGACTTACAGGCCTGACTAACCAATAAGCTTGTTCAGTCTTGCCTTCTGTTTCTCCAACGTCTTCTGTCCCTCTTCAATGGTCCTGAGAACGCTCTCCTTCATATCCTCGGTCATGTCCTTGCCTCTGGATATTATTTCAGATGTCCTTTCATTGACATCCTCGATAAAACCACCTATTGTCTCAATCGTCTCCTCAGCCACTTCCCCTGCCTCTCTTTTGAACTTCTTTGCCGTCTTTGAAATGTCACGTCTTGTCTTTCTGCCTTCCTGCGGTGCATACAGGAGCGCAATTAAGGAACCAATAAGCCCCCCGACAAGAAATGCCCCTGTCACTTTTGCCAAATCATCCCTTTCCATTCAACCCTCCTTTTACCTCTCAGTATGGATAAATATATAGCTATTTAAAATTTAAACAGGTCTGTAGAATCAAATTCATAGCTTATACCAAAGGAAAAGACATCTTCTCCATAGTTATCCGCAACACAGGCCTTGTTCGTCAGGCCCCCGTTTGATAGATGCGTATAGGCAAGATATGGAAGCCAGCTCCCCACCCTCCAACCCGTCTTTGCCCTGAAGAGGAAGTTGGTGTTAGAGCCGAGCCTGGGGCACTCTCCCTCTTCTATATTCATTCCCCCCCTGTGCACATAAGCCACCCCAACGCCCCCGGCTATTACAGCATTGCCAAATCTGGCCTCTGCTCCAATATTCCCTCCGACCCAGCCAGCACCATCGAAAATCCCTCCGAGAAGTTCGGTATGCAGCCATTTTACATGATTCCGGACTGGCTGACCACGAACCCCGACAATCCAGATATCCTCTGACCTGGCAAATGCAGGGCTCCACGGAGAATCCCCGTTACTCAGAAGATCCCCCCTGCCATACTCGGCAAAGGCCTCCATTGCAGATACTTCCTTCGCAAAACAGACCAGGGCAATAACAAGAAAAAAGGAACAAAAGAGAACCCTTGCAAGTTCTTTCGAGGCTTTTCTATCCATATCCCCTTTTTACATGAACGCTATTTGTTCACCATCTTCTCCAGAACCCCTGTCCATACTGAATAACCTTTATCACTCAGGTGTACTCCATCTTCAAGGAAATAATCCTTTACTGCTTTACCCTCCTGATCTGTAAAGAGGCGGTAAATGTCCAGGAACCCGGCCCCTGTTTTCCCGGTCATCTCCTTGATGGATTGGTTTACACGTTGAATGTCTTCACCTGCTATCCATTCCAGCATGATGGGCAGAATGCTGTGAACATAGATAACGGCTTTCGGGTAAGCTGCAGATAACTTCTCTATAATTTCCCTGTAAGCATCCAGGAAATCATATTCTTCCATGGCCACATTGTTTGTCCCTGTCATGATAAAAATAAGGTCAGCATGCGGATATTCCCTTATAATCCCGTTAATCCTTGAAAGGAGCCCCTCCACGGTCTCTCCAGGCACACCAAGGCTTGCAACCCTGTGATCCGGGAACCTGGCCTGCCAGTCGAAAAAATTTATAAGCGAATGTCCTAAAAACAGGATATCCTTTGAATGCATATTTTTATGTAGGGCCATTTATTGTCTGGTTGCGGAGGGTTATGATCTGTGAAAATCTGTGTCACTGATTCTGATTATCCTGGTAATTGCCTTGTCTGCGCCTTTTTATGGTGGTGGGCAGGGACGGAATCGAACCGCCGACACGAGGCTTTTCAGGCCTCTGCTCTACCGACTGAGCTACCTGCCCTCCATTGTGAAACAAAAACTAAAAACAGAGAGTCTTGCCATAGAGTCGGTGTCTAAACCCTCTTTGATATAAATAAAAGTGAAAATTATGATAAAATATTTAATCTGAAAAAGGCAATTAACCATAGTTATCTTCAACATAAAAAGAGGAACATAACAGTTTGTTGAAAAATAACCTCTCAAGGTATTTTCCTGCCGTCCTTTCAGGAACAGCCCTTGTACTTGCATTTCCAACATTCAATATATCCATGCTTGCATGGATATGTATTGTCCCCTTTTTGGTCTCCCTCTACAGGATGGATGGTTATACAGCCTTCCGGGCAGGCCTTTTTTTCGGACTACCTTATTTCTTTGGTACCCAGTCATGGATATATTACTCAGTGAATCATTACGGGGGGATATCTCTACTGCCAAGCCTCCTGATAGTCCTGCTCCTAAGCATCTACGAAAGTCTTTATACGGCCCTTTTCGGCTTTCTCTTTGCAAAGGCCGTAAAAAGAACAGACCTTCCCCTCACCATAATCGCAGCCCCGTTGTGGGTCACCCTTGAATATATCCGTGGATACCTGTTTTCAGGGTTTCCCTGGTCACTGCTTGGTTATACCCAGTATAAGTCTCTTCCGATTATCCAGATTTCAGATATAACAGGTGTCTACGGGGTTTCATTTCTTGTCATCCTCGTCAATGCGTCTCTGGCAGACCTCTACCTGCTGAAGGTGCGTCAAAAGGAAAAACCCCTCTTCCCGAAGTGGAAAACCCTTGCCTCCACAGCAGTTACTGTCATGGTGATCGCTGCAACCCTCCTCTACGGCGTTTATAAATTGAAGTCTGTTGGTACAGAAAGGGGTGACACCAGAGAGGTAAAAATCAGCATTATTCAGGGCAGCATAGAACAGGACAGAAAATGGAACCCCGCCTATCAGAGAAACGTCTTCAACACATATAAAAGGCTTACAGTGGAGGCACTCAAGGAGAGTCCAGACCTGGTTGTGTGGCCGGAGACTGCCCTGCCCTTTTATTTTGGCATGGACAATGAGCAAACAAGGGAGCTGACTGAATTTGTAAAAAAATCCGGGGTCCCCCTGTTGACCGGCACAGTCATGGTAAAAACCAGGCCCATAAACAAAGACCCTGACGGAAATTCAAATAAAGGATACACGCTGTCAAACAGCGCTGTTCTTATAGACAGAACTGGAAACCCGGTCTATTTTTATGATAAAATACATCTGGTGCCATTTGGTGAATATGTCCCCCTGAAAAAGACCCTCTTCTTTTTAGACAAGCTGGTAGAGGGTATAGGAGACTACACACCTGGTAAGAATTATGCCAGGGGTGATTTAAGCTGGGGGCAGTTCGGTACGATTATCTGCTATGAGGCTATTTTTCCGGGCCTTGTCAGAAAGTTTTTCAGAGACGGGGGGAATCTCATTGTCAATATAACCAATGATGCCTGGTTCGGAAGGACCAGTGGACCCTATCAGCATTTTTCTATGTCGGTCTTCAGGGCTGTTGAAAACAGAAAGCCCCTTGTAAGGGCGGCCAATACCGGTATATCAGGCTTCATAGACCCAACAGGAAGGGTTTTAAGGACAACAGGACTTTTTAAAGAGACGTATATAACCGGGGATATCCTGATAAATAACGACACCAGTTTTTATACAAGATTTGGTGATGTATTCAGTTTTTTAAATATTATATTTACTGTACTGTTTTTTGTGAAAATATCAAATAAATCCGTAAAAACCAAAAAATATCAAGGAGGAGTAACATGATTAACGAAAGAGAGATAAAAGAGGAACTCAGCACCCTGAGGAATAAGATCGAAGACCTACGAGGGTATCTTTGATGTAGATTCACTGAAAAAAGAGCTTGAAAAGATAAATAATGACCTGAGCAGAGAGGACGTCTGGTCAGACCCGCGTAAGCTTAAATCCCTGCAAAAGAAAAAAGCAGTAATCGAAGACCTCGTTCTCCCCTTTTTAAATGCAACTGAAAGACTCAACTACCTTGCAGAATCTGCTGACATACTTCTTGAAGAAGAGGGGGACTTGTTTCTGGACGAATTTCTTGGAGAGCTTAACAGACTCAAAAAGGATTTGGAGGTACTTGAGTTGAAACACCTCCTGTCAGGTGAGCTCGACCGGAGTAATGCCATACTCGAGATACATCCGGGAGCAGGTGGCACAGAGAGCCAGGACTGGGCTCAGATGCTTATGAGGATGTATTTGAGGTGGGCTGAAAAGAAGGGGTTTAAGGCAGAGATTGTCGACCTTCTGCAGGGTGATGAGGCTGGTATAAAGAGTGCCACCATCACCATCTCAGGACCCTATGCGTACGGTTATCTCAGGGCAGAGGCCGGTATCCACAGGCTCGTAAGGATATCTCCTTTTGATGCAAACAGAAGGAGGCATACATCCTTTGTTGCCGTTATGGTCTATCCCGAGGTTGAGGATGATATAGAAATTGAGGTAAGGGACGAGGACCTGAGGATAGACACGTTCAGGGCATCAGGTGCAGGGGGGCAGCATGTAAACAAGGTTTCTTCGGCAGTCAGGATTACCCATAATCCCACGGGTATTGTGGTCAGTTGCCAGAGCGACAGGTCTCAGTACAAGAACAAGGCTACCGCCATGAAAATACTGAAGGCAAGGCTCTATGATCTGAAACTCAGTGAGCAGGAGAAGAAGATGGAGGGTATCATCGGCAACAAGAAAGAGATTGCCTGGGGTAATCAGATAAGGTCATGTGTGCTGCATCCCTACAGGCTTATAAAGGATCACAGGACGGGATTGGAGAAGGGAAACGTGGATGCTGTACTTGATGGTGAGATTGATGACTTTATACAGGCCTATCTGAAGATGAAGGCAAAAAAGTCTGTTTGCAGTACAGAGACGGGCTAAAGCAGATAGTGGGTTGTCAGGTATTGTGAATTACCGGCCTCCAGGGGGGTTGTTTAGAGACAAAAGAGATGATTCAGGTGTTTCTCTATTACTACTTAAAGATTTAAATGCTTTTTAGTAGTAGTTGTAGTAGGTGGTGTTGATAAGTTGAAATAAAGGAATTTGTCAATAAAATCAGCCCGTTAATTCGTTGGTAAATGTACTGATTGGATAGTCTGTTTTTCTACTGTTTTAACAACTGGCAACATACAGAAAAATCTCAACAGTCTACCAACAGATTTATAGCATGGTTTTCTTGCTTTGAACTAACAGATGATTTATAATGTTTGTGCAGTTATCAACATTTGTTAATAGATTGTGAATAAAGTATAGAATACTAAGGGGATTTCATGGAAACAGCAGTACTATGGGATAAGTGCCTCAGGTCTATTGACGAGAAGGTAGGTGGCAGCGTATTTGAACTCTGGTTTAAGCCGATTAAACTGAAACAGATAAAGGACGACCACGTTGTTGTGGAGATACCTAACAGGTTTTACAAGGAGTGGATAGAGGAGAATTATTCGGAGATAATTCAGAATGCCTTCAGGGAGCAGACCGGGCAGGAACTTACTGTAAAGTACAAGATAGCAGAAAAGCAGGACAAGGAGGTTAAAAAGTTCGACGCCCAGATCAACAGCCGGCGCCGGGCACTCAGGAACAAGGGGGTATTCCTTAATCCTAAATACACTTTTGAAGAGTTTATTGCAGGGCCGAGTAATCAGTTTGCCCATGCTGCGGCCATGAAGGTTACGGAGGCCCCGGGAAGGGCATACAATCCACTATTCATATACGGAGGAGTCGGTCTTGGCAAGACTCACCTCATCAATGCCATTGGTAACAGGGTTATAGACAGCATGCCGAATTTCCGTGTATTATATGTTCCTTCTGAACAATTTACCAATGAGGTGGTGGCTGCTATCAGGCATGACAAGATGGGGGAGTTGAAGGACAAGTACAGGAATGTTGACCTCCTGCTCCTTGATGACGTCCAGTTCATAGCGAACAAGACTCAGACGCAGGAAGAGTTCTTCCACACCTTCAATGCCCTGTACGAACAGCAGAAACAGATAGTTATATCCAGTGACAGGTCTCCCAGGGATATATCAGATATAACGGACAGGTTAAAATCGAGATTTACCATGGGGCTTATTGCAGATATTCAACTGCCGTCAGTAGAGACAAAGATGGCCATACTCTTTAAAAAAGCAGAATATCAGAGAATACAGATTCCGCAGGACGTTGCTTACTGGCTTGCCATGAAGATTAAATCCAATATAAGGGAACTGGAAGGTTGCCTTATAAAGCTGGCGGCCCATTCAACATTGACGGGCGTTCCTATAACCCTTGAGATGGCAAAAAATGTCCTTAAGGATTTCCTTCATGATGATGAGAGACCCCTGACGGTTGAGATTATACAGAAGATAGTGGCTGATTTCTATGGTATAAGGTTTCAGGAGCTGAAGACCAAAAAGAGGACAAAAGAGATAGCCCTGCCAAGGCAGATTGCCATGTATCTGAGCCGGGAGCACACGGACCTTTCCCTTAATGACATCGGAAAGAACTTTGGCGGTAAGGATCATGCCACTGTCATATATGCATGCAGACAGATAGACAAAAGGAAAAACGCAGATGAATCCTTTAATCGTATAATAGAGAGTCTGGTAAACAAAATAAAAGGTTAAATAATCAGTTAGTGCCCAATTAAATCCAGAAATGACCAATGACTGAAAAGGAGGCTGTTTTATGAATGTTATTATCTCAAGGGATGAACTTCAGAAAAGACTTGCAGACATTCAGAGCGTTGTTGATAAAAAGACGACCATGCCGATTCTTGGGCATTTTTTGTTAAGTGCTGGTGAAAAATCATTTGTGTCAGCTACAGACCTTGAGACAGCTATAAAAGAGCCTGTAATACTGCAGGAGGTTATAGAGGGAGGGGAGCTCTGCATCCCTGCAAGGAAGCTTTATGAGATAGTGAGGGAAGTTGAAGGTGACATAAAGATAGAGAGCGAAGGGGTCGAGTGGGTAAAATTAAAGGCTGGCAAAAGCAACTTCAGGCTTGCCTGTATGAGTCCGGAGGATTTTCCGAAGTGGCCGGGACTTGCTGACAAGGTTGATGTGGAGATAGAGGCCGGAAAACTCCTGGATATGATAGAAAAGACCCTCTATTCCGCTGGTGAGAGTGATTCGAGATATACCCTCAACAGCCTGCTCTTTCATATCAAGCCCCAGGAAAAGACATTTACGGTTGTTGGAACAGACGGACACAGGCTTTCAGCTATAAATGATACTATAGACGTAGAGGCAGAAGATGAGATCAAGGTGATTGTGCCAAGGAAGTCAGCCTCGGAGCTGAGAAAGTTCCTTCCTTCTCAGGAGGGCAGTATCAGGATGGAGATAGCCACAAATCATGTGGCTTTTAATATCGGGGAGATTCAGTTTCTCGTAAGATTGATCGAGGGCACCTATCCAAATTATGAACAGGTAATTCCTGTAGGCAACGAAAAGATACTCGGGATAGAGAGAGAGGAGTTTATCAAATCCCTGAGAAGGGTTTCAGTAATAAGCAGGGATCACAGTAATGCGGTGAAGATAGACGTTTCACCAGGTACGCTGACCATTACCGCTTCAAACCCCGACATTGGAGAGGCAAAGGATGAGGTCCAGATCGATTATGAGGGCGATGGGGTATCCCTTGGGTTTAATGCACGGTACCTCCTTGATGCACTGAATGCCTTGAGTGCAGAGAAGGTCATTTTTGAGGTGCAGGAGCCGTTAAGTACGACGCTTCTCCGGGAAGAGGGTAATGAGAAATACAAGTGTGTGATCATGCCCATGAGGATCTGATTCTGGTCAGAGAGTATTTGATCCTGTGGAGTAAGAACTAAGGGCTGGTGACTAATGATGGAGGACGGAAAAGGTATGGGAAAAAATTTAACGGAATATGGGGCTGATACAATAAAGATACTGAAGGGGCTGTCGGCTGTCAGAAAACGTCCTGCCATGTATATAGGCTCAACAGGGCCTGAGGGGCTTTATCATCTTGTCTATGAGGTGGTGGACAATAGTGTGGATGAGGCCCTGGCAGGGTTTTGCAGCAATATTGACGTTATTCTTCATTATGACGGCAGTTGCACTGTTATAGACGACGGAAGGGGTATACCAACGGATCCCCACCCAGGTGACCCTGAAGGCAGAACAGCGGCAGAGATTGTAATGACAGAGCTTCACGCAGGCGGCAAGTTTGAGGCAAAGGCCTACAAGGTATCAGGGGGTCTGCACGGTGTTGGCGTGTCAGTGGTAAATGCCCTTTCGGAGTGGCTCGAGCTGGAGATCAAGCGGGATGGAAAGGTCTTTCAGCAGAGATATGAGAGGGGGGTTCCCGTAAAACCCCTACAGTTGGTGGGGAAGACGAAGAGCACAGGTACCAAGGTTACCTTTAAACCTGATCCGGAGATATTTGAGACAACAGAGTTCAGCTATGATGTGCTTAGTCAGAGACTGAGGGAGCTCGCCTTTCTGAACCGGGGGCTCAGGATCAATATAACGGATGAGCGGACAGGCAAGAAGCGGGAGTTCCACTACGAAGGGGGGATAGTCTCCTTTGTGGAACATCTGAACAAGAACAAGACTGTGCTTCACCCAAAGCCGGTATACATATTCGGGGAACGTGATGCTATTTCAGTGGAGATAGCCCTTCAGTACAATGACAGCTATACAGAAATTATCTATACCTTTGCCAACAACATAAACACCCGCGAAGGAGGCACCCATCTGGTCGGGTTCAAGTCTGCCCTTACAAGGACTGCGAACCAGTACGCCCTCTCTTCGGGTATACTGAAGAACGGTAAGGGGACCCTCTCCGGCGATGATATACGTGAGGGGCTGACTGCTGTAATCAGTGTAAAGCTTCCTGACCCGCAGTTCGAGGGTCAGACAAAGATGAAGCTTGGCAATACAGAGGTAAAGGGTATTGTCGAGTCGATTGTGAATGAACATCTGGGAAGATTTTTTGAGGAGAATCCTGCCTATGCCAGAAAGATTATCGATAAGGCACTTCAGGCATCAAGGGCAAGGGATGCCGCCCGAAAGGCACGTGAGCTGGCAAGGCGCAAGGGGGCTTTGGAGGATTCAGGGCTGCCCGGGAAGCTGGCAGACTGCTCGGAGAAAGACCCTGCAGAGAGTGAACTCTTTATTGTTGAGGGTGATTCTGCCGGTGGGTCTGCAAAACAGGGCCGTGACAGGAGGTTTCAGGCCATACTGCCGCTCAGGGGCAAGATACTGAATGTGGAGAAGGCACGCTTTGACAAGATGCTCTCTTCAGAGGAGATAAAGGTACTGATTACAGCCCTGGGTACGAGCATAGGGCCTGAGTTTGATGTTTCAAAGATTCGCTATCACAGGGTAATACTGATGACCGATGCTGATGTGGACGGTGCCCACATCAGGACTCTCCTGCTCACATTTTTCTTCAGGCAGATGCCCGAGATAATAGAGAAAGGCTACCTCTATATTGCCCAGCCCCCCCTTTACAGGGTAAAAAAGGGCCGTACTGAAAAGTATATCCAGAATGAGACCGAGCTGCAGGGCATGTTGTTTGAGCTTGCCGCTGAGGAGGTGCAGATCAGGGCCGGCGGACAATGGGTAAAGGGAAAACCCCTGATTCCTTACATGCAGAGGATATTAAATTATGTAAAGCTCCTTGACTGGTTTGGCCTCAGGAGGGTGGATACAAAGATGCTGGAGTATTTACTGGAGAAAGGGATAAATACAGAGTGGCTAAAGGACAGGTCAAGGCTTCAGGCCCTGTGCGATGAGGTTATGGAGAAATTCAATAATGTCAGGATTTCAGAGATGGAGTTTGACGAAGAGCACGGCAGCTACAGCCTTGAGATAAGGAGGATGGGAAGAAGGGTCAAGCTGAATATAGAGTTTCTTACATCCCCTGACTATAAGGAACTCGAGAGTCTTTTCAGTATTGTTCAGGAATTAAAGCCCCTTCCCTTTACAGTATCGACCAAGAGCGGGGAGCAGGAATTTCAGAGTCTCAGGGAGATGCTTGAGTTTATCCTTGAAACAGCAAGAAAGGGGCTCTACATCCAGAGATATAAAGGTCTTGGCGAGATGAATCCTCAACAGCTCTGGGAGACTACCATGGACCTGGAGAAGAGGACTCTTTTACAGGTAACGGTGGAGGACTCTGTTCAGGCTGACGAGGTCTTTACCATATTGATGGGTGACCACGTGGAGCCGAGGAAAGAGTTTATTGTTAAACATGCACTTGAGGCGAGGAATATAGATATTTAAAATGGAAAATGCGATTTTAGAACTTATCCTGCAGGCAGGACTTGTTGTAAAAGGGGTGCTTATAATCCTCCTCTTCTTCTCTGTGGTCTCCTGGGCCATTCTCCTGGGCCATAATATTTTACAAGTGGCGCTATTTTTCAAGGGCAAAGAAGGAGACAGAGGCCTTTATGCGGGTATTCCACAGCGGGAAGGATTTGAAGGCCCTGCTCCATGCAAGCCGGCCGCTCATGATAAGCCCCCTGTCAAGGATTTTTACGGCTGTCTACTCGGAAGGCAAGGTGCATAGGGATGAGGTAAAAAGGGCGCTTCGCCGGTATGAGGCACTTGAGGTTGCCAGGCTTGAGCGCTACCTGAACTTCCTGGCTACCACAGGCTCCACCACGCCCTTTATCGGACTTTTTGGCACGGTCTGGGGAATAATGAGCGCCTTTAAAGGTATCGGCGCTGCCGGTTCCGCCTCCCTGGCAGTGGTTGCCCCGGGTATTGCAGAGGCACTTATAGCCACTGCAATGGGCCTTGCTGCAGCCATCCCTGCTGTTATCGGATACAATTACTTCCTGAGTATGGCGGGGAGGATAATTGTAGAGATGGAGGATTTTTCAGAGGAACTCCTTGACACTTTTGTTAAGTCCAGAGGAGATGATTCTTAATCCGTTCTCTGGAGAGGGGCCGAAGTATAGCCTCAGAGTGTCTTTTCAAATGCCGAGGTGATATGCTCTATGATTCTCCACTCTTCTTCGGAGAGGAGAGTAAAGATTCTGCCAGCCTCGTCTGACTTTACTGTCCGGCCGAGCTTCAGGTAAAGGTCATATGAGTTTGCCCCCAATGTGATCAGTAACTCCA
>JAADGU010000041.1 GCA_013152195.1 Nitrospirota bacterium
ACCTCAAGGACGAGTTCGTCATGGACCTGAAGGAGCATTCTGCTCTGAAGCCCTTCGGCTTTAAGCCTGTTGCTTGTATTTATCATGGCCTTCTTTATGATATCGGCAGCCGTACCCTGTATGGGGGTATTCATGGCAAGCCTCTCTCCAAACGCACGCTTCTGGGCATTTGAGCTTCTCAGTTCAGGTATCTCCCGCTTCCTTCCAAAGAGTGTCCTCACATATCCAGCCCTCTTTGCCTCCTCAATTATCTGCTCCACATAACGCCTGACACCGGGGTGCTTCTCAAAATACTGCTCGATATAGACCCTGGCATCCTCCCTTGAGGAGCCTATGGCCCCTGAAAGGCCAAAGGCAGACATACCATAAACACCGAAGTTTACCGTCTTGGCCACCCTCCGCATCTCCGGGGTCACCTGCTCCCTGGAAACGCCAAACAGTTCTGCCGCAGTCCTTGTATGAATATCTATGTCTTGTCTGAAGGCATCAATGAGCCCTTCATCCCTGCTCAGATGTGCAAGTATCCTCAGCTCGATCTGGGAATAGTCGGCAGAGAGCAGAAAAAAACCCTCCTCGGCAATAAAGGCCTGCCTTATCCTTATGCCCCACTCTCCCCTGATGGGTATATTCTGCAGATTAGGGTCACTGCTGCTGAGCCTGCCGGTAGCGGTTACGGTCTGGTTGAAAGATGTATGAATGCGGCCTGTCACCGGACTGACCAGCTTTTTTTGAAGGGAGTCAACATAGGTATTTTTCAGCTTGCTAAGCGTCCTCCAGTTCAGTATCTCACCAGGCAGCTCATGCTCCAGTGCAAGTTCCTCAAGGACACCAACCTCAGTGGAGTATCCTGTCTTTGTCTTCTTCCCGGGCTTAAGACCAAGGGAATCAAACAATACCGCACCCAGCTGCCGGGGTGAGTTGATATTGAACTCCTCACCAGCCAGAAAATATATCCTTGTCTGGAGCGCGGCCAGCTCCCTCTCAAGCTCCCCGGAAAGGTCACTCAGAAGTTCAGTATCCACTTTTATACCCACAGTCTCCATATCGGCAAGAACCCTTATCAGGGGCATCTCGATTTCGGAATAAAGACCCTCAAGCCCCTCCCCTTTCAGCTTTTTAAAGAGTATCCTCCAGCTCCATGACAACGGCGGCATTGGAAGCTGAAAACTCTGTTGCCTCTTCAATACTCACAGATGCAAGAGAAGAACGCTTTCCAACAACATCTTTAAATGTCCTGATTCTCAGGGAGAGGTGCTCAAGGCTGACCTCTTCAAGGCTGTGGTTCTGTTTATTCGGATTAAGGAGGTATGAGGCAACCATGGTATCATAAAGCTCACCCTTCAGATCAATGCCCGAACTTCTGAGCACGAGGAGTTGAGCCTTTAAATCATGGCCGATCTTCCTTATTGATTCGTTCTCATAAAGCGGCCTGAATGCGTCAAGGACTGTGCCGGCATCCAGCTGTCCGGGGGCTTCAGGGTAGTGGTGGGCAACGGGCACATAATAGCCCCGCCCTTTTTCAGATGAAAAAGAGATACCTATCACCTCTGCACTGACAGGGTGGGTGCCCGAAAATTCCACATTAAAGGCAAAGGAGTCCTCTATGGCATCCAGCAGGGCCTTGAGACGCCCTGATTCCAACACGGTCTCATAGCTGCCGGACACACTCTGAGGTGGTATTAATTTAAGGAACGTCCCGAATTCAAGCTCGCTGAAGAGATTGAGCAGCTCCTGCCAGTCAGGCTCCCGGCGTATACATTCATTTACATCAAAATCAAGGGGAACATCTCTGTCAACCGTTGTCAGGGCATAACTCCTCAGTATGGAATCCCTGTTCTCTGTAATGAGCTTTCTCAACCTCTCCCGCTTTATCAGTTCAGGTTTTTCAAGAATATCATTAAGGGTATGGTATTTCACAGGCAGTCTTCTCCCCAACACCCTTTACACCTGGGATATTGTCTGCTGTGTCTCCTGTGAGGGCCATAACTTCCGGAATCCTTTCCGGAGGGATACCGAATCTCTTTATAACATCCTCCCTGCCAATGACCCGGTCCTTTACCGGGTCATAGATCCGGATGTGTCCGTCTACAACCTGGAGCATATCCTTGTCACCGGAGACGATATAGGCATCAACCCCCTGAGAGGCAGACTTGACCGACAGGGTGGCAAGCACGTCATCTGCCTCATACCCCGGCACCTCGTATATCTTTATCCTGAAGGCCTGAATAATCTTCTTTATGTAAGGCATCTGCATAATCAGCTCATCAGGGGCCGGAGGCCTCTGGGCCTTGTATTCTTCATATACACGGTGTCTCTCTGTAGGAAGGGGTGAATCAAAGGAGACCACAATAGCGTCCGGCTCCTTTTCTCTCAATATCTTGAGAAGTGTATTGATAAAACCATAGATGGCATTGGTGGGAAACCCTTTAGAGTTACTCAACCCTCTAATTGCATGATAGGCGCGATAGACGTAGGAGTTTCCGTCAATGAGATAGATGTTTGCGGGCTTTTTCATAATATCGTTTTTAAAGGATGAAAAGCGCATAGCGCAGAGAGCATGGCGCAAAGCGTTAAAGATAAAGCGTTAAGGACAAAGCGCATGCCGTTAAGCGTTGAGAATTCCGTATCCTACGCGCTATGCGCTCTGCATCTTATCTTTAAACGCTATGCTCTATGCTCTATGCGCCTTAGTCTTTCCCCGCCTCTTCTGTTTCCAGGACTTTTTTGTAGTCACATTCCTTGTTCGGGCAGGTGATGGTGACTTTTCCTGTCCTGTCCCTCTTTTCCACCAGATATTTTGAGTCACACTCCGGACATTTCTCGGCTAAAGGTTTGTTCCAGGATGCGAATTTACACTCAGGCCAGTTACTGCAACTCCAGAAGACCTTGCCCTTCTTGCTCTTTCTCTCGATTATCTCCCCTCCGTCAAGGGGACAGCTCACGCCTGTGCCAAGGGGCTTTGTGCCCTTGCATTCAGGATAACGTGTGCAGGCAAGGAACCTGCCGTACCGGCTCTGCTTTATCACCATAGGAGAACTGCACTGAGGACACTTCTCCGTGGTCTCCTCCACGGGCTTCAGATTGCCGTTTTCCTCTTCAAGGGGTTTTGTGTTCTTGCACTCCGGATAACCCGTACATGCAAGAAAACGCCCGTGTCTGCCCCACCTCTTGACCATTGGCAGCCCGCATGACTCACACAGGATATCCGTTGGTTCATCCTCGGGTCTTATTCTTTCCTGTGAATCCATTGCCTCGCTGAGGTCCTTGCTGAAAGGGTCGTAAAACTCCCTGACCACCTTGATCCACTTCAGTTTGCCCTCTTCCACCCTGTCCAGCTCGTCCTCCATCTTGACTGTAAATCCTATATCTATGAGCTCGGGAAACCTCTCAACAAGGAGATCGTTTACAAGCATACCCAACTCTGTGGGCCTCAACTTGCCCTCTTCCCTCTTTACGTACTTCCTCTCCTGAATAGTCGAGAGGATGGCAGCGTATGTACTCGGCCTTCCTATACCCTTCTCTTCAAGGGCCTTGACGAGTGATGCCTCGGTAAACCTTGGTGGTGGCTGCGTAAAGTGTTGTGATGCGCTTATATCCTTCAGTGAAAGGGTCTCTCCCTCTTTCAGGCGGGGGAGCAAACCCTCTTCTCCGGTATCCTCAGCCGTGGTGTCAACACTCTCTGTATAAACAGCCATAAACCCTTTAAACCTTATCACGTCACCACCCTGAACTCTGCTCCGTTTCCTTCAGGAGTAATGATAAAAGTGGTCTGTTCAATCTCTGCCGGAGCCATCTGGCTTGCCACAAACCGCTGCCATATAAGCCTGTACAGGGCATACTGGTCCCTTGTAAGATAGGCCTTGATGGATTCCGGAGGCCTGTTCATATATGTCGGCCTGACCGCCTCATGTGCATCCTGGGCCTGACCTTTTTTCTTATATACCGGAGGGTTTTTGGGAAGATACTCCTTACCGTATTTTGCTTCAATAAAAGCCCTTGCAGCCTCCTGCGCCTCTGTGGATATCCTGACCGAATCGGTCCTCATATACGTAATCAGGCCAACCGAGCCCTCCTCTCCAAGCTCAATCCCCTCGTAAAGCTGCTGTGCAACAACCATGGTCTTCTTTGGCGTAAATCTGAGCTTTCTGGAAGCCTCCTGCTGAAGGGTACTGGTAATAAAGGGTGGAGAGGGCTTACGT
>JAADGU010000109.1 GCA_013152195.1 Nitrospirota bacterium
ATTTTGGGTTCCCAGCCAAGTGATTTCAGTTTGGTTACATCAAGAAGCTTCCGTGGGGTACCGTCAGGTCTCGTTGTATCCCAGGTTATGCTGCCATTGAAGCCTACCGTCTCTTTTATCAACCCGGCAAGCTCTTTTATCGTTATGTCCTTCCCGGTGCCAATGTTGATCAGAGCGGGGTCAATGCCTGGGTTTATGTCATAATTTTCCATAAGAAAAAGGCAGGCGTCGGCAAGGTCATCGACGTGCAGGAATTCACGGCGGGGGGAGCCTGTGCCCCAGAGAACGACCGGTTTGGAGTTAGAGTCAATGGCTTTGGCTTCGTGGAATTTCCTTATCATTGCAGGGAGGACATGAGAGTTCTCGAGGTCGAAGTTGTCATTTGGCCCGTAAAGGTTTGTGGGCATCACTGATATAAAACTGGTTCCATACTGCCTGTTATATGCCTGGCACATCTTTATGCCGGCAATCTTTGCAACAGCATAGGGCTCGTTTGTGGGCTCAAGTTCACCTGTCAAGAGATATTCTTCCTTCATTGGCTGGGGAGCAAATTTTGGATATATACAGGAGCTCCCAAGAAAAACAAGTTTTTTAACACCGCTCAGGTATGCGGCATGCAGTATGCAGGTCTGGATCATAAGGTTGGTATATATAAATTCAGCAGGGTATGTATTGTTTGCTACAATACCACCTACTTTTGCTGCTGCAAGAAATACATACTCGGGCCGTTCCTTTTTAAAAAATTCCTCGACCTCGACTTGTCTGACAAGATCAAGCTCAGAGTGAGTCCGGGTAATAATGTCCGTGTACCCTTCGGATTGAAGCCTCCGCACGATAGCAGAGCCAACAAGGCCGCGATGACCGGCAACGTAAATTCTGGAGGATTTATGCATCCTGTACCTTAGCCCACTGTCTGTACATTTTTCGTCCAGTTTATGCCCTTCTCTTCCAGAACCTTCTTCCCTTCAAAGGACAGGTTCACACCTGCCAGCTCCATATCAGATTCCACCATTATCCTCACAAGCTCCTTAAATGTTACTTTTGGTTCCCAGCCAAGCATTTCCCTCGCCTTTGATGTGTCAGCAAGGAGGTATTCCACCTCTGTGGGACGGAAGTATTTAGGGTCAATCTCAAGAATAACATCTCCGACATTGACAGAGGTCATATTCCGGAGATCAGGGGATAGTGAACGAACAATACCTTTTTCATCAACGCCTTCACCTTCCCACCCTATCTCAATGCCAGCATATCTGAAGGCAAGTTCCACAAAATCCCTTACCGAATGACTCTCACCCGTACCAATTGCATAGTCGGCGGGTTTGTCCTGCTGGAGCATCAGCCACTGGCATACCACATACTCGGGGGCAAAGCCCCAGTCCCTTCTGGCCTCAAGGTTTCCAAGATAGAGTTTATCCTGTTTTCCGGCTATAATACCTGCCACGGCCCTCGTGATTTTTCTTGTTACAAAGGTCTCACCCCTTCGGGGCGATTCATGGTTAAATAATATACCGTTACATGCAAACATGTTATAACCTTCCCTGTAGTTAACAGTCATCCAGTAGGCATAGACTTTTGCAGCAGCATAAGGACTTCTTGGATAAAATGGGGTCTTCTCATTCTGTGGTGGTGCAGACGCACCAAACATCTCTGAAGAGGATGCCTGGTAGAACCTCGTATTTATCCCGCTCCTCCGGATCGCCTCAAGAAGCCTTGTTGTGCCCAGACCTGTTATATTTCCTGAAAATTCGGGCATGTCAAAGCTTACACGCACATGGCTTTGAGCTCCAAGGTGATAGACCTCGTCTGGCCTGATATTGTAAATAAGATGTGTCAGTTGACCGGAGTCTGCAAGGTCTCCGTAGTGAAGAAAAAGCCTTGCATCTGAAACATGAGGGTCTACATAAATGTGATCGATCCTTCCTGTATTAAATGTACTCGCCCTCCGGATAAGACCATGAACCTCATAACCCTTTGACAGGAGAAATTCCGTCAGGTATGAGCCATCCTGACCTGTGATACCTGTGATAAGGGCCTTGCGGCCTGTATGGGGCAAGTCCTCTCTTTTTAAATCCTCTGCTTCCATGATTTCAGTCCCCTCCTACTTTAAAATTTAAACAGTGAGCCATTACTGCATCAACATTCAGCTCATTATTTCCTCTCTTCCCTTCCATAGAGATCGTCAAATCTCTCAATATCATCCTCTTCCAAATATTCACCGTTTTGTACCTCTATTATCTCGATCGGGACTTTACCGGGATTTTCAAGCCTGTGGAGGGTAGACTTTGGCACATAGGCTGATTCGTTTTCATGGATAAAGCTTTCCTCTTTACCGATTGTCACCTTTGCTGTGCCCCTTACCACCACCCAGTGTTCGGACCTGTGATAATGCATTTGAAGGCTCAGTCTTGCACCGGGATTGACCTCTATTCTCTTAATCTTATACCTCTGTCCTTCTTCAAGCACTGTATAGCTGCCCCACGGTCTGTATACACTGGTATGCTCCAAGACTTCCCGCCTGCCCTGAGCCCTGAGGCTATCAACTACATCTCTCACTTTCTGAGTCTGGTCTTTTGTTGTGATCAGCATGGCATCATCAGTCTCTATAACCACAATACCTTCAAGACCTATAGTTGCAATGAGCCTTTTGTTGCCTATTACAAAAGAATCCCTTGTATCAATGGAAATGACATCCCCTATCTTTATATTCCCGTCTTCATCCCTGTCAAAGGCCTCGTACATGGATTCAAAACAGCCGACATCATTCCAGTAAAGGTCTACGGGCATTACAGCCACTCTTTCTGATTTCTCCATCACGGCATAATCAATGGAGATATCCGGCATCTCCTTAAAGAGTGAAAGTGCATTGTCAAAACCCTCACCAAGGTTCTGGTAAATATCAGGGCTCCATTGTCTTAACTCATCAAGGATAGTGCCGATGGTAAAGACAAATATCCCTGCATTCCAGAAGTGTTTGCCCTCGGAGAAATAGCGTCCGGCAGTCTCACTGTCAGGTTTTTCACTAAATTCCTCCACTGAGAAACAGCTGTTTTCCGGCAGGATTGAGGATTGTCCGGCCTTCAGGCTGACTGGCTTGCCGGCCTTAATATAGCCGTATCCGGTCTCAGGCCTTGTGGGTTTTATTCCAAGGGTCACCAGAAAGCCGGCCTTTGCAACCTCAGCGGCCATATTCAGATAAGTCCTGAACTCATCCTCAGGCCTTATAATATGATCCGAGGGGAGGACCACCATTACTTCGTCCATCCCGCATCCAAGTCTCTCCTTGCAGTAAAGGGCTGAAAGAGCGATGGCCGGAGCGGTATTCCTGCCAACAGGTTCAAGAATAAGGTTATTGCCGGAACTTCCCTCTAATGCTTTAAGGTCGGAAAGAACGTGAAACTTGTGCTTTTCATTGGTCACCACCACGCAATCCTCTCCGGACAACAGGGGCGTAAGCCTCCTTACCGTCTGCTGAAGGAGTGAATGAGAGCCGTTTATCTTCAGAAACTGCTTTGGATACTCCTTACGGGACAGGGGCCACAGCCTTGTACCGGAGCCGCCTGCAAGGATAACTGCCTTCATCTTACCTCCATTGCATCTTTGAATTCCTTATCCAGCAGGGCCTTATAACTGTTCAGACTCTCCTCATCCTCTGCCTCCACCCTCATGACCACAACCGGCTGCGTGTTGCTTGCCCTTACAAGTCCCCACCCCCTCTCAAATACTACTCTTACTCCGTCTATGTCATGGAGCCCCTTTATCGGAACCTGCCCATTGCCGGATGCCATCTGATCCTGAAACCGTTTCACCACTCTCTGCACCACTGATTTCTTTTTCTCCTCAGGACACTCTATTCTTATCTCCGGCGTATAGTGCATCCTCGGAATATCAGAGAGCAGTTCTTTCATCCCCAGCCCCCGGGTCTTCATTATCTCTATAATCCTCATGGTTGTGTATACAGCATCATCAAATCCAAAATAACCGTCTGAAATAAATATATGTCCACTGAATTCTCCGGCCAGAACAGCACCCTCCTTCTTCATCTTGTCTTTCACAAGGGAGTGCCCTGTTTTCCACATTATGGGCCTGCCACCGTGCCGCTCTATGTCATCAAACATCACCTGGGAACACTTCACATCACCGACAATAACGGCTCCGGGAACCCTCTTCAGGATATCCCTTGACAGCACTATCATGATCTGGTCCCCCCAGATTATATCGCCCGTTGCATCGACAACACCGATCCTGTCTGCATCTCCATCATATCCAACGCCTAAATCAGCCCCCCAGGTCCTTGTTGTCTTAATCAGGTCTTCAATATACTCTATGACCGTAGGGTCCGGATGGTGGTTTGGAAACCTTCCGTCGGGCTCGCAGTAAAGGGGCATCACATCACACCCGGCTGCATCCAGCAGCTCCGGCACTACCAGACCTGCTGTCCCGTTACCGGCATCAGCAACTATCTTCAAACGCCTGTATTTTTTATCTGAAAGATAAGCAAACCTGCTGACAATGAACTCTTTATACGCGGAAATGATATCGTATTCTCTTACACTGCCCTTGTGCTGACACTCAGACCATTCTTTCTTCAGCAAGATATCCTTCAGCCTCTGAATGGAATCACCGAAAATAGTCTCCTTGCCGACACTCAGCTTAAAACCATTATACTGCGGCGGGTTGTGACTGCCTGTTACCATAATGCCGCCGTCGGCATCAAGATGGAACAGAGAGAAATACTGAAGAGGTGTGGGACAGAGACCGACATCAATGACATCAATACCGGAGCTGACAACTCCTTTTATCACGCCACCGGCAAGTTCTTCAGAGCTTATCCTTGCATCTCTGCCGATGGTTATACATTTTGCCTCAGGATTTATCTTCCTGAGATACGAACCAAAGGCCCTGCCCAGAGAAAAGGCAAACTCCCCCGTAAGGTCCCTCCCTGCAACCCCCCTTATATCGTATTCCCTGAATATCTTCTCGTTCATCGACTGTTTGTAACCCTGGGTGAGAGCTTCAAATCTCTCTAAAAAATATAACTCAGTTCAAAAGACATCAGATTAATCCTGCTCTCTTTATCAGACAGGTCTTCATAATTCCTTAAACGTCCGGAGACAAAGCGTCCTTCCATACTCACCCCTCCGCCTACATCAAACCTGGCACTTACCGACGATTCAGTCTTGGTGGGATTAGTGCTGTTGGACAAATTATGCTTCTCCTTATCATATGAGAGCTTGATCCAGCCATTTATCTCAGGCACACTATAACTCATCTCGAAAAAGAGGTCCCTTGAGTCAGTACCCATATGATGACCTATTATCCTGCCTTTATATCTATAGCCTGTTCTGTAGATATCATGATTATACCAGACGTTCGGAAGGTTCTTCAGATAAGTGTTTGCATATTCAGCCCTGAATTCAACCCTCTCCAGGCCGAGAATCCTCGGCAGATAAATACCTCCCAGATATGCCCACTTGGTCGGCAGCCCCCCTGCCTCGTCTTCTCCGGCAGCCTCCGCATATAACTGTAATGGCTGCCATTTCAAGGGGAGCGTCAGCTTCACATCACAGCCCATCCTCTGATCCCCTGCCTCAATATCTTCAGGGTCTCCTGCAATATCAACTGCCGGGTTCTCCCCCATGCCGGTAAGACTATCCCACCACGTTTTAAGGTCTTCCGAACGGCCTTCTCCACCTAAAAGCGCTGTTCTCTGAAGCCCTATCTCAAAATATGGTATGGGCTTGAAATTAAAACGCATCCCCCATAAATACGGCTTGGGCACAACCCTGTCTTTCGAGAGCTCGGTTGCAAAGACGGTAAAATTAAAAGGACCAAGATACCTGAAGACCCACGGCAGAAGGACGGGGTGGGGGTTTGTAATTTTTACAATCTGCATGGGCTCGGGATTATTGGAGAGCAGTATGGAACCATGATGTCCCGGCCCCCACCACTGTGAATCCTTACCTAACTCGATCTCCAGGCCTGCAAAACTCAGGATGCCATAAGCCCTCTTCATTATTATATCCGTATCTGCATCAGAATATCTTACCTCCGGATTGATAAAAAAAGAAGTTCTCCCGAGATCTCCCCTTGATGTAAGGCCAAACCTTGTATTGAAACCTTCCCTGTAGTTGTCACCATCATTGTTATAGATTATCTCCTGCGGATTACTGTCAGAGTAAACATACCTGACATAAACGCTGTCTAAAGGCTTTATATACTCGATACTTATATGTTTAGTTCCACCTCTTTCATCCCTGAACCTCTTCTTCAGGGATTGAATTAACTGCCGTATGAAAGGGCTTTTACCTTCAGAGTTCCTCTCAGCCTCGAGTATCAGTCTTGCTACCTCCATGCGGCTTAAAGGCCTGGTTGCAAGCAGAGCACTCTGAATGATCCCTTCCGCCTCAAGCCGGAGCAGGACATCGTAGGTATCGTCGTCTACAGGAACGTTTGTAGAAGCCACAGAGGTCCGGACAACCAGCAAAACAGATACCAGAATTATTGCAACACTTATCACTCCCTTAGAAAGCAACAATTACCACCCCCGCTGAAACTGCAATCTGATATAGAATCTGCGTTATATCCTTGAAACCTCGCATCCATGCAACTCTCTCGAGCTTCTCGGGAACAACTATTGTATCTCCTGATTCCACCTGACCACTGCCTGACTCCCACCTGAACATGTCACGGTTCCATGAAAGACCGAGGAACCCACTGTTTACTTTCAATGCAACACCATTGGCCTTCAGTATATATACATTCTCCTTATCGGCGTTCTTGGTATACCCACCGGCAAGGTCTACGTAGTAGTTATACTCCTTCTTCTCCTTTTCGTAAACAAAGGCATTTTGGCTATAAACAGAACCGATTACCTGAACGGTCATCGGATCCGTGGGAATATATAAGGAATCGCCGTCTTCGAGTTCAATGTCATATGAGGTCTCTTTTAATTTATCCGGAGGATATAACTGAACCGCTATCCTGCCCTGAGCCCTGACTGAACCGAGTTTTGCGATAAAGCGTCTTTTCTGTTCTGCCTCAAGCTTCATCATCTTCGCCTCTGCCGGAGAAGTGGCAGTTGCTATCTGTGCTGTTCCTGTGCTCAGGAGCTCTCTTTCGAGCCTGCCCACCATCTCATCAATCTGCTTCTGCTGCAGTTTTCTCACACGTTCACGCATAAAGACTGCGCCCCTCAGATAGGCCTTATCCGAATACCCGCCAGCCCTTTCTATAAGCTCAGACAACCTTTCACCTTTTTTAATAATGTATTTGCCGGGGAATCTTACCTCTCCGGTAACTGTGACAAACAGCTCTTCCTGCCATTCTGAAATGCGTTTTACATATATCCGGTCGTAGGGTTTTAAAGAAAGGTTGTTGTCAGGATCACCGCTGAGGGCCTTTCTCAGGTTTATTGTTTTATACTTTTCCCTCACGCTCCTGCCATTTAGTGTAACCTGAGATGATATCTCGACTTCATCCAGATATGCAGATTCAAGGACATTGCCTGCTGCAAAGACAAGGTCGCCCACCTTCATGCCTTCCGTGAACTGATATATCCCGGGGTTCAGGACATCACCCTCTATGGAAACTGTCTGCTTATATTTCTCTTCCCATATAGAATGGATAATTATCCTGTCATACGCCTGGAGCAGGATATTCTCTTCCGGGTCTTCAGCCATTGCTTTTTCGACATTAAAGTATACTCGCGAAACCAGGCCGTCATCATCACGCCTCAGGATTTCGCCTTTTTCGAGATAGGCATCCTTTGTGAGATTTCCGGCTGAAAGTATTGCATCCCGGACTTTAAAATTTTTAATCAAACCGAGTTTGATCTTGTCAGATGTTTTTGTTGCCTCCAATTCCTGCTTTCTGATCTTTAGTTCCAGTGCTTCAATCCCTAACTTCATTTTCTCAAAGTCTGCTGTCTCGTTTACTTTCATTTCCTCGGCTTTTGACTTCAAATCTTCAAGCCTGGCTTTCAGTTCCTCGAGTTTTAATTTCGTTCTGATATTTTTGGCTGACTTTTCAATTACTTCCTCAGAATCCCTGCCGGTTTTCAGATTCCTTACCTCTCCTTCAACAGTCACAAATGGTTTTTCGAGGAAAAACCATTTTGAAAAAATATAAATCGAATCTTCCGGCTGCAACTCGATATTGTTTTCAGCATCATTATGAAAAATGACTTTGCCGAGGTCAAAGGGAATCAGCTTTACTTCAAGATCAGGAGGGGACAGCCGTTTAACCAGTGCATAGTCGAAAAATGTCTCTTTCAGCAGATCATTTTCATCCTTTATTAAGTCTCTGACCCTCATTCCGGGCTTGAGTTCATATTTTCCGGCCCGCTTGACGTTTCCGTTCAGGTAAACAACATTCCTCACCTCTTCAACAATTGAAAACACCTTTACGAGGTCTGCATCCTGAAGCATAACATCCTTTGATCTGGTCAGGTCCTTATCGTCAACATCAAAAACTACCTGCCTCTCATTCCTCTTAATCCTTTCAACCTGTATCTGCTGTGTATAGGCAGTCGGGATTATCCCACCCGCAAGGTCAAAAAGGTTTTTAAGATCCTTTTTACCCTTGAGCTCATAAATGGCAGGTCTTTTAACATTGCCGGCAATGCCAACCAACGGCCCTACAGTAGGAACAAAAACCACATCCCCGGACTGAAGCACTTTATCCTTAGACTTGTCACCCTTCAGAAGGAGGTCGTAGAAATCCATCACAACCATGGTACTGTTACCTCTCTTCAACCGGATATTTCGAAGGGAACCAATTTCTGTAGGACCACCTGCAGCCAGAATAGCGTTCGTTATTGTTGAAAATGAGTCAAGGGTATAACTGCCCGGCCTCTTAACCTCGCCAAGCACAAAGATCTGGATGCTTTTTAAATCCCCCATTGTAACATTTGCTTTTGCCCCGACTATCTGTTCAGCGTTCTGGATAATAAACTTCTTCATATCCGCAAAACGCATGCCCGCAACAGAGAGTGGACCGATTTCCGGAATATTTATGTTGCCCTCCCTGTCAACAGTAAGGGCATACTGTGCATTTATCCTGCCCCACAGCATGAGCCTGATTTCGTCACCTGGACCTATAATATAGTCAGATGTAACAGAAATATCCTGGCGGGGCATCAGTGATGCCTCTCTGAAGAACTCATAGCCAAAGGGTTTCAAATCAGTTGAAATGCCCTGATAGGCTCCAACAGTTCTGTACCTGTCAAATAACGAGCGGACACTATTTTCTTTTCTATCAACTCTCTTTTTTACTCTCTCCTGTGCTCCTTCCTCCTTCTGTTCTTTTACAACGGTCTTCTTCTTTTCAAGAAGCTGCTTGCCCTTCTCTATATCTTCAGGAGTCAGGCCCTTAAACTCAGGCATTTCCTTTAATCTTTTTACGGCTTCGGGGGTAAGTGTTCCTCCAGTGATGCCAAGCCCTCTCTCTATCGCCTCCCGCTGAGCAGGAGAGAGTCTCTGTAACTGTTCTATCTGCTGCTGAGTCGGTTGTAATGTAGCTGTCTGTGATACTGCACTATCATTGCCGGCATAGACAAAAGGAGGAAAGAATAAGCAGGCAGCAAGGAAAACACAGAAGAGAAAACCCGGAATATGGAAACCGGAATACAAGCAGAATCCTTTCCTGACTTTCAACTCTCGTCTTCTGTCTTCAGACACTCTTCCCCTCCGTTTTTATACTGACTGATTTCTCCCTGTATTTAGCCCTGAGCCTGGCCCTCTCTATATTTTCCAGGAAAAAGGCAAGGAATATCCCTGCAAAAAGTGAGAGCAAAAAGCTCAATATTACCATCAAGGACCTCTTTGGCTTTATCTTTCTGTCAGGCACCGTCGGTGGATCAAGGACCTTGAAAGCAAAGTTTTCCTTTACCTCTGCCATCATGGAGGTCTCCACCTGATGGGCAATCAGGTTATATAGCTTCTGTTTTATGAGGGGATCCGCTGTGCTCTTCAACTGATCTTCAAGATATCTTCTGTTGGTATTCGCCACTCTCTTTGCTTCTTCACTCATATGACTGTTAAGTGTTGTCAGAAAATCCTCAACTATTGCTGCCGCCTTCTCAGGATCATAGAAGTCAACCGAGATCTCAATTGTATTCCTGTCAATATTATCATTAACCCTGACCATATTATCAAGCGCCCTGAGCCCATCCCACATGGAAGGAATCCCTTCCTCCTCTTCCTTTTCTTTCTTTAATGCTACCTTATCTTCAGGTCTGATTACCTTAACAATACTCCCGATTAATTTAAAAGGGTTGAAATCAAAAGAATCATCCTTTTTCCACTCTTTTTTGCCCTCATCCCACTGCTCATAAAAGAGCACAGGCAAGAGGTTATATCTTCTGATGATTTTCTCCCTGAGAATATTTGAGTTTAGCAGTGCAATAATTTCCGACGAACTTGCCGTACCCGGCAGGGTAATTCTCGGCATACCGGTAAACCGTGATGCAAGGGCAGCCAATCTTCTCGCTTTACCTCCACTGTCACTGACCGGTGCAATGACAGCCCTTGATTGATAAATATTTGTCTCGAGCAGGGAGATTATTGCGGTGGCAAAAACGGTTACAAGCACAAGTATGATTATCAGCCACTTGCGTTTTACCAATACACGCCAGTAATCAAGGAGGGTCCTCTCCTCTTCATCTTCAGGAAATATGCTTTTTATATTGTCTTGCATCAATTATTTTAAGAGGACTTGATATCTAAAGAAACAAGAAAGGATCTTAATCAAACTTGCCACACTCCCGGCAACCCTCCGTCAACGGCAACAAGGTCAGATAAAGATGCATCCTGCACCTTCTGAGATTTGAATAAAATTATAAAACTTGTCTCCTTATACTGTCAACAAGGGGGGAGAAACTGGAGTGATGGAGTGGTGGAAGGGTGGAGGTTTGGAGTGATGGAGATGTGGAGGATTGAAGAAACTGGAAGGATGGAGGGGGTGGAGGGAAGAAAAGGATTGGAGGGTTGGAGATAGACTGTAATGAAGATAGAACTCCAAACCTTGACAACAGAATGCATATTATCGGAAAATTAAAGGTGCGAGGGCAACTAGCCGGCATTCTCACAGGCCTTGCCGGGCTTCCTGGCTTCTGTTATTTATGAATTTATGATATTTGGGGCGTCGACAAACGGCAAGTCAGGAGATTTTGGATCTCCCATGTGGTGGTTCGAATCCACCCGCCCCAGCCAGGGAAAATATGGAGTGACGGGATAATACCTGAAGTAATGGAGCAGTGGAGTAGTGGAGGGCTGGAGTACAACAAAATAACCTGGAGTATTGGATCGATGGAATTATGGATTTTTCATTAGCATCCAGCACTCCATTACTCCAATTCCTTCCTGCCTCCAACACTCCAGATTCTTTCTCCCTCCATTATTAAACTTATAGTGAAAAAGGATGATATATTTAAGTTTATAGCTACAATCGGCCCTTTGGGTTATTCTCCTGTAGCGCCAGGCACGGCTGGCAGCGCCCTCTCCTTCCTGGTTTATATATTATTCCGCCCTGATGTTCTGGCACTTTCCATAATCATACCCGTGTGCTTTATTGCAGGAGTTCTGGCATCAGACAGGACCGAAAAGTTTCTGAATGAAAAAGATAGTTCACATATTGTGGTGGATGAGGTTACAGGATACCTCGTCTCCGTCTTCCTCATCCCCTTCAGCATACCCAACGCCATCCTTGCATTCTTTCTCTTCAGGGCCTTTGACATAATAAAACCTACACCCATCAGACAACTCGAAAAACGCATACCAGGTGGACTCGGAATAATGATAGATGACTTGCAGGGATTTATGCTAATCTTGTATTAAGGTTGATTTTGGCTATAACCTTGAAGATTGGAGTGATGGGATGAGGAAAGATCTGGAGTAGTGGAGTGGTGGAGTTGAGGAGTGGTGGAGTTTGGGAGTGGGGGAAACTTTAGAGGTCGTATACGGGATACATGAAATTTTCAGGGAGAAGGGCTTAACCCTCTCAGTAGCCGAGTCATGCACCGGGGGGCTTATCAGTCATTATATAACTGCACTTCCGGGTGCAAGTGCCTTTTTTGAGGCAGGAGTTGTCACATACTCAATTGAGTCAAAGAAGAGGATACTTGGAGTCTCCCCTGAAATCATCTCGACCCATGGAGTGGTGAGTGAAGAGACGGCAAGGGATATGGCTGAGAAGGTAAGACAACTTACAGGAACATCGTGCTCAATTTCAACTACCGGCAATCTTGGACCCGACGTACTTGAGGATAAAGAGGCAGGGCTTGTCTATATGGCGGTAAGTACCGAAACCCAAACCCTTACAAGGGAGATGAGATTTACCGGAGACAGAGGGGAGATTAAGGAAAGCGCAGCACTTGCGGCACTAAAACTCCTTGTGGAAGGAGTAGCGTAGAGAGGGCATGTTTGAAAACCAGGGGGAGATTGAGGAAAGCGGGAGATATCAAAGAATAGATTCCGGATCGAGTCCGGAATGACAAATATTGAGTCCGGAATGACAAATATCGACAGGATTGACAGGATTGACAGGATTGACAGGATGAAACATTTTAGTCGCAGTGGGCAGCAAATAAAAAACGGTAAATGGTAAATATATTAAGACTGTGCGATGTTTTATTGCTATAGATATCGGAGAGGTGATGAAAAAGGAGCTGGAGTCCTTCATGAAAGGGCTGAAGAAGTTTGGTCCGGACATTAAGTGGCTCTCCGGGGATCACATTCATCTCACACTCAAATTTCTGGGCAATACAGATGAGACCCT
>JAADGU010000127.1 GCA_013152195.1 Nitrospirota bacterium
GAATTCTGGTACAAACAGTAAAGATAGCTGGTTGGAAATAAGGATGTTTCTGCAGGAAATAAACAAGGGAGAGCATAATGGGGCTTGCAGTTAAAAAAGATAAAAGATACACCTACCAGGATTATCTGACCTGGCCGGATGATGAACGGTGGGAGATCATAGATGGTGCCGCTTACAGTATGAGCCCTGCACCGAAAGTGAAACATCAGAGAATTTCGGGGAACCTCTTTATTAATTTGAAGAACAGTATTGATGACAGATGTCCGGTGTTCTCTGCTCCCACCGATGTAGTATTTGATGATTTCAATATTGTCCAGCCCGATATTCTTGTGGTCTGCGACAGGGACAGGATTACTGAAGATAACATCCGGGGAGCGCCTGATTTGATTGTTGAGGTGGTCTCACCTGCCACTGAACTGAAGGACAGGCGCGAGAAAAAAGCGCTTTATGAGCAATCCGGGGTAAAGGAATATATAATTGTCTTTCCTGACAGGGAATACGTGGAGAGATACTGCCTGAAAGACAACCAGTACAGTGCTCCTGACATATTCAATTGGGATGAGGTTTTAAAACTCTGTGCCTTTGATATAGAGATAAACCTGTGGGATATATTTGAGAAGGTGAGGGAAGAAACCGGTAAGGAAGAGTGAGGAGTTTTATAGAACTCTTTGAGTCCTACCTGATAACAGGGAGCATGACAGAAAGAGGGTTTTACCATGACTAGGAATGTGATACAGTTTCCGGAGAGGGCAGACAGGAACATCGAGATGGTTCTTGAGGAGTTTCTTGCAGAGCAGAGGAAACGGCTGAAACCAAGGACTCTCTTGAGGTATGAAGACATTGTTGAGTTACTGAAAGACCATCTGAACGGTTATGGACATACAGGTCTTTCAAAGGCTGAAACAGTCTTTTTTGACAGGTGCTGCAACTCTGAGGGTTCAGAACAGCAGGAGTTCTGCCGGATATTCGGCCCTGAGAAGATTATTGAAAACATGGGAGACTTTCTCGGGTATTTTATGGTCAGAAAAGTCATGGCTGGAGCGGATTTCAAGCGTTCTTCAGGCACGGTCATAAAGAAGCTTTCAAAGTGGCTGACTGAAAAAGGATATATTTCAGAGGAAGCAGCCAGGGACGGAGTGGATGAGGGGATTGCAGCAGCAAGGGACCTGCCCCGCGCAGAGCAGGCTGCGGAAATACTTTACAGGGCATCTGCAGGTGTTGGCATTGACCCTGCCGGTCGTGATTTTGAAGATTTTATGGAGTTTGACCAGTATACCATTGCAGGGATAGAGCCCGGAAAACTCTGGGTCAAGATATACGAAGGGGGCGAAAGGGACACCCTTGGGCCTGTGGCTGTTCCTGAAGGTGCAACTTTTCTGCTTGCAAAGGGCTGGGATATCAGCTGCGCCCTTGGCAAGGTAAATGGAAAGTGGCGGATAATCGACATGGGAAATGTTTATCCGCTGTAGCCCCTGCTCTGGGTTTGACTGGACAGGGAATCCATCAGCCTCTCACATCAAAGACACTCACCTGAAATCCTTGTGGATAAAGTCTATGGATCAGTATTCTGTTATAATGATCATGTGAAGAGCCTCTATGCAGGGCAATGGAGTCATGGAGTTTTCTATGGATGAGAAGAGAATAATTGACGAAATTGTTAAAGTCCTGGTGTCATATCTTCAGCCGGAGCGGATTATACTGTTCGGTTCAAGGGCCAAACAGCGGGCTGAGAAATATGCAGACTTTGATGTTGCCGTTGAAGGGGCAGATATGGATATAAGGATGGAACGATTTATAAAGGACAAACTTGATGAAAAAGCAGGAATTTATACAATTGATTTAGTAAACCTCGATAAAGTGGATAGAAATTTCAGAAAAATAATACTTCAAAGAGGAAGGGTGCTTTATGATAGAAGAAGTAAAGTACTCACTTGAGAAATTAAAAAAAGCCTTTAAAAGACTTGATGAGGCGGTTAAAGAAGCATCTGACGAACTTGACAGGGATGGAGTGATACAACGATTTGAGTTCACCTTTGAAGTTTTCTGGAAAACCATTAAGATACTCCTTGAATATGAAGGTTACAGGTGCGCAGGGCCACGATCCTGTTTGAAAGAGGCTGCAAGACGGGGCTTCCTGCAGGAGGCAGAAGTTGCGCTTGACATGCTGGAGGATAGAAACAGATCCTCTCATATCTACGATGAAGCAATGGCAGAAGAAATCTTTAACCGGATAAAGGAGGTTTATGTTGAAGTAATCGGCAGGAATATGAAACTGTTTGAGACTTATGTTTCCGGTTAAAGGTGATAATTTAGTGAAAAAATGTTATAATTATTAGTATAAAGCTTGCAGCAGATAAAAATATAAAGATGTGATTTGCAATATTCAGCTCATACAGGAGGTAACAAAATGAAACCAGAATCAAGAAAACTTTTCCTGAAAACAAGAGCTCGGATTATTGAACGTGCCAGGAAAGAGAGCGAATCCAGGTCAAAGAATTTAAAGGATATGCTGTTTGGTTGTACTCCCGGAAATATAAAATACTATAATATTAAAAAGGTTGGGGATACCAGCAGCAAAGCTGAGGATAAACTCCAGGTGAAGACCGAAGTTCCATTAAAAAAGGATTAGGACGTGAAATGGTTTCGTTAGAAACCATTTCACGTCCTGCCAAGTTACAGCCCTTTTCTGTTAAACAATGATGTATCTTCCCAGCAATAGTTCCCCGCGGAATCTCTCTTCAAGTCAAAAGACAGGTTTAAATGATTAAACGGGCAAATACAGGGTTTTAAACTGATTAAGAGCTTGTTGTCCAATATCAGTCATTCTGAATTTATTTCAGAATCTCCAAAATTGTAGCTGGTTGTTCTGTTTCTGAATGCAGGAGATACGGTTTAGCTGTATCACTCATTGCAAGACTCTTATTCAAGGGCGTTGACCGTTCTGAGGCTGTCCCACTGCACACTGCCCCTTACCTCGTTCCGTTCCTCCCGGTAAGACCAGGATGATCAAGGATTTTTCCAGCTATCAAGCGGGGATTAAGGGGCGTGTTCCTTTTGATTGTTTAAACGAATTATTATGAAATCAGGAATTTGACAGGTTTTCTATCGACAATTTGGCTGAATTGATTTAATTGCCATGATTGTGCTATAAAATATGTCAGGCATGATTCTTCCTGAGTTTCAATATCAGGAGAATTACTCCTTGCCCTTATCCTTTGGAAAGGGCTTTATATCCGGAAGGAGGTTTTTTTAGTATGGAAATGAATTTCTATGAGAACATTGTAATTATTGACCCTGCCCTTAGTGACGAAGAGATCGAAGCTGCTGCCCAGAAAATCAACGACCTTATAGTCAAAGCCGAAGGTGAAGTGCTTAAGGAAGACCGTTGGGGAAGAAAAAAGCTTGCCTATGAGCTGAACAGGAAAACCCAGGGGTACTACATACTTTACACCTTCAAGGCACCCGCCACATGTATCAAGAAACTCGAGGATTTCTACAAGATATACGATCCGGTCTTCAAATACATGGTAATTAAACTTGAAAAGAGCCAGATAGCAGCCCTGATGAATGAGCTCAAGAAGTCTGCTGAGCCTGTTGCCGAGCCTGTTGCTGAAGAGGCTGTTGAATCTGCTGAAGGAGTGTAGGCGATGTTTAACAGGATAATTCTTGTAGGCAATCTTACAAAGGACCCTGAACTGAGATACACCCCGCAGGGCACCCCGGTAGTCAGTATGCGTATTGCAGTCAATTCCCGTATAAAACAGGGCAATGAATTCAAGGACGAAACCCTCTTTATCGATACAGTTGTTTTCGGCAAACAGGCTGAGAATATAACGCAGTATCTTGGCAAGGGGCGTGGTGTGCTTGTCGAGGGAAGACTGAAGGAGAGACGCTGGGAGTATGAGGGGCAGCAGAAGAGCAAGTTTGAGGTAATTGCAAGCACTGTAAGGTTCCTGCCAAGGAAAGACTCATCGGCTGACTATGGCTCCGGAGATGAAACTCCGCCTCCGGAAGAGACGACCGAGCTTGAACCGTTTTAAAGAGAGCAGAAGTCAAAAAAACAGAAAACAGATTAACTGAATAAAGAAAGGAGTGTCAATATGAGAAGGTTTCAACGCAGAAAGTACTGCAGGTTTTGTGCAGACAAGATACCTTACATTGATTATAAGGATATGAAGGTGTTGCGCGGTTATATCACAGAGAGGGGAAAGATTCTGCCCCGGAGAATGACCGGGACTTGTGCAAGACACCAGAGAGAGATTACCACTGCAATAATGAGGGCAAGAAATATAGCATTGCTGCCATTTATGGAAAAGTGAGATGCGGATACCCAAATCCTGGGTAGCTCCCATGGCAAAGAGGATTATAGATGACCTGATCGGGCGGGGTTATATAGAATCCGCTGTTCCGGAAAAGGATCTGCTTGCAGCCGTGGAGGGGATTCTCCTTTATGAGTTGATGGCTGAAGACAGGCTAAACGAGGAAGTCAGGGGGATACTTCAGCTTCATTCCTCTGAGATAGAAGAGGGCCGTCTTGATTACAGGAGGCTCTTTGACCTCACAAAGCGTAAACTTGCAAAAGAGAGGAATATTGTTCTATGATGCTGTCAGACGAAAAGGTCACCCATATGAGCCATGTTCTGTTGAAGGAGCTGAAAAAAAAGGGGCTTGTTGTTGTTAGAGAGGACGAGGGTAAGATCAGGCGCCAGATTCAGAAGTCCATTACAGACGAGCTAAAGGCAGGGGAAGAGATTGAAGAGGCCGTCAGACGCAAAATCCAGTCCTACTCAAAGAATATAATAGAGGGAAGCTCTGAGTGGGAAGTCCTTTACAAGAAGTTCTTCAAAGAGGAGGAGGCAAAAAGAGGCAGATACTCGGGCTGACAAGATTCCTCCCGTATCTTTTCCTGATTCTCCTGTCATTCTGTCTCTATTCAGACCTTCCTGACAGAAGACCTGTAATCTTTTCAATAGTCTTTATCCTATTTATCTCCAGTGCCTTATACAGGTATTCAAAACACCGCAGCGAGCTGTTTCTCCTGATATTCGGGGTTCAGGCCTTTTTTGAGGCTTTTTTTCAGGTAAAAGCCTCCGGCTGGCTTCACCTTGTAAATATCCCCCTTATGGTGGCTTCGGCCCTTTTCCTCAGCGTTAAATCCTTTCTAATCCTGATGTCTTTGCAGCCCCTGCTTCATGGCAGGGAATTATTGTCCTCGGGGCGTATGGATGCATTGGTTCTGCTGGGCATTGTATTGCTGACATCCCTGCCGGTCAACCTCTATCTATATAAACTGAAAAACAGGATGAAGGATTACAATGAGTCCTTTAACAAACTGCAGAGCCAGGCCAAGGAGCTTGCGGATAATGCCCCTTCCTTTAATGATGATACCCTGATGTCCCGGTATTTAACAGATGTTCTGGAGGTGGAAGATGATATCCTCGGGCTTTTGAAGATAGCTGAGAAGGCAATGGTGGCAGATGCGGTCAGCCTCTTTATAAATGAGGACAGCGGGCTTGTCTGCAGGCTGTCCTCGGGCAGGTCCGGCATAGTTACCACGGGTGACGGATTGATATATACGGTCTTCAGAAGCGGCAAACCCCTGCTTCATTATTCCGAATCTCCGGGTAAGGATATCAGGCCGGGGTATCTGAGGGATGAAGAGATTGCAACGCTGCTTGCTGTTCCTGTCATGGAACTCTCAACCTCTATCGGAGTATTGAGTGCCGACAGCTCGAGATATCGTGCCTTTGATCAGCAGGACATAGGGTTAATGGAACTCGTAGCGCGTGAAACAGCCAAAATCCTTAAGAGGCAGAGGGTATATTCCCAGATTCAGCTGTCATACAGGAGTCTCCGGATACTGCATGAGGAGAGTGCTCCCCTTGCAAGGTCGCTTGAGCTTTCAGCCCTTTGCGAGAGGATTGTGGAGAGCGCTGCAAGGGTTTCCGGGGGCAAGGTAGTCCTGTTACTGAAAAAAGGCCGTTCATATGACCTGTTTACAAAAGGGGCCGGGTATCTGAATGAAAAGAAGGTAACTTCACTCAAGGGAACACTGCTTGAGATGGTTCATGCCAACAGGGATCCCCTTTATCATCCGGATGTGAGCGGTTTCAGGACGAGGGTGCTTCCATTCCATTTCAGGGGCATAAAATCGGTTCTTGCCCTGCCGCTCTTTCATGGGGCGAAGATTAAAGGTATACTTACGGTCCTTTCGGAAAGAAAGAATGCCTTCAATTCAATGCAGATTAATCTGCTCGAGATCCTGGTGAACCAGGCATCTGTAAGTATTTCAAATGTCCTCCTGCATGAGGAGATCAAGAAGATGGCTTTCACCGATGGCTTGACGGGTCTCTTTAATCACCGCCATTTCAAGAAAAAACTGTCGGAGGAGTTCAAGAGGTCGGAACGTTTCGAAGATACACTCTCTCTTATACTTGCGGATATCGACCATTTCAAAAAGGTGAATGATACCTTTGGACATCCTGTTGGCGATATTGTGCTGAAGGGTGTGGCAGGGATAATCAGCAGGACCGTCAGGGATATAGACATACCGGCGAGGTATGGGGGAGAGGAGTTTGCCATTCTGGTGGTGAAGACGGATGCAAAGGGTGCCAAGAAGATAGCTGAAAGGGTAAGAAAGAATATAAAAGCTCATGACTTTAAGGTAGAAGGTAATCTGTTGAAAGTTACCGTGAGTCTCGGTATAGCCTCATATCCTGCTGATGTAACAAACGGGGATGAACTGGTCGAAAAGGCGGATCAGGCACTTTATGCTGCCAAAAAAGGGGGCAGGGACAGGACAGTGCTTTACGGGGAGTTGAAGTGAGATTCCTCTGCAGAGATGAGAGGTTGCTGGAAGCGATATGACAGAGTCTTTATCCTGTCGATAGATTTGATCTGGATACCCCCTTAATTTATTTATTACTTCAGGGGACTTACAGCAAAGTCCAGGTCTACCCTTATCTTCTTGCCCCTTGCCCTTCCCTCCGGGGTCATGGCGATATACTTTCCCGGGACATTAAAGACCATCTCTTTGTTATCCCAGATAACGGAACTGCTCTTTATGAGCCGCCCTGATAATACATCTTCAATGCTGACCCCTTTCATCTTTGTTTCATTCTTCTTGAAGTCAATGTATCCACTGCTGGCTTTGACAACCATGGAGGGCCTGTCAGCCCTGTATATCTTCAAAATAAGCCCCTTTATCACTCCCCTCGTTATAAGGCCCATCCCTTTTGCAGCAAACTTCTTGTCACCGTTCATAAGGGGCAAAACACCTTCACTAAAAGAGAACAAATCCGCCTTCGAAGACATTCCCTTATAGATGTGGATATCTAATCTGACATTGGTTAAGGTAGCCTCATTAAAGGGTTTTATATTGAAGATAAAGAATCTCCTGGGGTTTATCTTGAACTCGTCAGCTTCTATTTTGGTTACAAGCCTGTCACCCTGGTAGGTGCTGGCGGTAAAGCCTTGTATCCATACTGGATATGGAGATACCTTTCTTGCCACAGGAGGCGTTGCAGTCTCCTTCCTCTGGCCCCAGAGTATAAGCCCGAGGGATAGTGTTGCAATAAATACCAAAAAGGCCTTTATTATTGTCCGCTGCACAGGTATATCCTCCATCACAATTGACACATTAATCCTTCCAGGTTGACAGATGAAGAAAAACTGTGTCTGAAAATCAGATACCTTTTATGCCTCCTTGTTGATCTCTCTGATGAGCCTTATCTATAGGTCGGTCGTTTCAGGTTAAAAGGGGAGCAGGCTCTTGCCTGCTCCCCTTTTAACCTCCCTGCGGTATCAGGAGGCTATATGTACGGATGCACGTTGTCCCCGGGGGGCTCCCTCAAATCAAGGGGTCAGGAGAAGGGTATATACCCAGATATCATCACTTCCTGCTCTGTTTGACCTGAACACGAGCCTCGTGCTGTCAGGGCTCCAGGCAGCACCACCATCGTCTTCTGGATTATCAGTAATCTGATTCTGCTCGGTGCCATCACTATTCATAATCCAGACTTCCTTATTCCATGTCCTCATTGACCAGAATGCTATCTTGGAGCCATCCGGACTAAAATGTGGGTGTCCATTAGATGTCCACCAGGTATTAGTAAGCTGGGTCGGGTTGCTTCCATCAGCGTCCATAACCCAGATCTCTCTGTTTCCTGTCCTTTCTGATTCAAATACTATCTTGGAACAATCCGGCATCCAATCCGCACGCGTATCCGATGCAGCGTCGGCAGTAAGCTGATTCAGGCCCGATCCATCGGTATTCATAACCCAGATATCACGGTTTCCAGACCTGTTGGAATCGAATACAATCTTGGTGCTATCCCCTGGACATACATCTGGCCGGTTGTCATTATCTGTATCAGAGGTGATCTGTGTCAGACCTGTGCCATCTATGTTTATTATATAGATATCATAATTTCCGTTCCTGTCTGACTGGAAGATTATCCTGCCGTCAGGAGTCCAATGGGGCCTTGCATCATCTCCTGATGCGCTTGCTACCGGAATTGGATTTGTCCCGTCAGAATCCATAATATATATGTCTCGGCTTCCCGTATCTCCTGAATGGAATACGATCTTTGTTCCGTCAGGGCTCCAGTCCGGATTACCCTCTGCTATTGAGTCAGTAGTTAGCTGGGTCGGGTTTTCAAAGATGTCGGCCGTGCCATCGCTATCGGTGTCAGTATTTAGCATATCGGGGGCATATCCGTTGAGTTGTATCAGTACACCGCCAAAGGAGGAGTCGGGCAGGAGTCCTGTGGCTTCATCCCCTACAAAGGGTGGCAGGAGCGCTCTCAGATTAATCCCTGTCACTGCAAAGAATTGACTCAGGTCTATGATGGTATCATCCGTGGTATCGGAAGGTGTGTCTCTGTCATCTATAGTTACAGTCGTTTCGCCATTGAGTGAGGCCTTGTAATTAGTAATATCTGTTTGTGTCTCTGTAATCTCTGAGGGTGTCATATCCCCAAGGTCGACAAGATCATCATCCTGATTGTCTGTCTCCGCCTTTATCTCATCGATGGCAGCATTCAAGTCATCGAGGGCACCTGAGAAGTAGTTTTTAGCGCTATTGAGGTTATCATTATAAGACGCTGACAGCGAAAGGAAGTTGGGGTAGTCACCAAGGAAAACCTCTGTAGTAGTATTTTCCTTGTTAACTTCTGCAGCTATATCCACATAAAGATTATAAACATACTGTGTATAGAGGTTTGCTGCAAGACCTTCCAGTGCGGCCTTGAAGAAGAGGACATCCCCCTGGTCACTCTCTACCATGTCTTTGTCAAAAGGTTCTCTCCATTGTTTGTTAAAGTCTTGGGAGACAGCACTGAGGTTGGTAATTGCTCCTTCAATTTCCGGACGGACCTCATCGTAAAGAAACTTTTGAATGTCACTTCCATTGGGGGTATCACTTGGCAGGGGGTCGGAACATTCAATGGTGTCCCAGTTTGCACGTGCAGTAACTGAGGTGAGAGCGCCGCATCTGTCAAGGATATCCCCTAAGCTGTTCATATCACCGGGGGTTCCGTCAGAAAAGGTATCAGCGCTAATGGCTGCTACCCTTGTCAGTGCATAGAAGAATCTGGCGGTATCAGCATCATTAGAGGTCGAGTCTCCTGCCAAATCCACAGCGGCCTTAAAGTAATTTCTTGCCTTGAGTATCCATCCATTTGACACTGCTTCAAGCCCATTGGTTGTTAGTTGGTTCAGGGAATAGCCGGATGGAGGTTCGGGGTTGGTAATGGTGTCGGGTATATCAGGATTTTCTGCTCCACCGGACACTCCTGGATAATTAGTTGGATTGTTTTGAGGTATGGCCTTTCCTTCCTGTCCTGTTGTATCTGTATCCACAAATCCAAGGTTGATAGTTGTTGAAGAGGCTAAGGAGAAAACATTGGTATCTCCATTACTATCAAAATACATGGGGTAGATACCGCCCAAAGTTATCAGATAAACCCTGATATTTTGTCCAACAGGGATTCCGGTGAGGGTAAAGGGATAGTTTCCATTTGCATCAGGTGTTTTGCCTGTCGTGTCGTCACTGGCAACTATATCCCCGCTATCATTCACTGCTACAATAGTGGTTCCGCTTACACTTCCGGAAATCGTTCCTGTCTCAGTGGTAGTTCCTCCGCTTTCCGTTGTGGTGGTTGTTCCCCCTCCACCACCACAGGCGTAAACTAAAAACAGGCAGGACATTACCAGCAAGAGTCTTATTCCTAATCTCTTTTCCTTCCTCATTTTATTCCCCCTTCTCCTCGTTTTTTACAGAGCATTTTAACCTTGTTGTCTTTGTGCAGGATAACGTCAATGCCAGGTTTTTTTCTTTCATCATTACCTTGCCTACCTTAAGGTCGGCCTGTCATGTGTTGCACAGCGTGAAGTGGTGGCAGTTTTTTCCTCAGCAAATGCGTAAAAGGCATTTCGATTAATCCCGCCACAGGTTCTATCTGTCTTTCCTGTAGTTCTCAAGCCAACATGGTGATAAATATCTCGCAATAGTTATGCCAGTTCATAACCCTTCAATATTAAAGCGTTTTGGAAAATAGCCTGCCTGAAACGCCGTTATTATTACCGGGGAAACGCAATAGTTTTTCGATTGTTCGAAGGATTGCTGTTGATCCTGAGTCATTTGGCAATTCTTTAAGAAGCAGGATGCCCTGTTTTTCCCGTGCCTTGAGTGAAGCGGAACCGAAAATCTGTTATAATAAAAAACCATGTATTCTGATTTAAATTTTTTTCCTCAGGTAAGTGATGAGGAAGTAAACAGAGAGAAGAGAAAGGCCAGGGAGCTCAGGGCTACCAGGTGGTGGAGGAATAAGAAGGGTAGGGGTGTATGCTTTTACTGTGAAAAACAGATGTCGCCTGCGGAACTCACCATGGACCATGTAGTGCCTCTCATAAGGGGCGGCAAGAGCACAAAATCAAATATCGTTGCAGCCTGCAAGGAGTGCAATAACAAAAAGAAGTATATGCTGCCCATGGAGTGGGACGAATATACAGGGAACAGGGGTGGTGAGGAAGATGTATAGTTTTGACGGTCGGGTGGCCCTTGTTACCGGCGGGACCAAAGGGATTGGAAAGGCTATAGCGCTCTGCCTTGCACGGGGTGGCGCAAAGGTTGTGGTCAACTATTCCTCTGATGAAGGGTCTGCTTCAGGTACAGAGGAGGAGCTCAGAAAGATAAATGGCTTCGGGCTTTCCCTGAAGGCGGATGTCTCGGATTCCCGGCAGGTGCAGGAGATGTTCGGGCAGATACTTGAGGCAACCGGCACCCTGGATATTGTCGTCAATAACGCAGGGATAATAAGGGATAGTCTGCTTATGCTGATGAAGGATGAGGACTGGAAGAGGGTCCTTGACGTCAATCTGACTGGTGTTTACAACTGCTCGAAGGCGGCACTCAGGCCCATGATTGGTGAGAAGTGGGGAAGGATAATAAATATTGTATCGCCTACGGCATTGATGGGCAGAACAGGGCAGACAAATTATGCAGCCTCAAAAGGCGGAATTCTCAGCTTTACACGCTCTTTGTCGAGGGAGGTTGCAAGCTATGGCATAACGGTTAACGCCGTCAGCCCCGGTCTTAT
>JAADGU010000036.1:0-860 GCA_013152195.1 Nitrospirota bacterium
ACCTCAGATAACCCACGGCCCTTCTCACAACGGAGTAATTCTTCTGTTCTACAAAACAGTTGTCGTTTTTCCTGTAACTTCTGCTTCTTGTAAAAGTTATACCTTCCTGCTGACAGTACCTGTACAGCTCATGATTGATAAACTCGGCTCCACTATCTGAGTCAATCCCTATCAATTCAAAAGGAAGTCTCTCCCGTATGTTCTTAAGTGCCTCAAATACCCATACCTGGGCCTTGTTCTTCACAGCTTCCGTCTCTGTCCACGTGGTACAGACATCTGTAACATCCAGCGTCTGCATGAACTCCCCTCGTGCATCTCCCCCATCATGTCCAACAAGGTCGATTTCCACAAAACCAGGCCTCTGCTCATCCCAGTCTGAAAATGTCCTTACAGGTATCTGGTTCTTAAGCAGTGTGCCGGGCTTTGTATTTGACCTGCCCTTGATTGTCTGTTTCCTCCGTTCCCCTGCAAGCAGCCGATCGATTGTAGAGGCACTTATCCTTATAATCTTCTCCCTCGTCTCTGCATCCATTGAGATTTCTTTAAATTGCTCAAGCTTTTTAACTATTTCTTCCATTACACAGCCAAGTCTCTTTCCGCAGATACAGTCCATTATGTACCAGATCTTTATCAGAACCTTTTTTACATCTTCTGTGTATCTCTTATTCCTCCCCCGACAGCCTTTCTTCCTCACATCTGCCTGTATCTCCCTGTTTTTGCTCACTCTCTTACGTTTTCCGTGGATGTTTAACACATACGAGGCATGGGGCCGGCTGTACCCTGTCAGGGCTATGAATTCATCAAGCATCTTGCCCTTTTCTTTCTTCCTCGCTTTCTGATATCTCGGAGCCAGTATTGTC
>JAADGU010000036.1:880-12394 GCA_013152195.1 Nitrospirota bacterium
GCCTTCTTCCTCTCTTTCATCGTTAACCTCATTTCCGCCTCCTGTTTTTCCTTCCTTCAGGAGACTATTTTCCATCTCTTTTATCAAGATTCCTTTTTTGAGGCAACGATACCCTTTCGTTTCGATTTTTTATGAGGCAATTCGGGGGGCTTGACCTTTGCAGACAGTATCTTCATAATGGAGGGGAGGAGAGAAGAGAGGCTGGGCAGTCAATAAAACCTGAATGCCAACTGTAAACACTATAATTAGTGGCTACCAGACTTTATGAAACAAGGAGGTGAGAAGTGAACAAAATCCGCCGATATGTCTGTATTTTAAGCCTGTGTATACTGTGGGCTTTCTGTTCAAGTACAGCTTATGCACAGGATAATTACCAAACCGAGGTTTTGATCAATTATTACAGTTCTAAAGATGATGCTGACAATAAAACAAAAACATACGGAATCAAGACTACCACCCATTTTTCACGGGTAGAGACAACCGGACATCCTCTTGCCGAGGCCGATTTTCTGGAACGAATCGGCAGTATCACATTATTTGCGGGGAAATGGGAACAGAAACTTGGTTCTACTGCAGAAGCAGATGGTCCTTTCTATGGATTACAGGCTATGTTCATGAAACCCGATTACCCACTCGTTCTTCAGGCACAATATATCAAGACAGATCTTGAATTTGACCAGCCACTGGATGGTGATATAACAAACAATAACTATGCTTTAAAAATTGGCTGGTTCTTCTCCAGAGGGCTGCTTGCATTTGCCGGGTATAGTTACAATGAGGCACGTATATCTTTATCTGGCATGCCGGAAATTACAAGGAAGGAAAATAATTATGCAATAGGCACTAAACTTGTTCAGGAGTTAGGAGATGATAGTGCCTTTAACCTTGAGGCCAGTGTTGAACAGAGCCAATTCGAGGAAGATAACGAGGATGGGTCAAACACAATACTCGGGATTTCGGGTGATTATTATTTTACAAATCAAATAAGTGCGGGAGCAGACTTCGAAATAAACAGTGGTGACGACAAGTATATTGAAGGCAAAACTATAGGAATAAACAGCAGGGTCTTTATAACTCATCAAATTTCATTTCGCCTTGACTTTCAAAAGTTTCTGGCTGACAATAATGAAGGAAATGATGAAGATTCCTATAGTGCAACCGTTCTGGTACGTTTCTAAATTATTCATTCAAAATATTATATAAGACTATCTTGAGTTTTGAACTTCAGGAGGACAGACTGACGGAAGGGGTAAGGTGTTGCTGAAAACGCATTTAAGTGATACGGTATGAAGATACTCCGGATTCAAACAGGTATATCCGTATTTGCCTTGCTTGTAATTGCAGTGCACCTTATCTGGCCATCCCTGGCTATTGACAGAATCACGTTGACTCTCCTGATAATCGCTATAATCCCCTGGCTTGCTCCGCTGTTCAAATCTCTGGAGTTTCCAGGTGGATGGAAGATAGAGTTCCAGGATTTGTTAAAGGCTAAAGATAAAGCAGACAAGGCTGGCCTGTTAGCTCCTTCAAGCACAGTGGCCACAGCTCCTCAATATTCCTTTCAGGTCATTGCAGAAAATGACCCAAATTTAGCCCTGGCAGGACTCAGGATCGAGATTGAGAAGCGGTTGATTCAACTTGCAGAAGCAAAGGGAATACATGTTCAAAGTGCAAGCGTCATCAGGCTTATGAGATTGCTGGCTGAGCATGGCGTTCTGACAAAGCAAGAACACAGTGTTCTTGCTGATATGATTGGCTTATTAAGCTCGGCAGTTCATGGTGCAACAGTAGATGGACGCGCAGTCGACTGGGCCATGGAAGTAGGCCCCCGATTACTGAAGTCGCTGGACAATAAAATATCTGCAGAGTGAAAAAACCACTGCTTCTTCCGTGCATAACAATATTGGTTCAGTAAAGGGTAAAATAGATACATGATTCATATCACTGAAGGTATCTCTATTGACGAGAGCGAATTTCATCTGAAGTTCATCCGTGCTTCAGGGCCGGGCGGGCAAAAGGTTAACAAGACCGCTACAGCCGTACAACTTCGCTTTGATGTTAAAAACTCTTCTTTGCCCGTTGATGTTCGGGAGCGTCTTATCCGACTTGCCGGAAGGAGGATTACCGCAGACGGCACCTTGGTTATTGATGCCCGGCGGTTCCGTTTACAGGAGCAGAACCGCCAGGACGCAATCAACAGACTGGTTGAATTGATCCGTAAGGCAGCAGAGAGGCCAAAAGTCCGTCGCAAGACAGGACCAACGCTTCAATCAAAAAAGCGCCGTCTGGAGGCCAAGCAGCGCCGCAGCAAAAACAAACTCCTGAGAATGGCAGTTAGACGTTTCGAAGAATAGCAGCACCGTTGTGCATGGCCAAAACCCACCCATGATGCATAAAACTGATATAATAAAATATCCAGAAATTGCACCATACAAGTGAAAGACGAGGAGACCATTTGAATAAATCCAGCATTGATATAGCTTCCTTCAGGGAAAAATTACTTAAACTACGTAATGAACTGCAGGAGATAGAACAAATGGGCAATGAGGGGGCTCAAACTGTAGAGCTTGATCAGACCAGGGTTGGCCGTCTATCAAGAATGGACGCTTTACAGGCACAAGCCATGTCCCTTGAGTCCAGGCGGCGGCGGAGCATTAAACTGCAACGTATAGATGCTGCACTGAAAAGAATTGATAAAGACGAGTTCGGCTATTGCCTTCAATGCGGGGAAGAAATCGCACCTAAACGCCTGGATTTCGATCCAACATCTTTTTTGTGTATTTATTGTGCAAACAAGGCGATGAAATAATCTGTGGCCTTCCCGGGTTTGCAGGTGATGAGTGGATATGATTTAACACTGTTCGATTGAGTTACAACCCGTTGACTTTTAGTTTAAAGCCTGATACCATAAGCTTATGGAACAAAAACACGGAACAGGGCTTGACAGTCCTTTTTACCACATAATTTCCCCGGGCAATCAGGGAAAGGAAACAGATCGAAATGCAAAGCAAACGAAATAAAGTATACAAAAAGCAAAGACCTGAAAAGATAAACAGCAACAAATCTGTTGCAGATATTGTCAGGGAATTAAAGGGGCAGAGTTCCCCTGTCAGTACTTACAGAGAACGTTCACTGAATATTCACGGGCTTATCTGTGCCAAATGTGCAAGAGAGTTTGATTACAAAGACAGGCATCTCCTGACCGTCCACCACAAGGATGGAAATCCCAGGAATAATCCACCAAATGGTTCTAACTGGGAAAATCTGTGCGTTTACTGTCATGAGGACGAACACTCCAGGGGACTGCTCGGCGATTATTTCACTGATAAAAAATAAGGGCCTTTTACATGCGCGGAATACAGCAGCACAAGCTAAGCGCAAGCTGATTTATCCCCGGGGTCAGGTATGGAGAGCCCGGGGATAAATCAGAGAACGATATTCGCCAGTTCCGGGTTATCTTTATGATTGACTTCAGGCCCTGTATGGATTCGTTATGCCCTGGATATCACCACTTCCTGTAGGGCAGGAATTTCCCGGACATGGTGATTCTGACACGGTCTCCCTTTGGATCCTCTTCTCTGTCGATTTTCAGGGTAAAATCGATAGCACTCATGATCCCGTCACCAAACTTTTCATGAACTACAGCCTTTATAGGCATTCCATATACCTGCATTATTTCGTAAAGACGGTAGATTAACGGATCAGTTGGCACAACAGGACCTAATCCTTTTGTGGGACATTCTGTCAGCATTTCGGCAATGTCAGGATCGAGTCCCAATGCGGACACTATTTTGTCTGCCTCTTCCTGAGAAGCACTTGCCTGATGATAAAAAACCGCAGCGATCCAGACTTCGTCCCTACCAACTACCTTTCCCAGGGAAGAGAAGCTCAGGCCCTTTTCTTTTTTTGCAGCCAGGAGTTTTTTAGTAAGTTCTTCCGGTTCCATCTGTGCCTCCTTTAAATTCAGTAAATTATACAACAATAATATCTGTAGCGGCAGGCCCATGCGTTTGCCGCAACAACCCGTCACATGATGCGTATTGTCTTCAGATTATACCCTAAAACAATGCCTGCAGGGGACCCCGCCCTTTTAAAGAGCTATTTTTCCTTGCCATTTTCACTTCTCCCCCTTAACTCTGCTTGAATGAATTCTTTACACTTACAGGTGCTTTCAGTAAAAATAGTCTGGTCTTCCGGTTAATTTATCCTGAATAAAGAGGAGGTTGTTTTTATGTCATCACTTGATTTAACCAAAAACCTGTTAAATGCCAAAGCCGGTATCTCTAATGAATGGGGGAGTGCGGGTATCCAGGGAGAAGGCCTTGCTACGTTTAGAACAGAATTCAACCACGGGCTTAGATTAGACGCAGGTATTGGTGTACTGGCAAATCTCGATGCAAGTTTTCGCAAATATATTGCTGCTCATTTGATGGGTGAAGCACATGCGCAATTAAGAGTCACCGGACAGGTTCAGGTCCCCATGAATCTTTTTGAAGAGGTAGGCGTTGCGGTTCGCCTACAAGCAATTGCTGAAGCCGCAGCCGGGGTATCCCTGAATCTCGGGTTAAGCATAGGTGACTTCATCAAACTTGCTGAGAGTGACCCACAGCTGGAAGGTTTGCCGGCAAAGCTGTTCAGGGTGTTTATGGAAGAAGTAACGATTGGGGGTGGAGTATATGCAAAAGCTGCATTTTCGGCAATGGCCTATGCAAACCTGGTAATTGCAGGCCGCCTTGTTAAAGGGAACGGTCCCGGGGAAGAACCCGGGTTCAACATCCTTGCTGAGGCTGGAGCAGGGTTGGAGGCCGGGGCTGGTTATCGCGTCTTTGCCAATATTGGAATCAATAACCCCAGACGACTTGCAGGACGCACCATTGATGTTGTTGTAGATGAGATGGTAGATGAAATCAGCAAGTTGATACCAGAGGATTCTACTGATAAACCTGAGCTGCTGAACGCCTTTCGAGTACCGGCAAAGATAGCATTACGGAATGCATATGAAATAGGTGAACTGATAGCTACCCGGGATATCCCGGCAAATGAAAGCGGAGCCCGGCAAATTGCTCTGCGATGTACGCAGGTAATCCTGGAGGAGAGCCAACGATATCTTCTGGACAGGATAGCGTGTACCGGCATGAGAATACTCGAGGATAATATGAAGTCTTTTGCCGACGGTATAAGTGACACTGACTGGGAAGAACTTGCAACTGAACGGCAAAATGTTGCAAATCGTTTGTTAGCCATCCCGAACGACCCGTTTCTGCCCGGTGAGGATAACAGGAGATACTGGAATGCGCTATGTAACGATGTCCTAACACTGGTAATGAAAATATCGGAAGCATCTATCTCTGATGACCTGGGGAAATGGCTGCAGCCTGTTTCAATGTTGTGGTCAGCCATACAACTGTTGTTTATTGGTATGGAGAGGGTTACAGAGGCATCGGCTTCAGTGAATATTGTTGGGTGGAACAATCCAGAGAGTGTTCAGAAAGCCTTTTTTGGCGATCTGGAATCCCAGCCTCCGCAGAGCATCAAGTCGTATATTAACGCTCAGTTGGAGAATGGGGTCAACCACGATCTTAACAGGAGCGAATTAGCACTTTTCTTATTAAAAGACGGTGTTATTAGAAATTTAGAAGCCCGGTTTCCTGATGTAAAGGTGTTTCTTGATATTTTCCGTCGTCCCCTCAGTCCGGTTGGGAGTGACACTGACATTGCAAAGCTGCTTCTTACCAGTCTTGGTGGAATACTCATTGACAGTGATGGCCAAGTGGATACAAAGGCCACCCTTGATGCCCTGCTAAACGGTCTGAAGACATTCCTGACTGACAAACTGGAAGGAGAACTTGTGCCGGTCGTAGATAATTATATTGGTGATCGGGGTGACCTTAGATTTTATTTTCATGAGGTTGTTTTGCCCTCCTTGCGCTTAACTACGGATGTGGTATTTACTCAGGTGCTTGAATGGGAAGAAGGTAATGTAGACGAGACAGCACTGAAAGAAATGCTTTCCACTGTGCTGATGATGTTATTTGGACGAAGCCTGGTAGTAACAACCGATGTGCTGACTGCTGCCGCTCAAAGCGAAATTCGAACTGAATTTAACAAAGCAGCAGACGAGGCAGGTGATCAGGGAGGTTTGGTGGACACCTTGCTGCCCATACTGGAACCACTCGGCCTTTATACTGCATCAGATCGTGATGAGGTTCTGGAGATCGTTCAGGACATTCTGGTGATAGGAGGCGACGTATTTGGTCCATTACCGGATCAGACCCGTGCCAGAGTGAGGGGGCTGCTTTACGAAATTTTTGAGCCACTACCTCCTGATGGTCAGCATGATTTCATGGAAAATCTTGCCGATGCCCTTTTCATTCCCAACAGGGAGAGGGTTATGGGGCTGGCTGACGAACTGGTAGCGATAGCCGGTAATAACCTTCAGAATTTTATTGCCAGGGTTCTGCAACGGATTGCCGGAAAGATGCTTGAAGAACTCGATGAACTGATTAAGGATATTGAGAAACAGGTAAAAAAATGGCTTTCAGAACTTGAGGAGGCGTTACAGCTATTACAACGGCAGGTGGCAGCCCTTTTACGGGAAATAGCAGTGCTGATATCTGAGGTAGAGGAACTGTTCAACAGGGTAGCGGATGATTTTCAAGAGCTGCTTTCAATACTCGGCAATAATGCCAGCCGCAACAGGATTCGAGACAAGATAGTCTCCTCCATGGTGAGTACCGCTGAAAACAGACTCAGAAGTAACCCGATATATAAAAACCTGTTACCAGGTCCTGCAAAAACTATTGCGAAAACTACAATGGAAACCACTGTACGAGCTGGTATTGATAATGCCGTTACTAACACAATCTGGGGTGCTATCTGTGACCTGACCTGGGATCTTAATGACTTCATTGAGGACGTGCGCGGGCTGAGTCCTCATCAAGGCCTGGCCAGTGGTATCAGTAACCTGCTGTTGAATCGTATTGACGACAGGCTTCGGAGCGTTTTTGGAGACAATCCGGGCATGGATATCAGTTTTGACGTTAGGTGGAGCGTCAGGGTTCCTTATTATGATATTCCAGCAGGCAAGTGGAAAAACAGGACCTTAACTCACAGAGAATCGATCAATCTCGGACATGTAGAGCTGCCTTTGTCCACTGTTTTGTCTAATGTGCGATGGGTGATAGAACATACTGCTGCAGTGGAAGAGCAAATCAACGTTCTTGCGCGGGGTCTCTATAATGCTCTGGAGAAGGAATTGCAGCTTAAAGACAAGGATGCAGAACACATGAGACTTGAAGAGGAAAAAATGGCAGTGGAGTCCGAGTTTCAGGAAAGTGTCCCGGCTGACCGTGATATAAACATTTACGAACCCGTGCCAGGGGCAGTCTACGAGGATAATCTGGCGGTGAAAATTGAGTTGTCCGGAGTTCCGGTCTCGTTTCTTGGGTTGGGAATGAATGAGCAGCAGCGCGTTTATGTATGGCTCAATGCAGAACTTATCCCACTGGATTCGTTTATAGTGGATGAGGTTCGTCCAATGTTGCCGGCAATAACAGACCTGTCTGAAGGTTTCTCAGGCTTGCTGCAAGGGAAAAATGTTTCAGGAAAACAAACAGCACCTGAAGAAGCGTCACTCAAGTCTTCGAACGTCACTGTTCGCCGATATGTACCAGGTTTGCAGGTAGACAGGTGGGGAACCGTACTTCCAGTCCAGATTGCCACGCCTGACCAGCCGATTCCCCACACAATATCCCCTTTCCCAAAAGGTATGACAATGGAGCAGAGATTGACGACCATTCAAGAACGCTGCTGCAGCGTGGCAAGCGAGACGTCAACAGCCCCCGCCACGCAATTACATATGCAGGAGGTGGTGTCTGGCAGTCCCGGACCTCAAGCTCACCGGGTTTCACACTTAATCCTGTCCAAACGCTCTTCCAAATTCGGGCTGCCTGCGGGAATATCCGAATTACCGGTGAACGTGCAAAGGAATAATCTGAATTCCGCTTATGCTATACTTTCTGGTCCGGGGAATGTGAAGAAAGATTCTGCCGGTAAAACAGCAGGGGGTTATGACAGGGATGCAATTCCTGTCCCCCTTCCCGGAAGGAGGCTAACTGCCATGGAACTGGAGAGTGTAACACAGGCTGCCTCTTATCAGCATCTTCGACTAACCCGTGCAATACCCCTGACTGAACTTGAGGAAGGAATGAATACGCTCGTGGTTGCCATCATTGATGGTCGTGAAAAGAAAATTGAAAAGGCTGTAAGCTTCATTGCCACCAGGGCACTGGAAACAGAAAAGGAGAAGAAAGAACCGAGGTTGCCAACCCGAATTAGTCGTGAGGACAGGGGGAAACATAAGCCCGGGAAGGTCAAGGGTAAGGCCTTTCTGACACCTGCTAAAAAACGGCGTGAGGCAATTGATCGCTCAAGGAAGACCCTGAGGTTGAAAACCCCTGATTATGAGAGTTGTTTCCCCAATGGAGGTGAAAAATGAACACAATTACTTTAATTGCACAAAGTGTTGCCTCTCTATTAATAAGCAGCCGGGAAGAGATGACGGAGGATTATCTGCAATCGCTTTTAGTCGATGCCATCAACGATTTGAGCATCGAATATCTCAGATATATTCACAAAGATGAATGGAAATGGATTAATACAGACAGGGATAGCCGTCAAATCCGCAAGATAAAAGCTATAGTTTATCATAAACTACGCTTAATGAATCCCGACGCTTTTGCCTATCTCAACAGTGAAATTAACATTCGATATTGGGAGGAACTGTTTGAAGAAGGGATGGAATCCTGGCATTCCCGATACATTCGTGAAAACGACTTTTTCCCTGTTAAGAAGACATGGTTCAAGTGGAGAGATGAGCTTGTAGGCAAGAGATTGGGGTTGCCTGTGGATAGAGAATCAGTGTCAAGAAGAAGCCTCGAAGTTAAGGAAAAAGCTGTGGAGATTACCAATAATTTCAATAAGATCTCACCTTGGCAGGAGCTGGCCCTATCTTATGCCCGGGATGTTGAGGCAGGGCAAAGACAATGGACCTGCAAACAGAAGTTCCTGTTTAACATCACGGAAACGCACAACATCTGGGATAGGTTTAAACAGTCCTGGAATGATAAGAGGAATTTCGTGTATCCTGATCCCCAGGCTATGGGTTGGCTTCCTGAGGGTACAAGGGTTATTGCCCATATGTCCAGGGGACCTCAGGATTTACACTGCTATGTTGTTGATTTCTATGGAAACCTGGAACCAGATCACGATCGTTTATGGAATGCTGCTAAAAGATTTAAAGAGCAATGGGACCGATGGGGCTTTGATACTCTGGACAGGCCGGTGTGGATAGAAATTGGGTTTAAGGGATGCAGGGGGCTCTCCCCGGAATAGAATAAAGGTTACGCAGTCTGGCATGGCAGATATTCGCAGTTCCATTACATGAGTTCCTGCATCAACAGGAGTTTGGATACGCCCTTTGTCTGAGATATTCTGATATAATATCCTTCAGGCTGCCGGAGATTAAAAACCCGGCAGGGCAATAAAATATTTTCAGGAGGCAGAAGTGGGACTCTTTGACAAGCTGAAAGAAGGTTTGAGCAAAACAAGAACGGGTTTTCTTGGAAAGGTCGATCAGGTTTTTCAGGGGAAAAAGATCGATGACACAACGATTGACGAGTTTGAGGAAGTCCTCATTACATCAGATATAGGTACTGAAGCAACCATGGAGATAATCGATGATCTCAGGGAAGAGGTCAGGAGCGGAAAGATAAAGGATTACAAAGGTGTAAAGGAATTTTTAAAGAGGGAGATGCTGAAAATACTGGGGCTTCCGCAGCCCTTTGTGCTCTATCAGGAAAGGCCCTTTGTCGTTCTGTGTGTGGGGGTCAATGGCGTGGGCAAGACTACCACTATCGGTAAGCTTGCAAGCAGGCTGTACGCTGAGGGGCATAGCGTTATAATAGCTGCCTCCGATACCTTCAGGGCTGCTGCTATCGAGCAGCTTGAGATATGGGCAGAGAGATCAGGCGCACAGATAGTAAAACACCAGAGCGGCTCTGACCCGGCAGCTGTGGCCTATGATGCGGTTGAGGCTGCAAAGGCACGGGGAGTGGATGCCGTAATAGTGGATACCGCCGGACGCCTGCATACAAAGACACCGTTAATGGAAGAACTCAAGAAGCTCAAGCGGGTCATAAACAGGGCCATGCCGGGAGCCCCCCACGAAACCCTACTTGTTGTTGACGCCACAACAGGCCAGAATGCCCTGAGACAGGCCAGGATGTTTCACGAGGCCATCGGAATAACAGGGATAGCATTAACAAAACTGGACGGCACTGCCAGGGGTGGCATTGTATTCGCCATTAAAAAGGAGCTGAACATCCCTGTAAGGCTGATAGGTGTGGGAGAAGGAATAGATGACCTGAGGGACTTTATCCCGGAAGAATTTGTAAAGGCACTCCTTGAGGAGTAGACAACCGGGAGAACTGTTTGTATAATTAGGTATGAAGAAGAAAACCCTGTTCCTTCCTGTTATTGTCCTCCTTTTTGCTGCAGCTGCTATATATATAATATTTCATTACGTAACCCCCTCAAAAGATAATTACCTGAAAGTCAGCGGCAGGGTGGAGGCCAGCGAGATAGAGCTGGCCACACAGATTCCCGGAAGGCTGAAGAGTGTCCTTATAGAGGATGGGGCAACCGTCAGGGCAGGGGAGATCGTTGCACTTATCGAGGACGGGGAGCTGCAGTCAAGGCGCAGGGAATTCATCAGGGGAACCGAGGAACTTGTTGAAAGGATCAGGGCCGCAGAGTTCGACCTGAAATACACGGCAGAAAACGTCAGGCATACGATAGATGAGGCACGCAAGGCCCTTTTGATTGCAAAGGCAAGGCTCAAGCAGGCAAGGGACAAGAAGGAGAAGACCGGAAAGGACTTCAGGAGATACTCCAGGCTGAGGCAGAAGGGCGTCATTGCTGAAGAAAGGTATGAAGAGATGAGGCTTGCCTACAACCTGTCTGAAGAAGAGGCACGTACTGCATCAAGCGAAGTTGAGCTGTCAGAGATATCACTCCTGAAGGCAAAGGCCTCAAAAGACCTTGTCAGGGCAAAGGAGAAGGAACTCCTTGCACTCAGGAAATCACTCCAGCGTCTGAAAGAGAGACTGAAACAGGTTGAAATAACCCTCGGATATACAAAAATCCTGGCACCTGAGGACGGAATCATCCTCAAAAGGGTTGCCGAGCCCGGAGAAGTGCTTCCACAGGGTGGAATTGCCGGCATCATGATCAACCCGGCCTCCCTGCATGTAAAGACATTTGTGCCGGAGACTTACATTGGAAGGATTTTTATAAAGATGGAGGCCGAGGTCTTCAGCGATGCCTATCCTGATCATCCATTCACAGGTTATATCTGCTACATCTCTGACAGGTCGGAGTTTACACCAAAAGAGGTCCAGTCCTATGAAGAGAGGGTAAAGCAGGTCTTTGCCGTAAAGATCTGTTTTCCGGATA
>JAADGU010000052.1 GCA_013152195.1 Nitrospirota bacterium
GGGCCATAATGGAGGACTACAGTGCAGGACATATAAGCACCGAAGAGGCCGGGGAACTAATCAATGCATTAAACATGGAGCTTGGTGATGACTCCATAACCTTTTACCCCGGCATAAGCTATCGACACCTCATGGTCTGGAAGAACGGTGAATATGAACTGGAATGTGTTCCTCCACATGACATTATCGGAAAAGAGATAACCGGGTATCTTCCTGTTGGCAAGGGAGAGGATATTATTAGAAACCTTATGACCATATCTGTTGCGGTACTTGAAGGCCATCCGGTCAATAAAAAAAGGGTATCTGAAGGAAAGCTCCCCGCAAACAGCATATGGCTGTGGGGACAGGGCAGGAAACCCGATATATCCACATTCCACGAAAAATATGGTATCTCGGGTGCACTTGTAAGCGCAGTTGACCTCACAAAGGGACTTGGAATCTATGCAGGGTTTGAGATACTCAAGGTCCCCGGAGTTACCGGTTATCTTGACACCAATTATATGGGAAAGGCTGAATATGCTCTAAAAGCCCTCGATAAACACGACTTTGTCTATATCCATGTAGAGGCACCGGATGAGGCCGGACATGGCGGTAATTACAGGGACAAGATCAGGGCCATTGAGGACTTTGATGCCCTTGTGGTGGGAACCGTTATGAGGGGGGCACGCTCTTTTGAGCAATACAGGATACTCCTTATGCCCGACCACCCTACCCCTGTAGAGGTGCGCACACACACTGCTGACCCTGTACCTTTTGTTATATATGACAGTACTGATGTGAAAGATAATGCCGGGGTTGCCTTTGACGAATCCATCACAGAGAGAGACGGGATAGTGGTTATTGAGGAAGGATACAGGTTGATGGATTATTTTATCAAGGGCGCTTTGTGAATAAAAACACCGAAAAATATTTCACCGCAAAGTCCGCAGAGGACGCAGAGAAAATCTAAAAGAATACAGAGAATTTTTTTAAAAAATCTGTGTTAATCTGTGACCAATTCTACAATGTTAATCTGCGAAAATCTGCGGCCAATTTTATATTAAGATGAGGGAGGCTCCGGTTTAATGCTCATTGTTCAGAAATACGGCGGTACGTCCGTAGGCAGCACGGAAAGGATCAAGGCAATTGCAGAACGTGTTGCAAGGATACGGAGGGAAGGCAACGACGTTGTTGTTGTAGTCTCTGCAATGGCGGGTGAGACAGACAAGCTCATCACCTTTGCCAGTGAGATATCTCCAGCACCCCCGGAGAGGGAGATGGACCTGCTGCTGTCCTCCGGAGAACGGATCAGCGCTGCCCTCACTGCCATTGCACTTAACGAACTCGGAATCAAGGCAAAGTCTTTCACCGGCAGACAGGTCGGCATTGTTACTGACACAGCCCATACCAGGGCAAAGATTGAACGGATTACCGCCACACAGGTAAAGAAAGCGATAAGTGAAGGCTATGTACCAGTTATTGCAGGATTTCAGGGCACGACCGAAACAGCAGAGGTTACAACCCTTGGAAGGGGCGGCTCTGACCTTACGGCAGTGGCTGTAGCCGCTGCACTTGGCGCAGACCTCTGTGAAATATATACTGATGTTGAGGGTGTATTCACTACAGATCCGGGCATTGTGCCTGAGGCAAGAAAGCTTGAGAAGATATCATATGAGGAGATGCTCGAACTTGCAAGCCTTGGAGCAAAGGTATTGCAGACACGTTCTGTGGAGTTTGCCATGAAATATAATGTCCCTTTGGTTGGTGGTAAGGTCAAGTTTTACAGATAAACCTGGGACCCTTGTGGTCAGGGAGGATAAAGATATGGAAAAGGTTTTGGTATCAGGAGTCACATATGACAAGAATCAGTCCAAAATAACAATCCTTGGCGTGCCTGACAAGCCGGGCATTGCTGCAAGGCTATTTAAATCCATTGCAGATGCAGATATTGTAGTTGATATAATTGTTCAGAATGTAAGCAGTGACGGAAAATCAACCGATATCTCCTTTACAGTGCCCAGACCCGACGTACAAAAGGCTGTAAGTATTACCGAGAACGTGGTTCAGAATCTCGGGGCAAAAGGTATATCGGTGGATAACAATATTGCCAAGGTCTCCATTGTTGGAGTTGGAATGAAGACACATTCAGGGGTGGCGGCAAAGATGTTTGAAACCTTTGCGGAACAGGGAATAAACATAAAGATGATAAGCACCTCGGAGATAAAGGTATCCTGTGTTATAGACTCAAAGTATACAGAACTTGCGGTAAGGGTGCTGCATGATGCCTTTGAGCTCTCAAAGGAAGTTTAGACAATACTCCCAAGATCAGATTTTTTCCTGTGCTTTCAGCTCAAATATATCCAGTAAATTTATTGAAGCAAGTAGCTTTCCGCTGGCATCAACAACGGGTATAACCTTCAGCCTGTGGTCTATCATCTTTTTAATCATGCTGTTCAGCTCCTCCTCCGGCACGGTTGTAATAACAGACCTGGTCATAATATCAGCTGCCTTTTCAGCCATAAAGGTCGAGAGTATCGACCTTCCGGGCATATGACTTTCACCGTGATACATCCCCTCGGAAAGGAGGTGTCTCGATATATCGCCAAGTGATATTATTCCGGTAAGTCTGCCTTCCCTGTCAATCACATACACTGCCCTGTCCCTCTGAAAAACGAGCATCTTCTCCACCACCTCATCAATAGTCGCACCATCGTTAACAGTAATGGGCCTTACATTTTCAATCAAACCAAGCAGATCATCTACCCTCTTCATCATTGACCTCCTTTGAGTTCCCCTGCCCTCCTGAGGGAAAACTTTGCAATGGGTGGACCGATAATCTCATGAATTGCAGTGGCACCAATTGTAACATTCAGTATTATGTTTCCCACATCCTCAAGTCCGGGTGTCTGGTACATCATAAGTGCAAGCCCAACCACGATGCCACCCTGAGGGACAAGGGCAAATCCGAGATTCCTGGTAATTGCAGGAGGGGCCTTTGAAATTAACCCTCCGGTCATCGCCCCTGTATATTTGCCGACAAATCTTATCACTATATAAACAATAACGAGCAGCCATGAACTGAAGAGTATGGAGAAGTCGACATGTGCACCTGATATAACAAAAAAAGCAATAAAGATCACCTCCTCGATATATGTCTCAATAATCGAAAAAATCTTCTCGGCTTGGGGAGAAACATTTGTCAGCAGCACACCCAGGGACATGGTTGACAGGAGTTCATCTATACCGAGAGCGCCGGCAATTGAGAAAGTTAAGAGAAGAGTTCCGGTGGTCAGTGCTATGATTGCACCCGGCCTTTCTGCCTTCCTCAACATAAGGTTCAGCAGATATCCCCCAAAAAAACCAAGCCCTACGGAGAAGACTATCTTTAATAACGGCTCAAAGACCATCATCCCCATATTCACGTCTGCCCTCGCCGGAGAAATCAGGAAGAGGACCACGGACATGGCAACACCAAAATTTATAATTCCAAGGG
>JAADGU010000108.1 GCA_013152195.1 Nitrospirota bacterium
CCGTTTGATGCCCCGTCAGGGATGGTCCGGCTTTCACCCTCCCGCCTTATCCTGAAGAGTCCGGAAGTCACAGGGGTACTGCCAACATGAATCTCATACCCCCTCAGCCCTTTAACCCCCTGGTCAATGAGGGGAATGCCAACACCCTCTGCCATCACCTGAAAGGTGCTCTTCTCCGTATCAAGCACTGTCTCGGTATCGAGGAAGCAGAGTCCTTCAACCTCCTGCTCGGTACTCTCAACCCCGTATGGGTCCCTGATAACCCTGCCAAGCATCTGGTATCCTCCGCATATACCTGTCAGAGGAATATCCTTTGATACAGCATTTCTGAGGATGTCTTCAATACCGGATTCTCTCAGGTAAAGCAGGTCCCTGACTGTATTCTTTGAACCCGGAATGATTACAAGGTCAGAGTTGAGGATATCCTCCTCCCGCAGACTGAATTGCAGCTCCACGTCAGGCTCATAGAGAAACGGATCAAAGTCGGTAAAGTTTGATATATACCTCAGCCTCAGCACTGTTATCCTTATGGGCCTTACCCCGGCAGTCGGCCTGATTCTCTCAATGGCAAGGCCGTCCTCCTCGTGAAGACCGAGGTCTCCAACATAGGGAAGCACACCTATCACAGGCACCCCGGTCTTTTCTTCAATCAATCTGTTCCCGGGCCTGAGGATATCCATATCTCCCCTGAATTTGTTTATTATAAAGGCCCTGATATAGTCTGCATCACCGTCAAGAAGTGCAACCGTGCCGTAGAGGGAGGCAAAGACTCCACCCCTGTCAATGTCACCAACAAGGATTACCGGAGAGCCGGTATGCCTTGCCACTGCCATATTTACAATCTCTTCCTTCACCAGATTAATCTCTGCAGGGCTTCCTGCACCCTCAATCACTACGAGATCATATTCCCTGCTCATCCTCTCCCAGGCATCCGTGACAACCTCCCATGCAAATTCCCTGAATTTGTAATAGTCGATTGCCTTCATGGTGGAGTGCACCTTGCCAAGGAGTATAACCTGTGCACCTGCCTCACCTGTGGCCTTAAGCAGGACGGGATTCATGTAAACAGATGGCTCCACACCTGCCGCCTCTGCCTGAAGTACCTGTGCCCTGCCTATCTCACCGCCCTCTTTTGTGACAAAGGAATTGAGGGCCATGTTCTGCGACTTGAAGGGCGCCACCTTTATCCCCATATCCCTGAATATGCGGCAAAGACCTGCCACAATAAAGCTCTTCCCAACACCAGAGCCCGTCCCCTGTATCATCAACGACCTTGTCATAATTTTTATTACTCCTTTATGCCCGAAATAAAAACCCCCGAAATACTTCAGTTTTTTTCAGACAGGACAAGATGAAAGACGCAGAGCGCATGGAGCATAGCGTTCAAAAACAGATGCGTAGCACGTAGAACACAGGACTCTTAAAGTCTTTATCCTTAACATCTTCATCCTTAACGCTATGCTCTATGCGCCTTATCTTTAACGTTTTGTCCGTAACGCCATGCTCTATGCGTCCTTAACTCCTCCACTCTTTTTTTAGCTTTAATCCTGTTCATCCTGTTAATCCTGTCTAAAACTTCCTCTCTGTTTCCTGGCTTGAATCTACAAACTCCTGAACTCCACCACTCCCTAACTCTCTTTTCCCCCTGTCCAAAACTATCTTCCAATAACCTCTTTAATTACATCCTCTTCCACCCCGGTCTCGATCCTCACCCTGCCGATATCTTCAGGCAATACAAACCTGAGCCGACCGGCAACTGTTTTTTTATCTATCGCCATTGCCGCAAGCATCGGCGCAGGATCAAGAGATCTGCAGACACGGGCAACCCATATGAATCTATCAGGTCCTTTATCTCCGCAGCTTTACCCTTTTCCAAAAAACCAAGGGACTCAGAAAGCTCGGCCTCGTAAACCATGCCGATTGCCACTGCCTCTCCATGCAGATACCGCCTGTAGCCGGTCACTGTCTCAATGGCATGACCGATGGTATGGCCGTAATTGAGTATGGCCCTAAGCCCTTCCTCACGTTCGTCCCTTGACACCACATCTGCCTTTATCTCACAGGAACGTCCGATTATATGGGCAAGGCATTCGGGATCAAGAGCCAGTATCCTCTCCCTTTCTGTTCTGAGATAATCAAAGAATTCCCCATCCCATATAACGCCGTATTTTATCACCTCAGCCATGCCGGCAAGGAACTCCTTTTTGGGCAGGGTCTTCAGCGTATCCACATCAATCCATACCAGCCGTGGCTGGTAAAAGGTTCCTATCATGTTTTTGCCAAGGTAGTGATTAACTCCGGTCTTCCCGCCTACAGAGCTGTCCACCTGCGCAAGGAGGGTTGTGGGGAGCTGCATGTATGCAATACCACGCATGTAGGTTGATGCAGCAAACCCGGTTATATCGCCGATTACCCCGCCTCCAAGGGCAAGGATTGCCGATTTCCTGTCAAGCCCCACCTTCAACAGTTCACTCAGGATATGATAAGCCCAGAGAAAATCCTTGTACTCCTCACCATCAGGAGGAATAAGGATGGTAGATACATCATATCCTTCACTCCTCAGCGAGTTGACCACAGCCTCACCATAGAGCCCAAATACTGTGGGATTACTCACAAGGGCTGTCTTTGGAGAAAACTCATACTTCCTGAACTTCTCACCAATCCTCTCAAGTATCCCGCTGCCTATGGAAATTCCGTAGCTCCTCTCATCAAGCTCAACTCTTATCTCCTTCATCCTCTCTCCTCTGTCCGCATATTTATAAAATTTAATTGTTCCTGTTGCGGAAGCTTTAATTGTCCTCCTGAACTTGTTTCAGGCTTGGCAAGGCAAATTGACTGCGTCGCCTACCCCACTTATTTTCTATATTTCCCAAACTTGATTCGGGAATCAGAATGACAGTTTCTGGATCTTCTCTTCTTTCCGCAAATTGTTATTCATCACGGGTTACACACCCCCTGCCCCCTCTTTTTAGAGGGGAGTTACAATACGCTTCGCCTTCTCAATCCTGTTTTTCCAACTCGCATCATCCGGGAAACCTCATTCCGCTCTTTATCTGTCAGACCAGGGATGCCAAAAAGTTTCCCCTCTATCAAGAGGGGATTAAGGGGTGTGTTCCTTTTTTATTCCCGGGCTAAGATACTTTCAGCATAGCCATTTTTTATAATCCTCCAAGACTCCAAACTCTCCACTACTCCAGTATCTGAACTATATCATCGTCTAATCTGTAGAATAATCAAGTCTTTGTTCTGGATTTTAGCCCTAATCTGTCCATTTTTTCAACCAGACTGTTATAATACTCAACTATGCTTGCAAAAAGGATTA
>JAADGU010000016.1 GCA_013152195.1 Nitrospirota bacterium
ACAGGGCAAAAGAGGTGGCAAGAGAGGTGCTGAGGCTTGCTATTGATAACTATGCAAACCGTACCACAGAAGGAAGCAGGGTGCATGAGACCACCCCTGTTATTGCGGGGTTTTCACATGAGTATATTGAATACATGCAGGGCGGGAGGTTCAGGGCGTCTTTCAGACCCCTTAATGATGCCATTATAGCCGGAAGGATCCGGGGGGTTGTGGGGATAGTTGGTTGTAACAACCCGCGCATTGCCCAGGACAGCATGCATAATTACCTTGCTGAGGAGTTTATCAGAAATGACGTTCTTGTTGTGTCAACAGGGTGTGGTGCTGCAGCATGTGCCAAGGCCGGCTTTATGACACCTGAGACAGCCCTTGAGATGGCCGGGCCGGGACTCAGGGAGGTCTGCGAGGCCATAGGGGTACCGATACTTCATCTTGGTTCATGTGTTGACAATTCAAGGATACTTACTGTTGTAACGCAGATGATTGCGGAAGGAGGGCTTGGCGATGATATTTCCGGCCTGCCGGCAGTCGGTATTGCGCCTGAATGGATGAGTGAGAAGGCCCTTGCAATTGGATGTTACTTTGTTGCTTCAGGTATGTATGTTATTTTCGGTTCAGAGAGTCCTGTGGCTGCAAGCAGTCAGGTGAAGGATATAATGACGAATCAGTGGGAAGAGAGGTTTGGCGGGAAGTTTGACTTTATACCGGACCCTGAGGAGATATTGAAGAAGACACTCGAAGCCATTGACATTAAGCGTGATGGACTGAAGCTCAGAAAATACGAGCCGGGCAGATTCGGTACCGAGAGAAAACTGATGACCATGGCAGACAGGCGTAAGCTTGAGGCGGCAGCAAGACCGCATGAGGGAGTTAAATAATTTTCAACATTATTAAATTTGGGGGATACTATGGATATAGAAGGTCTTGACATTGAAAGTGAGATTGGAAAAGTTGGACGGGTAATATGTGAGCATGACAGGAAAAAGGGTATTGATACCAATTCTCCACAGGATACAGGAGGATTACGGGTTTCTTCCCGGAGAGGCCCTTGAGAGGCTTTCCAAAAAACTTGATCTGCCCCTGGCAGAGATTTACAGCGTGGCAAGTTTTTATGGTCAGTTTCATTTCACGCCAAGGGGCCGCAAGATTGTCAGGGTCTGTATGGGGACTGCCTGTCATGTCCGTGGTGCCGGAAAGGTGCTTGAGGTTCTCGAGAAAGAGTTCAACGTAGGTGTTGGCGAGACAACGGAAGACCTTGCAATGACGCTTGAGACAGTTGGATGTGTTGGCTGTTGCGGACTTGCTCCGGTTGCTACGGTGAATGATGAGGTTGTGGGCGAGATTGGACCCAAGAAGGTTGATGAGCTTATAAAGATGATTGAAGAAGATTAAAGTTATGAGGATTGGCTTTTCTCCAGAATTAACAGGAATTACAAAGAAACCCGGTGAGGAGTGATATGGCAAGACTGAAAAACATAGAAGACCTGAAGAATCTGAGACTCCTGCTCAAGGATGAGACATTTAAGGAAGACAAGGAGAGGATAAGGGTCTGTACAGGTACGGCCTGTATGGCCTCAGGTGCAAAGAAGGTGGTTGATAATCTTGAGAAGAGCGCTGCGGACAAGGGAGTTGACGTAGATATTGTCAAGACAGGCTGTCAGGGACTCTGTCAGAAGGGTCCACTCATGAAGGTTGAGCCGACTGGTTATTTCTACCAGAGGGTCAAGATCGAGGATGCACAGGAAATTGTCACAAATACACTTGCAGCGGGATTTCCGGTAAGGCACCTCCTTTACAGGGATTCAATCGTTCATGAACCCTATGAGATGGCAGACGAGTTGCCTTTTTATAAAAAACAGTACAGGATAGCACTGAAATACAACGGAGTTGTTGATCCCAACAAGATAAACCACTATATAGCAGTTGGTGGCTACACCGCACTTGAAAAGGCCCTTACCGGCATGACGCCTGAAGCGATCCTTGACGAGGTTGACAAGGCAAATCTGCGCGGACGTGGTGGCGCAGGGTTCCCTGCCGGAAAGAAGTGGCGGCATACTGTAAAGGCCCCCGGAGATATAAAATTTGTGGTTGCCAATGGTGATGAAGGTGATCCCGGAGCATTTATGGACAGGGCCATCATGGAGGGTGACCCCCATAGCCTTATAGAGGGGATGCTGATCTGTGCACGTGCAATCAATGCCCAGTTTGGTTTCATTTACGTCCGTCATGAGTATCCGCTTGCAGTGAAGAACCTGAAGATAGCCATAGGTCAGGCCGAAGATATGGGCCTCCTTGGTGATAATATACTTGGGATTTCAGTTTTCACCTTGATATACGTGAGGGCGCAGGTGCCTTTGTCTGTGGGGAGTCCACTGCCCTTGTGGCCTCTATCGAGGGAGAGCGTGGATTCCCCAGGCCGAGACCTCCGAGACTCTCAGAGCCAGGCGGAGGCTTGTGGGGATATCCTACCAATCTCAACAACATCGAGACATATGTCTGTGTGCCCCCGATAATAGAAAAGGGTGCTGACTGGTTTCTTTCGATAGGAACAACAAATTCCCCCGGGACAAAGGTTTTTGCCCTGACGGGCAAGGTCAAGAATACCGGTCTTGTCGAGGTTCCGATGGGTACCACTCTCAGGGAGATAATCTTTGAGATCGGCGGCGGAATTCTGGGAAATAAAAAATTCAAGGCCGTGCAGACCGGGGGACCGTCTGGTGGTTGCATACCCGGGAGTTATCTTGATAATCCTGTTGACTTTGATTCCCTGAGGGAGCTTGGCTCCATGATGGGTTCCGGCGGAATGGTTGTTATGGATGAGGATACCTGTATGGTTGATATGGCAAGGTATTTTCTTGCATTCACTCAATCCGAGTCCTGCGGCAAATGTCCGCCATGCAGGATTGGCACGTCGCAAATGCTGGAAATCCTTGAAAGGATAGTCAGCGGCAAGGGTGCTCACGGAGATATCGAGAGGCTTGAAGAACTGGGCAGGCTTATCCAGGAGGGCTCACTCTGCGGTCTTGGTCAGAGTGCTTCCAATCCGGTCTTGAGTACGCTAAGGTATTTCAGGGAGGAGTATGAGGAGCACATCTATGACAAGTACTGCAGGGCAAAGGCCTGTAACGGTCTTGGCCGTTACAGAATAGACCATACCGAATGTTTCCTCTGCGGCCTCTGCAAGCAGGCATGTGCATTTGGAGCTGTAAGGGAACTGAAGGATAAGTTCTTTATTGATGAGGCGTACTGTACAAAGTGTAAGGCGTGTTATGCTGCATGCCCTGTTGATGCAGTAAAGATAGAGAAGGTTGCCGGAGAAGCAGGAAAGGTTTGAAAATAAATTTATAAATTGAAGACTGGAAAATAAAAGCTCGGAATCGGTGAATTTACAGTTTTAGATCTGAGATTTCCAATCCTCAATGTGGTTTAACATGGCTTAAACTGTTACAGCGGAGGTATTATGCCTGAAACAAAAGAGAAGAATTTAAAAGAGATATTTGAAGAGATTGAGGAGCAGAAATGTGTTGTCCGGAAAGGCCTTAAACTGCTTGACGAGTTTATAGATGGTCCCATGTGCGGAAGGTGTCTTCCATGTCCGATGGGCAGTTATGAGATGAGAATAAGGCTTAAAAGGCTTTCAGAGGGCAGGGGGGCTGAGGAGGATATCCGGGTTATCGGCGATATTGCCCCGAAGATGCTTGAGACCTCGATGTGTAAAAAGGGGAAAGATACAGCAAGGTTCTTTATGGATACACTTGATGAGATGTCTGAAGAGTACACTGCCCATGCAGAGGGTGGATGCCCTGCCAGGGAGTGTAATGCCCTCTTTGTATACAGGGTTATCCCCCATAAGTGCACCATGTGTGGCGACTGTCTGGAGGCCTGCAAGGATTTTGCCATTATAGGAGAGAAAAAGCTTCCCTACAGGTTGGGATATCTGCCCTTTGAGATTGCAGAGAAGAGGTGTACCAGGTGCGGTGAGTGCATAAAAGTCTGTAATGACAATGCCATAGAGATTGTGGATATCAGGGAGATGGAGAAGGTAGAGGTATAAGGTAATCTCGTACAACAATGAAAATCTGCGGCCTGGGATAAGGGTGGTAGCTTAAATTTTAGAGTATAAATTAAGGAGGACCGAGTATGAGCAAGTTGGTTAAAATCAGTATAAACGGTGCAGAGTATAAAGTTCCCGCAGGTATGAATCTCATTGACGCCGCTGAGAGCGTGGGTGTTCATATACCGAACTTCTGTTATCTGAAGGGGATGAGGGGTATTGGTGCCTGCAGGATGTGTATGGTTGAGATCGGCGGCAGGATGACCACCGGATGTATCATGAAAACAAAAGATGGTATGGATGTTGTTACCGACAATGAAAAGATCAGGGAGCTCAGAAAGTTCGTTATTGACCTGATCCTCTCAATGCACCCACTTGACTGCATGACATGTACAAAGGCAGGAGTGTGTGAGCTCCAGAAGTACGCCTATGAATTTGAGATAAAGGAATCATCATTTACGAGAAAGAAATTCGGTTTCCCTGTTGATAACAAAAACCCGTTCATCAATCGCGACCCTGATTACTGCATCCTCTGCAGCCGTTGTGTAAGGGTATGCAAGGAGCAGGGAACATCAGTTCTTGACTTCCAGGGCCGTGGAGTTGGCTCAAGAGTGGTCACAGCAGAAGACAAACCCCTTCAGGATGGCGGTTGCACCTTCTGCGGCAGTTGTATTGATGCCTGTCCGGTAAATGCACTTCTTGAGGCTGACCGGTGGCGCAAGGGCAGGGAGTGGGAGTATGAGAGATACAATTCAGTCTGCCTCTCCTGTGGCAATGCCTGTGATACAGTCGTGAGTGTTCACGACAAGGATGTGGCAAAGGTGAATGCCGGAGCAGATAACAGCAGGGCAGGACATTATATCTGTGCATACGGAAGGTTTGGTTTTGATTTTATAAATGCAGATACCAGGGTGATGAGTCCCCTGAAGAGGATTGATGGTGAATTGAAGCCGATCAGCTGGGATGAGGCATATGCAACAGCGGCTGATCTTCTCAGGAGTCCTTCCGATGCAGGGATTGTGACCACCGGAAATCTCCTTAACGAGGATATCCTTACTCTAAGGAATTTTGCCGGCGCAACCGGGATAAAGGACATTGATTCCACAGTGAGTCTCTATGCAGATGGGCCTTCACTTTTAGGGGATGAGGTTGACCTGGAAGGTGCAGACCTGATACTTCTTGCCGGCATCAATCCGTCACAGTGGGAGAGGGTCTTTCCAGCACTTGATGCAACCCTTAGAAAGATGGTTTCAAGGGGTGCCAAACTGGTTGTGATTAATTCAGGGCAGATAAGGCTTTCGGATATAGCGATAAAGACCCTCCAGGGCGATGAGGCCGTTGTGCTTGGAGGTTTGGCAAAGGGATTGACAGGGCTGGGGCTCAAGGCACCTGATGGGCTTGAGATACCTGAAACGGAGTTGAGCGAGGATATGACAATGGTGGCTGAGATGTACTCTGTGGCAAAGTCACCTGTAATCCTCTCTTCCCCACTGCTGTATGAGGCCTCTGCCAATATATCCCTCCTGAAGGGTGATGCCCTGGCAGTGCCTATTGAGGCCAATGCCAAGGGGACGCTTCTTATGGGACTCAAAGGCAATGGTGCAACATATACGGAGATGACTTCCGGTGGGGCAAAGATTCTCTATGCCATTGGAGAAGTGCCTGTCAGGAGGCCTGCGGGAGTGGATTTTCTGATTGTTCAGCATTCACATCTCAGTGAGCTTGCAAAAGAGGCAGACCTTGTGCTTCCGGCAGCCACGTCTTTTGAGACGGATGGTTCTGTTGTAGATTATATGGGGAGGCTAAAGACACTAGACAGGGCGATTGAGCCTTTTGGAGAGGCCAGGTCCCACAGGGAGATTCTTAAAGGCATTGCAAAAAAGATGAACATTGACCTGAAGACGGCAAGGACTGCTGATGTAAAAAAGGAGAAAAAGGCAGTCACTGCAGGGGCAAGGCCCGTGCCCTTCAGCAGGAGAGAAGACCTTGCCTTTAACCCCGAAGACCTTGTTGAGGCCATGAATACGACAATGATAAACAGCTCAAGGCTGCTGTGGCTGAAAGAGGTTGAACAGGCAGTTGCAGAGGTTTAGATAGATGTGTGTTTAAGACATATGCTTGTATAAAGGGGGGTCTATAGAATCTATAGACCCCCCTTTTTTGTGACTGATTTGGGTATACTGAAAAAGAGGATGCAGTTATACGGGAGTGGATGAAACAAAAAAGTGTCATAAAATATTCAGTTCTGTTTGTCCTTTTTTTTACGGGTATTGCCATTGGACTGTTACTCTGGAACAGAATTGAGCTGCCCTTTCAGAACCCTTGGGGTGTCAAGGGAAAACTTACGGAGATACAGTATAATCCCACGAACGATGTAGTACGGTTTGCAGTCTTTCTGGTATCTCCTGTGCTGTTGCTCTCAATTGCGTATCTTTTGGGCAGAAGGAAGCTCAATGATATCATCTTTGCGGAGTCCTCCACTCCTGCCAGCGGTTCCCGGCATAATTCCCGGCCTCCGGTCAAGGCACTCCTGTCGGTCCTTCTCATTGTATTTTCAATAGTTGTGGCACTTAATATTCCCACTTTCCATGCCTCGGGAAAGTTTGATTCATTTCATGAGGGTGAAACCCTCGGGCCTGCCGTATCCTATATGGCAGGGGAGACCCCTTATAAGGACTTTATATTTCTTCATGGTCTTTATGAAAATCCCCTCCGTTCAGTGATTGCCTTTCGTCTGTTTGGTAAATCCATCAGTTCTGTAAGGACACTCGAGTCGATTATGAAGATAGTAGCTTTTGTCCTGTTATCCATCTTAATGCTTCAGCTTTATCGCGGAAGGTACCTGTATTCATTTAGCGCAATTACTATCCTGGCCTTTCTGCATTGCTCCACAATGTTCCATCTTCCCCGGTTGATGCTTATCAAGACAAGGGATATAACCGTATTTCTATTCCTGATTACGCTTGTAATGTTGCAGGATATGGGTAAGTGGCAGGATTACCGGATTAAAAGGTTTTTCATGGCAGGCTTCCTCTTTTCATTCATACCACTGGCCTCTCTTGGATACGCAGTAGACAGGGGGGCCTTTCTGTTTGCAGCCTACCTGATTCTGTTTCCGGTGCTCTATTTTATATATTTTCACAAAGGCAACTTTCGCAGGTATTTCCTCTTCTCTTCATTGTTGGGACTGCTGTCGGCAGTATTACTGATGGGGGTTCTTCTTCGGGGAGGGGTTACTGAATTTATAAGATACGCATTTCTGACAATGCCGAGGTACAAGGACTTGATGAGCGGTAATGTTTATCCTGTTTTCGATAAATTGTTTCTTGCAGTCTCTGTCATTATAGCAGCGAATACGTTCTGGGTTGCGTTTAAATTCTTGCAGGAACTCTATCTGAATAACGGGAGATTGAGGGTTTCGGTCAGGAGCTTTATGGAAAAATACCTGGTAGAGTTTTCAATGCTGATACTGTCGCTGCTCCTGTTCAGGTCTGCCCTGGGCCGTTCAGACTGGCCTCATGTTGCATACAGCATACCTGTAACCTATATCCTCGCTCTCTATATTGTCATGAAACACTACAGCAGCAGATTATTTCGTGGATATCTCTTTAAGAGGATATACACTTATTTGCTTGTCGCTGTGGTCACGCTGATTTTTTTCCTTGGTATTTATCAGATATACAGGGGAGACCTGGTAAGGGAGAACTTTCCTCTTGGCGTGAAGGATGCTGAACTCATTCCCGATAATTACAGGGCGACCATTTCGTTTTTGAGAAATAATTTAGCCCCTGATGAATCATTCTTCACCATGACGGCTGAGGCAAGCTGGTATTATTTGATTGACAGGCCGTCTCCAAGCCGGTTTCCGGTAATTATTTTTGCCACGCCGTATTTCTATCAAAATGAAGTGGTTAAAGACCTTGAGAAGAATAATGTGAAGTTTGTCCTTTACAGGAACAGTTACTGGGCAAGCAGATTTGACGGGTTTTCCAATGAGGAGAGATTACCGTTGATTGCAAAATACATCCGGGATAACTTTATTTTCTACAGAAAGATAGATGATAACGAAATCTGGGTAAGGAAGACAGAATATCCCCTCAACCCGGACACTCGCTGAAGAGGTTTACCTCAACTGTTTCTCCCTCGTAATGCCGTTTTTGTTCAGTGGAATTATGACTGTACCGTCTGCTTCCACAAGGGTTCTGATGAGTCCTGACTTGCCAAGGATTGGTCTGGCCCAGAGGCAGTTATCCCGTAACTCAAGAGCTACCCTGATGTGGTCCTCCCTGCCGGTTGAAGAGGAGATGTTCCTGCCAAAAAAAGCCCTGACAGTCCTGCCTGAAGGCAGGAGTTTTTTTCTCCTCTTCTCACCTGAGATTTTTTTCAGTAGAGGTTCAATAAATGTTTCAAAGCAGACACTGACTGCTGCAGGGTGCCCAGGTAATCCAAAGAGGGGGATCCCGTTGACCATGCCCCCGATCAGGGGCTTTCCGGGTTTTATGCTTACACCATGAAAGAGGATGCCCGGATGCCCGAGTTCATCAATAACTCTTGAGGTGTAATCCCGTGTGCCCACTGAGCTGCCACCGGAGATCAGTACCATCTGTGCTTCCTGCATGCTCTCCCTGACCGTTGCCCGGAGCAGGTCAAAGTCATCGCTGATGATTCCCTTTTTAAGGGGGATGCCGCCGCCGCGTATAATCAGGCCTGCAAGGTTATAGGAGTTGATATCCCGTACCTCTCCGGCAGCGCGGGGTTTGTCCGGCGGTATGACCTCATCCCCGGTAGAGATGATGGCGACAACAGGTTTTTTAAAGACATCTATATTGAGTATGCCAAGCCCTGCAAGTGCCCCGATATCCTGTGGTCTGAGCCTCTGTCCGGCCCTCAGGATAACATCTCCCTCTTTAACATCCTCATCGGCAAGGATGACATTTTCATTAGGTGCAACTGCCTTCATAACTTCCAGCATGTCTTCACCAACCCTGTTTGTGTGTTCATACATTACAACGGCATCGGCTCCTACAGGGAGCATTCCGCCAGTAGGAATAACGGCAGCCCCACCCCGGGAAAGGGAAATATCGGGTTTTGTCCCCATATGTACCTCTCCGGTCACTGTCAGATATGCAGGCATACTGTCTGATGCACCAAAGGTGTCTGTGGCATTAACGGCATAACCATCCATTGTGGAGCGGTTGAAGCCGGGGAGGTTTTCAGGTGAAATTACATCTGCCGACAGTACCCTTCCATAGGCATTCTCAATGCCTGTGTTTTCAGTGGAAGGAGTCTGCAGCTTTTGTTCATAAAGGAGAGAAAGGGCTTTTTCTACTGTGACAGCATCTTCTCTGCCAAGGAGGTCTTTCATCTGAAGAAATTACTCTTTTCCGTGTCCTGGAGTGTTAACATCGTAGAGTCCCTTAAGGAGTTTCCCTATGCCCCGGGTCTCCATATGGGATACAGGGTCTTTTCCGATAACATCCGAACACTCACCCTTTGTGAGTATGTCGAGTATCCGCTCAAGAGAGTCCTTATGGAGGCCCTTTATCTTTTTGGAGTTCGGCATATCCTGTAAGAAAAGATTGTTGTCTATAAAAGTATTCATCTTTTTTGGGGTGAGGTAGGTAAGGAGTACCATCCCCTGATATATCCTCTTGTTGGTCCTTACAGAGAGGAAGGGGCTTTCAAGTGTTGATTCGAGGAAACTGTCGTTTCTCCTCCGTACCTTCCTGTTTATGGAAACGGCCCTGAACCAGTATTTTCTTCCCACAAGACTGTCGGACTTCAGTTCAAAGACAGTATGTCCGATATGCCTCTTTCCCGAGGTCAGTTTCTCATGCGCTACGGTATCGGATGCAAGATGACTTATATATCCATATACAAAGGCCTTCTGCTGTTGAGTCTCAGCTACATCCATGAGCTCAAATGCCACATCCCAACTATGAGAGTTTCTGTTGTAAGGGAGGAATTTTTTACCGAGGATTATGTCTGCCATCAGATTTCCATAGAGAAAATCATCCTTGTACCGCCGCAGAAGCTCATATAATCCGGCAGGAAGAATTGAAGCAAGGGAAAGTATTTCGCTTCCAAGGTAGATGTGTGTGAGTGGTCCCCAGGCAAAGGCATAAGAAGGAATGAGTAAAAAAGATATTATAATTAAGAGCTTAAATATTTTCATCCATGTGCCCCTTTTTCATACTGTTTTTATTGTAACTTAAATGGTTCTTCTTTTGCCAGAAATAAAATATTTGCCACTGCATTTGAGTTATTCTGTATTGTAAAAGTAACATCTCATTTATCCTCTGCTTTTTGGTAAAATAGGAGACTACAGGTCTGAAACTTAATTAAGAAAGTATAAGAGCAATGATTTTATATTCATAAGGAGGTATGTATGCCTGAGTTGAGGAAGGACCCGATAGTTGGAAGATGGGTCATTATATCGGTGGAACGGGGGAAAAGACCCTCTGACTTTGCTTCTCCATCGCAAAAAAGGAAAATTGCAGGATTCTGTCCCTTTTGTCCCGGTAATGAATACACCACGCCTGAAGAGATAATGGCCTTCAGGGCCCAGGAGGATCAGCGATCCGATGCAGCGGAATGGACTCTCAGGGTTGTGCCCAATAAATTTCCTGCCCTGCAGATTCATGGTGAACTTGACAAGACAGGCGAGGGACTGTTTGACAAGATGAACGGGATAGGTGCTCATGAGGTAATTATTGAGACTTCAGACCATATGAGTTCCCTTGCCACCATGCCTCAGAAGTCAGTTGAGGATGTGCTTTGGGCGTATGACCTGAGGATCAATGACCTTAAAAAAGACCCGAGGTTAAAATATGCACTTGTTTTCAAAAACGAGGGAGAGGCTGCCGGGGCGTCACTTGAACATACGCACAGCCAGTTGATAGCACTTCCGATTGTGCCCAAGATCGTCAAGGAAGAGATAACTTCATCAAGGCATTACTATGACATGAAGGAGAGGTGCATATTTTGTGATGTAGTTGACCAGGAGATCGGGGACGGCAGAAGGGTGGTTTACGAAAATGAGCATTATCTTGCCATAGCTCCCTTTGCACCGCGTGCACCTTTTGAGACATGGATACTTCCAAAGGAGCACGAATCTGCATTCCAGCCTCACGGAAAGAGCTTTGCCCAGCTTGCAGAGATACTACAGCGGGTCCTTAAGCAACTGGATAAGCTGCTCGATGTCCCGCCGTATAATTTCATGATCCATACCTCACCCTTTACAGATGAGACCAATGAATACTATCACTGGCATATTGAGGTTATGCCGAAGCTGACCAAGATAGCGGGGTTTGAATGGGGCTCAGGGTTTTATATAAACCCGACTCCTCCTGAGGAAGCCGCCAAGTATATGCGGGAAGCCCAGCTATGAGGGTTTTAATTGCGTCGAGCGAGGCTATCCCCTATTGTAAAACCGGGGGGCTTGCAGATGTAGCCGGCGTTCTTTTCAAAGAGCTCAATGTCATGAATATTGATGCGAGGCTCATTCTGCCTCTTTACAGAAATATAAGCAGGGATTTTGAGCTGACGGATACAGGGATAGAGCTGAATATTTCTCTTGATGGCAGGCTTTATTCAGGGAGGGTATACACTCACAATAAGGCTGTTTTTATAGGATGCGACGAGTTGTACGGGAGGGAAGGTCTTTACGGTGACAGGACGGGTGACTTTGCGGATAATGCACTGAGGTTTTCTTACTTCTGCAAGGCAGTCATAGAGGTATGCAGGGCAATTGACTTCAGGCCGGATATTATACACCTAAATGACTGGCAGACCTCTCTGGTTCCCCTTTATCTGAGGACAGAGTATGGCAGGGATGATTTTTTCAGGGATACCCTGACCTTGCTGACCATCCATAATCTCGGTTATCAGGGGTTGTTTCCTCCGGAAGATCTGTCAGCAATCGGTGTGGGACAGGAGGTATTCAATCCGGATGGTATAGAGTTTTACGGAAAGGTGAATTTCCTCAAGGCTGGAATCCTTTATGCCGATATATTGAGCACTGTCAGCAGGAGATATGCAGAAGAGATTACCACACCTGAGTATGGTTTTGGTCTGGACGGAATTTTGAAGAAGAGAAGCAATGACCTCTTCGGGATTCTGAACGGGATAGATTACAGGGAGTGGTCTCCTGAGGTTGATAAACTTATACAGAGGAGATACTCTGCAGAGGACCTCAAGGGGAAGGCTTTATGCAAGGAAAAGCTTATGAAACAATGCAATATCAAGCTGAAGAAGGGGGCTCCGCTGCTTGCTTTTGTCGGCAGACTCAGTATGCAGAAGGGGGTTGAGCTGATCATTGCAGGCCTCGATAAATTGCTTGGCTACGGCTGTGGTGTAATACTCCTTGGAACGGGCACAAAAGAGGCCGAGGAGAGCCTCCTGTCGATATCCCTGGAAGGGAGGGAAAACCTTTATATCAGGCTGGACTTTGATGAGGTCTTTGCCCATTCGGTATACGCGGGTTCCGATATGGTTATGATGCCGTCCAGGTACGAGCCATGCGGACTTGTTCAGATGATAGCCCTCAGATACGGAACAGTCCCTGTTGCAAGGAATACAGGTGGACTCTCCGACACCATAGAGGATTATAATGCAATTACTGATACAGGGACAGGGTTTCTCTTTGATGACTATAACCTTGCCGTCTTTCTTGAGTCGATAAAAAGGGCGCTTACTCTCTATCCCTTTGGCAGGAGATGGCAGAAGCTTATGAAGAGGGGAATGGCAAAGGATTTTTCATGGAGACGGTTTGCCTCCGAATATGTTGAACTCTATAAAGAGGTCCTTAAACGGCGGATGAAATGAGTATAAGATTTAAACTCTCCATATTTCTGCTTGTCTTTATCCTTATTGCCTCCATGTTTGGCGGGGGCACCATGTATATCTTCGACAGGATATCGAATAACCTTGATCTGCTCAAAAAGACCTCTGAGGAGTACAGGCTGCACGAGGAACTGAAGATGTCCATTGTAGAGTTTTCCACTTATGTCAAGAGCTGGGCCTTTACAGGTGAGCAGAGATATAGAAGGCTTTACAGGGATGCCCTATCAAAAGTTTACAAGGACTTTGGTGCCCTTCAGGATTATGTTGCAGACAAGGATGTGCTGAAGGAGGTAGGCTCGAAATTCACTGAGTTGAACCGGACGGCCAGGAAGATATTCTCTTACTCAAACCCGAAAGGCAACCAGGCTGTCCTTCACCTTGTCGGGCAGATTGAAGAGCAGGAACTGGATATATTGACCTCTGTGGAGGAGCTTCATACTGAGTCCCTGAAGAACGTAACCATAGCAGTGAAAGAGACGGAAGAATCAAAGGCGAGATTGACACTGTATGTTGCAGTCCTTGTTTTTATAACGATTTTTTCAGTAATTTTCCTTGTACTTCTTATTACACGCTCCATAGGCAGACCCTTCAAGGAGCTTCTTGTTTTTACAGAGAAGATTATCTCCGGCCAGGTAGATGCTATGACAGGAGTTGAGCGGAATGATGAGTTCGGCATCATTGCGAGGCGTTTTGGGCAGGTGTTGAGCAAACTGAAGGAGTCAGAGGATAGCTTGAGAAAAAGACTTTCGGAGACCGAGCTGCTCTTTGAGGTCACGCGTATTGCAAGCTCAACACTTGAGCTGAAGGAATCCCTGAAACTGATAACCGAGACAGTGGCTGACTGGAAGGGTCTTGATTATGTGGGTGTGTATCTCCTGAATGTGGAGGGACAGGTATTTACGCTCCAGGCTCTAAACAGGGATGCGGACATCTTTGAGAGGAGCTTTGCCGTGGACAGCGGAGAGCTGTTCAGGAAGATGCTTGATGCGCGTGAGCCTGTGTATAAGGAAATGCCGACAGAGAAGGAAGTTGCCTTTATAAAGCGCAGTCTGGGCTCACTTATCCTGTTTCCGATTATCAGGGAGGGCAGGTGTCTGGGGCTCTTTTTTATCGGTGTTGAGGCTGTAAGAAAATTTACAGAGAATGAGTTGAACGTAGCAAATATTCTATCTAACACAATAGGTACCATTGTCAGAAATGCAGAACTCTATGTATCTGCCATGGACCAGCTCAACAAAATAACAGTCCTTTACGAGCTGTCCAGAGATCTTACAACACTACTTGACCTTGACGATCTTTTAAACAGGGTTGTCTTTGAAGTGACACGTCTTCTCAACGCAAAGGGCTGTATCATAAGACTTCAGGAGGACCATGCCCTGAAGATAAAGGCCTATTATGGCGTTCCTGAGGATTTTATAAAAGGGATGGAGACTGAAGTTGGTGAGGGGATTGCCGGTAAGGTTTCCAGTTCCGGTAAATCCATACTTGTTGAGAATGTAGCAGAGATGCCGGAAGATACAAGAGTGCCGGTGCTTGAGGCAAAATCAGTGGTCTGTGTTCCTCTGAAGATAGGCTATGAGGTTATTGGGACCATCGGGTTATATGATAAAAAAGGGCAGGATGGTGAGATTATAACATTTAACCTTGATGACCTCAGGACTACAGAAGGCATTGCATCCCTCATATCCCTTGCCATCGAGAAGGCGAGAATATTTGAAAAGGAAAAAGAGAAGGAAAAAGAAGCGCTGGAGGCAAAGAAGAGGCTGGATATCCTCTTTGAGAGCGTGCAGGGTGGAATTGTTACTCTTGACAGAAATTACACGCTCCTCTCAATCAACCGTTTTGTGGAAGACTTTCTTCATATGAAGGCTGAGGATGTAGTGGGGAGAAGCGCCCTCGAGATCTTTCATGAAAAAGGCGGGATATGTCCTCACTGTGCAGCAAAACTTACCTTTGAGACCGGCGATATAAATATTATTACCCAATCCAAGGGGGCAAATTATGCCGAGTTGAGTTCGTATCCAATTAAGGATGAAGAGGGTAATGTGGTTGAGGCGGTTGTCCTGATCCAGGATATTACGGACAGGGTGCTGTACCAGGAGGAGATACTTGCTCTCTACAAGGAAGTAGCACAGACAAAGGAGTATCTGGAGAGCCTGATAGATAACTCGGCTGATGCCATTGTGACTACAGACCTTAAGGGTGTCGTTACTTCCTGGAACAGGGGAGCAGAAAGGATATATGGGTTTACAGAGGAGGAAGCAATCGGGTCTTTTTTACCCTTTATCCCTGATTTCCTCCTGGAAACAGAGATGCAATATATAGAGCGGATCAAGCAGGGTGAAACAATAAAAAACATTGAGACACTGCGAAAGAAGAGGGACGGTACCATGATCGAGGTAAGCCTTACGCTTTCTCCAATCAAGGATGCAGCTGGAGGAGTGATAGGAATAAGTGGTATCTCCAGGGATATATCTGAAAAGAAGAAGGTTGAAAAAGAACTTATCAGGAGAAATCAGGAACTCTCAAGGTTATTCTTTATAAGTTCAGCCATGAGGGGGACACTTGAGCTGGAGAGACTTCTCAGGATGGTACTGACTGCTGTAACGATGAGTGATGGTCTCGGTTTCAACAGGGCCATCCTCTTTTTGCTGGACGAAGAGAAGTCCGTGCTCAGGGGGACAATGGGTGTTGGTCCTGCAACTCCTGAAGAGGCCTGGCAGATATGGGAGCGGCTTTCAATTGAGAAGAAGAGCCTGCCGGAGATCCTGAGCGATATTGAGGAAGGCCCTTTGAGGAAGGACTCCTTCCTTGACAGATTGAGTACCGGGATCGAAGTTAACATTAATGATGATACGGCACTGTCCCGTGCTGTCAGGGAAAGGAGGAGCTTTAATATCCATGATGTCAAGAATGACGACCTTGCAGATCCTGCTGTTATTCAGCTGCTTGGGACAGAGGCTTATGCAGTTGTTCCGCTCATTGCAAGGAATAAGGTGATAGGTGTGTTGTGGGTGGATAATTACTTTAACCGTAAACCAATCACTGATGAGGACATGAGATTCCTTTCGGGTTTCTCTGACCAGATTGCATCTGCCATAGAGAGTGCAAGGCTCTTTGAGAAAGTGAAACTGGCAGAATCTGAACTTGAGAACATATTTGAATCCATATCCGACCTGCTTTATATAACTACAGAGGATTATACGATAAGGAACATCAACAAGGCGGTTGTTGAGAAGATAGGGAGGAAGAAGGAGGATATAGTCGGACGCAAGTGTTATGAGATATTCCATGGCATGGACGAACCGTATGATAAATGTCCCCATCATAAGACAGTGAATACACAGAAGGCCTATATCGAGGAACTCGAGGACACCTACAGGGGAGGTACCTTCCTGACATCCACGTCTCCACTTTTCGACTCCTCTGGCAATTTTATGGGAACCGTTCATATTGTCAGGGATATCAGTGAACTGAAGAAGTTGAGAGAAAAGCTCGCAATGGCCGAAAAGATGGCCGCTCTTGGCGAGGTTGCTGCAAAGGTTGCCCATGAGATAAGAAACCCGCTTGTCTCAATTGGTGGTTTCTCAAGGAGGCTTGAAAGGAGGCTTGACGGAAAGTTGCTGGAGTATGCCTCTGTAATTACCAGGGAAGTGGACAGGCTTGAGGAGATACTCAAGGAGATCTTGAGTTTTGTCAGGGAGGTGAGGATCTCCAAGGAAAACCTTGAAGGTGTCGAAATAATCAAGGATATAATTTCCCTCTTCTCACAGGAGATAAATAAACGGGGGATCATTCTTGAAACAGATTTTAAGGATCCTCTCTCTCTTGAGGTTGATCCAAACAGGATTAAAGAGGCTCTGATAAATATAATAAATAATGCAATACAGATTATGGGTGAGGGAGATCACCTGACCATAAGGACTTACAGAGAGCAGGATTACGGAGTGATTGAGGTAAGCGATACAGGACCCGGTATCAACGGGAAGGACCTTCCTTATATCTTCGACCCCTTCTTTACCACGAAGATAGATGGAACAGGGCTTGGACTTGCCATTGCACACCGTATAATTGAGGAGCATCAGGGGAAAATAGATGTCTATAGCACTATAGGCCAGGGAACGACCTTCAAGATATATTTACCATATAAAAACTAATTACAGGGGGTGTAAAGATGAAGATACTTATTGTAGACGATGACCCTTCAATCAGGATGCTTTACAAGGAAGAGCTCGAGGATGAAGGCTATGATGTGGTTACCGCGAGCTCCGGAGAAGAGGCGTTGAGGCTTTTTGAGGAAGAAAACCCTGACCTTGTAACACTGGATATATTGATGCCGGACATGGATGGTATTCAGGTGTTGAGGAAGATGAAGGAGAAGAAGCCCAGGTTGCCCATAATCATGTCAACCGCCTATGATTACCGTGATGACTTTGCTGTGTGGGCATCCGAGGCATATGTGGTGAAATCATCTGATACCACCGAGCTTAAAGAGACAATCAAGAAGCTCCTCAAGAAATAATTATGAGACTTGAGGCACTTATTCCCCTTTACGGTGGATACACGCTCAGCCGTGATGATGGCGTAATCTTTATCAGGGGTGCCCTTCCGGGTGAAGTTGTGGAAGCTGACGTGGTGGAAAAGAAGAAGGATTATTCTGTGGCCTCTGTCACGGAAGTGCTTGAGCCCTCTCCTGACAGGATTGTGCCTGCCTGCCCTGTCTTCGGGATATGCGGAGGCTGCCATTATCAGTATATAGCCTGTAACAGGCAGGTGAGCATGAAAGAGGAGGTTGTACTTGACTGTATTGAAAGGATAGGCAAGACAGAGCTGTCGCTTGATCCGTCCCTGATATCATCGCCATGGCACTACAGAAAGAGGGCGCAGTTCAAGGTTTCTGCAGATGGGAGGATAGGGTTCTACAGAACGCTGTCACATGAGGTTGTGGAGTTTGAGAAGTGCCTCCTTTTGAGTCCTGAGATAAACACCTTTCTTGAAAAGATCAAGTCTGCTGGAGTGCTCCCCGGGATAAAAGAGATTCATGTGCAGTCCGGTGATGTTCTCCTTGCTTCTGTAAAGGGGGACAGGTTTGATACCGGGATTGCAGCGGAAAGACTCAGGGATGCAGGTATCTCCGGTATATCTTTTGAAAACGGTACTGTTGAGGGCGCCGAACAGATATGTCTTGACCTTAACGGTTACCACTATATGGTCTCTCCAAAGTCCTTTTTCCAGGTCAACTGGGGGCTTAATCAGAAGCTCCTGTCGGTTATCGTATCCTTTGTAAGCAGTATAAGACCTGAGAAGGTAATAGATCTTTACTGTGGCGCAGGAAACTTTTCCATTCCCCTTTCCCCCTTTGCTGGTGAGATAGTGGGTGTGGAGGAAAATCCCGTCTCCTTCAGGGATGGAAAAGAAAATATAGAGTTAAACAGGATCGGGAATGTCAGGTTTGTAAACAGGAGGGTTGAAGACTTTGAGCCGGGGAGGGATACAGACATGATTATCCTTGACCCACCACGTGCAGGGCTGACAAAGAAGGTGCTCAGGGGGATTACAGAGGCTTCTCCCACATGGCTGGTGTATATATCCTGTAACCCTTCAACCTTCGCAAGGGACATCGGACGCCTGAAGGAGCACTATGTTCCGGATTCCGTGAGGGTGGTTGATATGTTTCCCCAGACTTATCACATTGAGGTGCTCGGGATACTTAAGAAGACAAGTTAATTTTAGCTGATAATGACTGCAGGAGTGTTGTAAAGGGGAGGGGCGTGGTTGAACGGATGGCCCTGTTTGGGGTAAAGTACAATGGTTTATGTCTTTAATATGTGATACAGGACCGCTGGGAAGACATGAGATAGTAATCAGCGAGAGCCTTTCAACAAAAGAGGCCCATAAGGCATTATTCTGTTTTGACGATGGGGCCTATCAGGTTGTTGAGGAAGGACTTTTCGATGCATTACAGAAATCTGCAAGTGACGGGGCCCTGAAGATACATGTCTCGGGTGGCTGGGAATGGATGCTCTGCCTTGCCCTCTGGAAAGAGGGAAGACCGGCAAGGGGAGAGGTCTTTTTTCTCCTGAAAACACTCGGTCTGAGTGATGACGACCTGAGGCCCTTTACCTCCTCGGATTGTAATGATATTTTCCATTACCTCTATTATGGCCAGCGTTTTGATGTGCTCAGGAGGCTATGTACCAAGGCAAAAAAGGCTTCTGAGACAAAGATCGTTCATGCCGGAAGTATCAGGATCAATTGTCATCTCGTTGCAGAGGAGACCAGGCAGATTGTGGCGAGCAGCCTCTGAAGGTGCTGAAGACCCTCGTGAAGGGTACAGAATTTAGTCCGCAGATTAC